>JAYSUV010000400.1:0-37044 GCA_043718945.1 Planctomycetota bacterium
GGAGTGAGCTGCGCGTGAGAAGAACTCCGGGCGCTGACGCTTCCAGCTCGGGGGCTCGTATTCCGCGTGCCAGCCGCTCGCTGTCGATCGGCGATTCGCGACGTGCTTCGCAGCGAAGTCAGAAAGGGTGGGCCTGCGCTCCAAAGCGAGTTGGTTCCACCGTTGGTTCCACCCTACGAGACTAAATCTTCAGTTCTGGAGAGTTGCCCCCAAGACCGTTCGCACCTGCCCGAAATCCTTGTCGCGTTCTTCCTGCGATAGATTCCCCCACGGCGTGATTGTCTGGTTGAGCCGCTGATCCTTCTTGGCGTCGATGACGACTTGATCTTCACCGATGACCGCATAGCGCCAGTCGGTCATCAGGCGTTCGGCAAGCCAGCGGTGGTGTTCCATCTGGGCCAGTTGGGTTTCCTCAGGGCTGTTGGGAGCGACCAGCGGGGCGGCGTTCTTGGGCTGGGACCGGGCCTCGTGCAGCGTCTTCCCGATGGCGGCCAGTTTGATCAGGGCGTGGTCGGCGGCGGAGCGGCTCGATTCGCGGTTGTCGTCGCGGGTGGACTCCCAAGGGTCGGGGTGCGGGTGCGGCTGGGGGGCGAGTTTGTGTGCTTCGTGTTCCGCATGGATCGCTTGGCCGAGTGTCTCTCGCGTAGCGGGTGGGTGATCTCCTGGTAGCTGGCCGAGGTGCGGCACTCGCCGAACGAGATGAAGCCGGTCTCCTCTCGCAAGCAGCCAGCCAGAGCCGGTTGGCGGGGGAGCCAGATGAAGATCAGTACTGCTTGCCCGGCCTTCGCGGTCGCGGACTCGTGCTCCAGCAGTCGACGCAGACGCACAGCTGTCACGAAGTTCTCGCGGTCCTGCTGGCCGCAGATGAACACGACCGGCTTGACCGTGAGATCGGTCGCGGCGAACCGCTGGGCGAGGTGGCGGGCGAACAGCTCGCCGCCGGTGGCGTGGGCAGGTCGACGAACTCCGCGTTTATGGCGTACTGCATCGCAGGTCGATGTGGGCCTGATGTCAGGAGATTTCCCAGCTGCACGAGGTGGGTTGGAAAGACCGTCGCCGGAAATTCTGAGAGCGGTCAGCTGAACCAGAGCCCGCTTCCAATCATGCATCGAGGTACGATTCCAGCACTTCATCGGACTGATAATCCCAAGGCAGTTCGTCGGCGGAGACAGATTTTGGAACCACAGATTCGCAAGGCTCGACAACGTTCTGCGTCATGGCAACTCACTCTTCAGAAGAAGTCCTGTTGACACCACAGCCACTCAATCGCGATGACTCGTGAATCACCACGATCAGGGGAGTTCCACATGACCAGTCTTGGCAGAGCTTTCCTCAGGGGCGGCTCATCTCCTCCGGTTGTGAGAATCGTGATGGCCATGTTCACCACATGGTTGATCGTCAGTTTCCCCGGCTGCGATTCCACTCCCCCACCGAGTTCGACGATGCCTGAATCGACCAGTCCCGCCATGATCGCCGTTTCGAACAAAACGTTGCTCGACGAAGCCAACGCCGCCGGGCAATGGTTTCATGCCAAGAAGACTCGCCCGATCTGGGCCAGGCAGCTGGACGCGGCCCAAACCGTCCGGACACTGGAGGGGGAAGAACAAGTGGCAGCGGGGCACTATCTCTGCCGGGGCGAGGCGGGCGACATCTGGCCGCAGACCGAAGAGACGCTGATCAAACGATATACCGCCACCGACGAAATCTCCTCCGATGGCTGGCGCAAGTACCAGCCGCACCCCGACGCCCAGGGCGTCATGGCGACACCGATCGACCACCCCTTCGAGGTCCAAGCCACCTGGGGGACACTTAGCGGCAAGGCCGGGGATTTTCTGCTGAAGAACTCCCAGGATCGCGAGCCGGCGTACCCGGCGGACGTGTGGGTGGTGGATCAGGGGTTGTTTGGGCAGACGTATGAGGCGGTGAGTGCCGGGGACGAGTGATCCCTCCATGAACTACTTTGACGACAATCATGCGGAGACCAGCCATCGTGTGAGATTTCAAGACTGGTTGCCCGTCACATCCGACTCCTCCGGCCAAGACTTGCCAGTCGCGTCGCCATAGCAATCTTTCAACTGCTGAAGCAATCTCCCGTCGGGTGGGTGTGTCCGCACCATGTCAGCGCGGCTGTTCTCAAAGAAGCGGTCGAACTGCTGGATCATCTCACTGAGAATCTCCGGAGTGGTCTCATAGTGTGTCCGCTCGAATCCCGGTCCCCCTCCGCGTTTGAGACCTTCATAGGCGATGGACTCTCCAATGATCATCACGTTGGGCGACGGAATCGGGGTCAATACGAAATCGCACTGCTGCATCGCTCGGATGTCCTCTGCCGCAGCCTCTGAATCTCGCGGAAAGTCACTACGCCCTTCGAGCAAGCGGATGAACCGTTGATAGCGCGCCGTCAAACGATCCGGAAGCATGGCCTGCGCAAAACGACGCGGCGGAAGCAGAATGGCCTTCAATCTCGCACCCTGCAGAAGCGCCTTTCGCAGCGTATCACGCTCGGCCCTCATCTGCTCGACATACTCATCTTCGTAAGCTGGCTCCGGGGGTTCCAGGTCACTGATGGCGAGAGATCCCAATCCGGCGACACATCGAATGGTCACCCCGTTCAGGCCCTCGGGACCGGCCCGGTCGATGAGCCGGTGCAGATCCCTAACGATCAGACGTGTCCGCGCCAACGGACCTTTGACTACGTTCCACGACTCCTCTTCGGCGCGAATATCAGCTGCCTTGCTCAGATATTCCGTCAGGCGTCGGCCCAACTCCTGCCGCCCTTGATCGTTGTGGTTGTAGACCAAATGCCGGTATTCGTTGACATCATACGGCGACTTGTCCGCCGACTGGCGGATAATCACCACGCGGTCGGGCCCTAGAATCTGATGGGCAATTCCCAATTCATACAGCACATTCGGATTGTGGCGGCTGATATCCGCCACGACGACGGCAGCACTCCGGATGTCGTGCAGAATCTGACGCAACACACTCCCCGCCTGTTCCCGCCGGTCACTGCGAAAATAGATCAGTCCGCAAGCCTCCGCCGAGTTCTGGACAATTCGCTGGATATCATCAAACCCCTCTTCAAACGGCATGATGGCAAAGCATTTCCGACCCATGTTGCTTCTCCGGGAGAACGTGTGCCACTCATTGAGTCGTGAGAGTGTGAGAGACACTCCATGGCCCAGAATTCACTTCACTGCCGCATCCCCATGACTCATCAGACTCTGAAGCGATATGACTTTCAAGGGAGTGGTTGGTGATTGGACGGGAAAGTACGAGGTTGGCGGAAGCAGCGTCGCCTGCTGTTGTCTGTCCCGCGTCGAAGCGGAGCTTCGGGGAGAGGCGTTACCAAGCGGGGCTTGGGAAGGAGATGTCAAAATAGGGATTACGCATTCGGTATCCTGACAGACTCGGCACTGGACTTCCCCGCGCCCACGAATCGTGGGGAAGTCCAAACCCTGTGAGTTGATTTCTTTCGTACAAGTCACTCGCTGGCATCCACATGTGTCGATATGTCACAATCACGGCGAACAATCTGGTATCGGATTCAATTCCACCCGGGAGATGCATCATGTCTGATGGCGAACAGTCTGTGCTGGTGACGGGCGACTTTGTGCAGGATCGGTACATCTACGAAGGTCAGTTACGTCGCCCAGGATTGCAGATTCCACTGGACACATCGTCTGAAGAGACACCGGGGGGAGCGGCGCTGCTGGACGCATTGCTGCGTTCGCTGGGGGGCACACCGCCGGGCCGGTTTTCCGTGGCGTGTGGATTCGACATCGACAGGATCAAGGACACATCGACCAAAGGGTTCTGTGTGATGCGCCCCTATCACAAATACGTTAAAGGAGATGACAAGGACCTCAAGGGCAAAATCAAGGTCTGGCGGATCGCGGAGCTTCTGGGATTTAGTCCGGGCCCGGGCGATCTGGACCTCGCGGCGATCAACACCGCAGCACTGGCAGCCGATCATCGGATTGTGGTGCTGGACGATGCCGGGTTGTTGTTTCGGCGCTGGCCCGCGCAAACCGCTTGGCCACGGTTCCTGGTCGATGCGACTCGTCCATTGCCCGAGTGGCTCGTGATCAAGCTCTCGGGGCCGGTGGCCTCTGGGGATTTGTGGCACACAATTGTGTCAGGGCAGACACAAGACAATGTTCCGACGACGGTCCGGTCGAGCGCCGACCTTGGCAGACGCGGTATTGCGGTCGTCTCGATCAACGACTTGCGGACCGAACCACTGCTCGTCTCCCGCAACCTCTCTTGGGAGCGGGCAGCGCTCGATCTCGTCGACGAGTTCCGGGTCAACCCGCATCTGAACGGGTTGCGGGCGTTGCGGTTCGTGGTGGTGAGCCTCAACGCTGATGGGGCGATGATCGTCGAGTTCCCGCCCGATGCCCCGCCGATTTTTCGCCTCGTGTTCGATCCCTCCCGACTGGAAGGGGATTTCGATGATCGCCTCGATGGAAGCGTGGTCGGGTTTCAGACCTGTTTGACAGCTGCCATCGTATCGCAGTTGCTCATGCCACCCGCTGTGCTTGCGGAACCGCCGATGAAAGTGATCGAACAGGGAGTCCGCACGGGACTGTGTGCCATGCGGCGGCTGATCGTCGATGGGCATGGTCCGGTTGCAACTTCCCCGGCGACGGGGATACCGGGATTTCCATTCCCGACGTTGACCACGGAGATTCAGGCAGCGACGCACGAGTGGGCCTATGGAACGGTCGACGTTCCCGAGAGCCTCAAACGCACGGATCCCTGGACGATCATTGCCGGTCGGTCGCCATCGAGGACATCCGGTGGAGCGGCCATCCCGCTGTTCGGCCTCGCCAGGCGAGTCGCACTGCATGGCCGGAAGCAGCTGCAGCAGACGCCCTATCTGCAGTTCGGCAAGCTCTTCTCCGTGGAACGGACAGAGATCGAGAGCCTGCGGACATTGCATCGGTTACTCAAGAGTTACCAGAGTGATCCCAAGGCCGACAAGCCGCTGTCGATCGCGGCCTTCGGTCCACCGGGTTCGGGCAAATCGTTCGGCGTGAAGCAGCTCGCGAAAGCGGTGTTTGAGGATGACACCCCCCCCCTGGAATTTAATCTGGCACAGTTCAAAGATGCGTCCGAGCTGCATGGATTGTTCCACCAGATTCGCGACGCCGTGCTGCGTGGGAAGCTGCCCGTGGTCTTCTGGGATGAGTTCGATTCCCGGAATCTGGAGTGGCTGCAATACCTGCTGGGGCCGATGCAGGACGGGACGTTTCAAGAGGGCCAGACCACGCATCCGATTGGGAAGTGCGTGTTCGTGTTTGCGGGTGGGACGCAATCCCGGTTTGAGGATTTCGGTGTTGTTCCGGAAGAACTGCTCGAAGCAATTGAGGCTGCGAAAGTATCAGGCGACACCACGTTGTTGAAGGCCCTGTCGGACAAGCGAGATGCCATCGAGATCGAGCTGAAGCTCAAGAAGGCCCCGGATTACAAGAGCCGTCTGGCCGGATTCATCAACGTCCTGGGGCCGAACCCCCGCGACAAGGAAGACATCACCTATCCTGTGCGACGGGCCTTGCTACTGCGGGTGCATCTGGGCATTGAGGATCTCAATGTCGATCCGAAGATCGATGCCGGACTCCTCAACGCCTTCCTCCAGATCGAGGCGTATCGACACGGGTCCCGGTCGCTGGAAAAGATTGCCGAACAAGTCCGCCTCAACAGCCGCACCGGGGAGTTCACCCGCAGCGACCTCCCCGCCCGCAGCCAACTCGCACTACATGTCGACGCTGATGACTTCCTCAAACTCGTGGAGCAAGAAACATGACCATCGACTTCGAAAAGATCGCCGCCCAGATCCACGAGTTTTACCGCCAGCAGGCGATCAAGGGGGACTGGGATGTTCCCGTTCCGTATCCGGAACTCGCGGAATTCATGAAGTCCGACAACCGTGCTGCTGCTCGGCGCATCGGCCAGGTGCTGTCTCTGGTCGGGTTACGGTTGGTGCCCAATGACGGCACACCTTGGCCGTTGACGGATCAGGCAGGCATTCTCGACCTGATCGAGGACAATGACAATATCGATCTGCTTGGTGAGGGCGAACACGAAGGCTGGACCGAAGCCCGCCTTCGCAATGGCTGGCGACTGGGTCTTTGCAAGGATGTGGCCAAACGCGAAAGCCATCTTCTGGCTCCCTGGTCCCAGTTCAAGGAAAAGATCCAGATCAAACGCGATCATCTGGCGAAGCTCGGCCAGCCTCCCAAGGATACTCTTGAAGAGGAAGTCAAAACTGAACTGAATAAGGACCGTGACAGCGTCCGGAACTACGTGCAGATCATCGCCGGGACGGACTACCGCATTGTGGAGGAGGTGCGGTGACAGTGAGGGCACTTGTGAACCGCCGGGCTTGCCCGATGTGAGTGGATCACAGGGATGGCTGGCATCCCGCGATCCCTCTTGCTCCGATCCACTGACCGTCACATTCTGAAAGTCTCCTGATGAGCCTCGCTGCCAGGATCTCCGACCGCGTCATTCGCGTCTTCGTCTCCTCCACCTTCCGCGACATGCAGGCGGAACGCGATGAGTTGGTTCTCAAAATCTTCCCCCAGCTGCGGCGGCTGTGCGAAGAGCGGGGCGTGACGTGGGGCGAGATTGATCTGCGGTGGGGCATTACGGAAGACCAGTCGCAACGGGGGGAGGTACTGCCGATCTGTCTGGAGGAGATCAAACGCTGTCGGCCCTACTTCATCGGGCTGCTGGGTGAGCGGTACGGCTGGATTCCGGATTCGATCCCGGCGCAAGTCATCGAGGATGAGCCGTGGATTCAAGAGTATGCGGAAGGCGAGAATAAAAAGTCAGTCACGGAGCTGGAGATTCTGCACGGGGTACTCAGAAACGCCGAGATGGCGAATCACTCTTTCTTCTACTTTCGTGACCCGAGCTTCATCAACAGGCTGCCCGCAGACCAGAAGAAGGCGGACTTCATTACGGAGGACGACCAGAGTCACCAGAAGCTGAACCGGCTTAAGGACGACATCCGGAAGCAGCACCGCGAAGGGAAGTTGAAGTACGAGCCGCGTGAGAACTACCCGGATGCGAAATCTCTGGGTGAGCAGGTGCTGACCGACTTCACTGCGCTGATCGACACGCTCTATCCCAAGGGGCAGGAGCCATCCCCACTCGAGCGCGAGCGGATGGATCACGACGCCTTCGCTCGCAGCCGAGCGGGCGTCTACATCGGTCGGCACGAGTATTTCGACCGGCTCGACGCCCACGTCGCGAGCGACGCTGCTCCGCTGGTCGTGCTGGGCGAATCGGGAAGCGGGAAGTCGGCCCTACTGGCCAACTGGTTTCTCGATCGCTTTCCACTCCCAACCAGCGACTCTCAACCGTCAACCCCTTTCGCTCTGCTCCACTTCATCGGAGCCTCACCCGACAGTGCCAACGCCATCGGACTGCTGCGGCGCATCATGCTGGAACTGAAGGAGCGGTTCGACCTGCCCGAAGATGTTCCGGCTCAGGCCGAAAAGATCCGTGAAGAGTTTCCCAACTGGCTGACGAACGTCGCGACCCGAGGCCCGATCGTGCTGGTCCTCGACGCATTGAACCAGTTGGAAGACGTTGACGCCGCGCCCGACCTCGGTTGGTTGCCGCGCGTCTTCCCGAAGAACTGCCGCGTCATCGTTTCAACGCTGCCGGGCCGCAGTCTGACCGCCATCGAGCAACGCGGCTGGCTCCAATCCACTCCTCCGCTGCACGTTCACCCACTCGATGAACCCGAACGGCGGGATTTGATCCGACGCTTCTTGGAACAATACACGAAGAGCCTTGATGAAACTCCCACCGACCTGGTGGCCCGCGCCCCTCAGACCGCCAACCCGCTCTACCTGCGAGTTTTATTGAACGAACTCCGCGTGTTCGGCCGGCATGAGCAGTTGGGTGCCGAGATCAATCGGTATTTGGAGGCGAAAGATCCTCACGAACTGTACGGCAAAGTAATCGCCCGCTGGGAAGATGCGTATTCCGAGAGAGTCAACTTGGTGCAAAACACCCTCTCGCTGATCTGGGCCGCGCGACGCGGGTTGTCCGAAAACGAACTGCTCGGAGCTCTCGGCCAACCCGGTGCCCCGCTCCCGCGAGCGGTCTGGTCTCCGCTGTTCCTGGCCATGTCCGATGCCCTCGTCATCCGCAGCGGCCTGCTGACCTTCGCCCACGACTTTCTCCGCACTGCTGCCCGCGACGCTTACTTGCCCGACGAGCCGCAGCAACAGGCCGCGCATCGGCGATTGGCGCAATACTTCGAACAGCAGCAACAGACTTGGACCAACCGCAAGCTGGACGAACTCCCGTGGCAATTGGCCGCAGGCCATGATTGGCCACGGCTCCACGACACTCTGACCGAATTGGAGTGCTTTTTCTTGCTTCAGAAACGAAACATGTACGAACTGCTGGGTTACTGGCTCCAGCTCAAGCCGCAATTTGATTTGGCCGCCAGCTATACGGCTGCATTCGCCCGCTGGACGCATGGCCAACCAGAGACACAGGGGTTGGCCGTTGTTGCGAATCAACTCGCGCAGTTGATGAGCACCGCCGCATGTTTTGCCTCTGCCGAGCCGCTGATGCGCCGCGTGCTGGCCATCGACGAGCAGTCCTTCGGGGACCAGCACCCCAACGTCACTACAGCCCTGACCAACTTGGCGGCGTTGCTCAAGATTACGAACCGGCTGGCCGAGGCCGAGCCGCTGATGCGCCGCGCGCTGGCCATCGGCGAGCAGTCCTACGGAGCCGGCCACCCCAGAGTCGCCACCGAGCTGAACAACCTGGCGGATTTGCTCAAGGACACCAACCGGCTGGCCGAGGCCGAGCCGCTTTATCGCGGCGCACTGACCATCTGGGAGCAATCGCTTGGGCACAATCATCCACAGGTCGCCGCGGGCCTGAACAACCTGGCGCAGTTGCTCCTGGCCACCAACCGGCTGGCCGAAGCCGAGCCGCTCATGCGCCGCGCGCTGGCCATCGATGAGCAGTCCTTCGGGGAAAACCATCCCGACGTAGCCACCTGCCTGAACAACCTGGCGCAGTTGCTCAAGGTCACCAACCGACTGGCCGAGGCCGAGCCGCTTTATCGCCGCGTTGTGTCCATCTTCGAGAAGTCCCTTGGGGAAGACCATCCCAACGTAGCCGCCGGCCTGAACAACCTGGCGCAGTTGCTCCAGGCCACCAACCGGCTGGCTGAGGCCGAGCCGCTGATGCGCCGCGGTCTCGTCATCGAGGAGAAGAGCCGTGGGGTGAACCATCCCTACTTTGCCATTCAACTGAACAACCTGGCGCATTTGCTCCATGCCACTAACCGGATGGCCGAGGCCGAGCCGCTGATGCGCCGCGCGCTGGCCATCGACGAGCAGTCCTACGGAGTCGAGCACCCCAGAGTCGCCATCGACCTCAACAACCTGGCGCAATTGCTCCAGGCCACGAACCGTCTGGTGGAGGCCGAGCCGCTGAGCCGACGACACTTCGCCATTTTGCTCAACTTCACCCGCCGCACCGGACACCCGCATCCGGACCTGAAAGCGGCCTTCGTCAATTACGCGGTCCTGCTGCATGCGATGGGCATGAGCGAGCCGGAAATCAGCCAGCGGAGGAACGCTCTGGTGGCGGAATACGGGATGTCCAAGGGCTGAGCGGTTTCTACAGGTGCCACTGGCAGCAGCTTTGGCCCGCCAGTGTGCTTGAAGAGCGTTGGCGAGCGAAGCCCCTCGCCGGTGGCACACGAATGCTGACACGAATCAATCCAAACGTGGGGGGAGAAAAGGTGTCAGGAACCTTTTTCGTCGGTTCGGCGGTAAATCGAGTGCCGAAACATCGGCGAGAATCGCCGGGTGCCACTGGCGAGGGGCTTCACTCGCCAGTGCTCTTTGAAGAACACTGGCGGCTCAGAGCAGCCGCCAGTGGCACCCGATAACCACGTTCCATCGCCCATCAGTTTCGCGCGACCGTGGCACCTCAAAGTGAAAATGGCGATGGCAGTGGGCAATTGTCCGGACCGAGTTGGCCGAATTCGCTCTCGGGAATATACTGCCATCCGACAGTTTCATGACGCAATCTGCGAGGAGCTTTTCATGTCGGTCCTTCAACTTTCCGTGAGTGAACCACTGGCGGCGTATGCAGCGCAGCAGGCTCAGGCTCGCGGGTTTGGCGATGCCAGCGCGTTCGTGGAACACTTGATCGAAGCCGATCGTCGCGACGCAGTGCGGACGCAGATCGAGCAGGCACTGGCCGAAGGACTCCAGTCCGAGGCGATCGAAGTGACTCCCGACTGGTGGGCGAAGAAGCGTGAACTGATCGCCTCGGTCACGCCGGAGTCCGCATCGTGAGCCGCCTGGTCGTTCGGCGTCGTGCCGACCGCGACATCGACGAACAAGTGTAGCGCAAAAGCCGTCGAGCCACCGGGGCAAGCCCAGTGGCGGGAGAGGAAAGACCGTGGCAGGCGTCCGAGTGGAACTGTTCGCCACCGAGTTCATCTCGGTGGTTCAACGGCTTTTGCGCTAGTCTGATGCAGATGCCGTCGGAGTAGTGCAGAAGCCGTCGAGCCACCGGGACGAGCCCAGTGGCGGGTGGGGAATGACGAGCGTTGGGGGTCGTCGCATGTCCGGGCTGACGCCGATCTATACCGCTGACAATGTCAAGATTGCGTATCAACTCAACTGGTCGCTGACTGTGTTCTGGCACGACGCGCCGTTCTCGGACGATTGGCTGCCAGCACTGCGACAGGTTACCGAGGCCGACGGTGTGCGGATTCTCGAACATCGGTTCGTGACGCCAACGTGCAGTCTGTTTCTTATCAGCACTCGACCGGAACTCTTGGCGCGAGAGATTCCCCGATCGGTGAAAGGCCGCCTGCAATACCTCGTGCGAGACCGCTGGCCGAAGGCGTTTCAACGCAACTACGACCTGCGAAGCATCGGCTCAACGGCAGGGTGGCCCAGACGCTGCTTTGAGCGTCTGGGTTGTGCAACAACAAGAGGTAACGGAGGACGGCTCACCCTTTCAATCCCTCTTGTTCCTTCGTCTGACAGACGCCCAAAGCGGCGTCTGGGCCACCCCGTCAACATGGAGATTCAACTGACCTTGATTTCCGCAGTATTCGCAAAACTATCAGGCATGGCGAGGCGGCCTGCGATGCCGGAATTTGGTTGGAAGTAGTTCAGATGGGCATTCCAGGTGACCTTTGCAGTGCCTGTAAACGACTCTGCCTGCCAGCGGTAGGCTTCGTAAATTGCCCCGGATGAAATTGTGCAGTGGTCCAGTCGTCCCAATAACTCCCACCGACTGCAGTCATGCCAGTAATGTTCAGGTGTTTCGACCGTGGAGATCGCTGTGTCGCTGTTCTTCCAGATTTTGGGAGGTTTCTCAACGATTTGATCATGCTCCTCGGTGTCACGCTCGAACATCAATGTCAAAGAAGCATTCAAGGCAATTCCACGGCTACCCGTCCGAATTCCTACAGAGTTTGGGATCGAGTCAGTTCTGTGGTTGTTAAAGGCATTGACGTATCCCCACGCGATCGCATAACTCACTTCCTCGCCAGCTTTCATATCGACATTGGAGATCTCGACAAAGAAGCTGTGCTCTTTCCCGTCGGCGCTGGTATTTCCCGGAGTGATCTTGCAGGTTCCAGTTCGCTGCCCCGCATGTCCATGGTCTATCAGATTGCATGTCAGAAACCCAGCGACGTTCGAGCCCCCTCGCTTCAAAAGACTGTCCAGCGCAGGAAGACGATCACTAATGCGCCACATCGTATGGAGGATGCGAATGGTCTGTTGAGGCTCCTTGAAGCGGAATCTGTGATGAGTCTCAACGAGTACAGCGCCATTTCGCCAAACCCAAACACACTTCTCCATAGACAAGTATTCTCGCTCCGGTCGAGGCGGAAGATTTCCGAGGGAAATGTTGTTCGCCAGCGTGCGGACTTTCTGCTTCAGCCCCTCTTTGTCGTTGCGACAAAACTCATGCTGCGTCTGTCCAGAATGAAACGCCAACCCTAGCTGAGTTCGGTCAACACGGTCCTCAACCAGGCAATGCAGGCGTCGCAACCGTTCCTGCTCATTCGGGAACAGTCCAAAAGCCAGCCCCGACTCGCTGACCACATACGTCGAGGGGATCCATTTACCCGTGAGACCGTCACGCGTGCGTCCGGAGAACATACATAATACAAAGTCGCAGCCTGCCATATCTCTGGCGATGTTTGTCGAAATATAGCCGTGAAACGGGTCAGATGTTCGGACGACTTCGACGTCAGGCTGGAATTCGCGAATCCACTGAGTCACGAAGTCCGCCATTTCCATGTCCGACATCATCGTCGAATCATGATCGCCTTTTGCATCAAGATGCTCTCGGGCGAAACTATGAGCAAGAAACAACTTTCGACGCATGCGAACACTCCATTTAATTCGTCGTGTGTACTCTAAACTGGATCCCAATGGAGACGAAAACCGAAGGCTCGCCGAGTGCGAGAGAAGCACTCGCGACCGCCAATCCTCAACACCGTTAGTTTCACTCGTGCTACGAATTTGTCAATGTCAAATATTGCAAGCCGGGACCGAACGGGGGCATGGGTGGGATGCGATAAGTGGGGGGGGCATCTTGACGCCATACCGGAAGTCTCGGCCTCGGTGGCGGGACTCGTCGCTGGCAGCTGCGAGGGAAGGGCTCGAAGCCCTCGCACAGCGGCCGGGGTGGGATCGCATACTCCTGTGTTTGGAGGAGTTCGAGCGGCTCGCAGAAGTTGTCGAGGAGCAGGCCATCCCGGACGGGCAAATGTGCCCGTCCCACGGCGGACGCTCACTTCGGCAGCACGACCGGCTTGCGTCGGCGCTGCACCAGCCAGTCGGCATTCTCATTCAGAGCTTCCAGACCCAGGTCGTGGATCAGGGCTTGCGAGCGCTCGATGTTCTTCGCCGCAATCAGTGTCTCCAGCTTCGTCGCGGCGGTCGTGAACAGGTTCTGCATCCACTCGTACTGCCGGGCCAGGATGCCGAACAGGTGGTACTCCGCGAACTCGTCCGAGAGGGCTGCAGCCACGAGGCCGAAGAAGGTCAGCACGATCAGCAGATGGTTGGCGTGGTCCGATTGCCAATGCACCACCAGTTCGAGACTGGCAATGGCCAGCGCGGCCCGGAACGACCATTTGGTGATCTGCTCACAACGCGATTCCAGATGCTCGTTGTGAGGGGCTTTCTTCGTGAAGAAGCTGGCTTGATCGAGAAGCCAGTGCTTCAGCACTCCTCGCAGTGACTCTTCGGACCCCGCGATGATCGTGCGGGATGAACTCGTTGACGCCACGAGACCTCCGGAGTTGCTCGTCAGCAGGAAGCACGTCCGGGCCGCCTGGCGAATCCAGCCGAGTTCCCCGCGCAGGTGACGCAAGTAATGCTCCGCCGCGCAATCCGGTAACCCCGCCCAGCGCCAGAAGAACTGCACCCGCAGTGCTTCGGCCAACGCTCGGTTATCGAGATACCGCCCCTCCCAATCCGAACGCCGAGCTTTGCGGAACTTCCAATAACCCCAGGCCAACAGAGCCAGGTATGCCGCCAGCATGACCCAGTGGCTCCACAGATGGGCATAGACCTCCAGACAAACGACCGCCAACGGGCCGATGATGAACAGCTGCTTGACCAGTTGCTTGACTCGCTCCTGGTACGAGATCGCCACCGTGTCCGCCAGTGAGTAGAACTCGAACAGCTGCCGCAGGTCGGGCGGTAGTTGGGCTTCGGTCGCCTGCGGCAGCACATAGGAGCGGCTCTCCGCGAACTTCCCCGGCTCCCGTTCCTTCTGCTTCTCGACATCGCGGTTGAAGCGATTGATATTGGCCCAGGCGCGGTGGATCTCGTCCTTGACCTTCTCCTGGGATAAGGCCGCCTGATCCGTCGACTCCGGATAGAGGTATTCGGTTTGCGGTTTGGAGGGAACTGCTGTCCCCATCGTCGATGTGCGACGCACGCGAATGTGACAGATCGGAGCCCCCTCCACGGTATCCAGTTCCCCGACCTGCGAGGAGAACGGAGCGGGTGCCCCGCTGCGTTGCCACTCGACCACGCGAGTTGTCCCGCTGGTCTGGGGGGCCAATCCATCCCAGAGGGCGATCAGCATCTGGCTGTGCCGGGCGATGAACTTGCCGACCTGTTCGTATTGTCGAGTGGCGAACGCAGACTCGTCGCTCGCAGCCAATCGGCGAGCCTCCTCGTCCAGCGGCATCGAGACGATCTGGCTGGCCTGGCCCAATAGCCCCTGGAACCGTGCGACATCCCCACCCCGCGCCAGCTTGTCGATTCCCAAGGTCGACGACGGCCCCGACTCCATCGGCCAGCACAGCACCGCCACCACTCGGGCGGCGATATCCGGTTCCAAAGCGACCTCCGCAACCAGTTGGTCCGCCCCTTCGGCCAGCGGGGACAGCAATACAAGAGGCGTCTGGGGATATTGTGATTTCAGCGACCGCAGCGCCTCTCGAACCATTGCTTTGATCTGCGGAATATCATCCACCACCAAGTCTCGATGCCCCGTGACCCCGACAATCAGCGGGATGGCCGTGGGAGGGGTGTTTGCGTTGATTAGCATACTGGTGGGGCGGGACATGAAGTGAATTCCATCGGTCGTCTGTATGGATTGCTGTTGAGCCCGGTTGAAATCGCGAGGAGCCTCTCTGCCAAGCATGTCCAAACGGAGCCCGTCTCAGTGTAGTGGATTCGTCGGTTTTCGAATCCTGCTCGATCGTGATCGACCGAAAGCCACTCGAACTCATGATCAATGGTGAAACACTGGTGTCGCGTGGCATTCCGAATCAGAGACGCTTTCGGAAGAGGGTTGGTTCCGGTTCACTGTTTCACGTTTTCGAGCTCCCCCTGACCCACGGGTTCATTCAGAGTGCCGTTTTGGGCTTGCTCTCAAGCCCCGTCGTATCCGCCATTCCCGCCAGATGTTGCGACATCGATCGCTCTGGCCGAGATCACTCTTCTGTCCCACAGAATGCCCCGATTTCGATGTTTCAAACCGCTCCTGCGAGTTTCGGACTTCAAACTCTCTCTGCTTCTCCAAAAACGCACCAAGGTTAAACACACCGTTTGGGACCGCGAACCGGACCCAACCCTGTTTCGAACTCTTGGCAAGTATCCGGAATCGCCACTGACGATAGGAACACCATCGATTCACGACGACATCGGCGTCAAAACAATCATCTGCGTGCCATCCATCGCTCCTCGGAAGTGATCGGCGATTGGTTCACAAGTCGCTTCCGATGGCGAGGGCCTTCTCGGTTCGGGGCCAGGCCAGACTGGCTCGCGTGCAATCGTCGACTCACTCGCGTCGGCCAAGAGGCGCTCCACCGAGGGCTCAGGATTCGATGTAGCCCTTGCGGGCTTTCTCTCCGACGAGCTTGTTGTATTCGGATTTCGCCTTCTCGGTGTCGGAGAAATCTTTGGTGGTCGACTGTCCGTCGGAACCGATGCGGCCCCAGCGTGTGGTGACGGAATTCCCGGACAGCTCGACTTCCCAAAATTTGTTGGAAGTGCCCTCACTGAACTCGAAGTATCGCTTCCCGTAAGCGGCTCCTGCCGCCGTGGCCCCGGTCGTGATCGGCAAGGCAGGCCCCTTAGCAGGCTTCGAGGTCTTGGTCCCCTTCTCTCCGACCGACTTGTGTGAGGCGGATTCATCGAGTTTGAGTACCTTGCGTTTGCCAACAGGGGCTCCTAGCTGATCGAGAATCGTGGGGTCCATGATCTCTTCATCGCGGGCCAGCAGCAGCACCTTGGCCATGACTTCTGCAGTGCGAGGATCGTCATCGGCAAACGGCAAGAACAGACGCCCTCGATGTTGCGCATGCACGGGCAGGATCGCAAGGGCCCCTCCCGGAATTCGCTGCACGCCGCCACTGCCCAGATGCAGCGAATACTCGCCGTAGTATCCGTCGATGATCGCGTGGTTCGCCTTGAATTTGATGTTACTCAACTTCAGCATCAGACACGTTTCACGGACCAAGGCGATGCGCATCTCAACCGTCGACGCACTGGCTTCTGGGTCGACTTCGCCGCGATGCGCGACGCTGACGACCAGGTCCACATCGCGCATGATTTCGCTGAAGACGATGCTGGGCACTTCCGTCAGTCGCAGCGGGCGATAGTCATCACGCTTCCGGAAGGAGACCTGATTCATCGTCAGCCCTTCGACTTCGGCAGCCGTGCCGTAGTCGTACTGAAAGCTGATGTCGGCAATCAGCGACAGGTCGTGGAAGATGCGGCACACACCGTCTTCGGTATTCCAGCCACGACTGTTCCAGAGAGCCATGGCCTGCTTGGGGCCGACTTGATGACCGGCAAAACGGCTCGATGCCGTGCCGTCCTTCTTTTCCTGTTTGGTGACGACGTAGAGCTCTCGAAACACCTGCCTGAACGGCTGAACTCGCTCCGCCCGGAAACACTCCTGCTGCCACTTGTCCCAGTCGCCTCGATCGAACAAATCATGCGCATGAGCGATTCGCAGCTGTTCTCCTTTCTTGATTGGCTCAAGCTTGCCATCGTGTCCTCGGAGCACTTTGCCGCCCTTGTCCGGGTAGCCCATGATCCCGTCGCCGATCAGCACGAGCTTGCCGAGTTGCGGTGCCAGGATGGCATGCTCGAAGAGTTGCACGAGTTCGGCAGCCGCGATCTGGTCGCCCCGGCACATCGCGGTTTCCAACGACTGCTTGATGCGACCTGTCTTGCGTTTCAATTCGGCGGCACGATCCGCGAGTTCCGCGATGGCCGGGTGTTTCTTCTTGACAGGGCCAGGGATCGATTTCAAGAGCTTGTCGCCCTTCATCACGCTGATCTGTGCCTTCGCGTGCTCATCCAGGCTGAGCGTGACGGTGATCCCGTCCTTGGTGACCGAGACTGGACCTTCGGCGATATCGCGAATCGATTCGGCCTCCAGCGCCCATTCCATCCGCAGCGGGTCCGGAAACCCGGCCAGTCGGGCCAGATTGTTCATACCGATTTCGACCGCCCGCATCGCGGACGGTTTGGTCAGCGATGACAGGCCGCGTGCATATTTCTTGTACCCCTGCAGGACTTCGTAGCGTTGGTTGATGTCCTTGTCACGTTTGGCTCCAGGCTCCAGTGGCAGGAGTCCCAGCAGCCGGACATATTCCTTGAGAAACTTCTTCTGGATGCCATCGACCAGTTCCTGGCGAGGCTTTTTTCCAAGCAGCACGTCGGCAAGGAACTGCGCCTTGTTGGCTTGTGCGGAATTCGCCGCAAACTTGGCGGCGTCGGCCATCAGTTGCCAGCGTTTCTCACCGAGGGACTTCCAAGTCCGATGGAACCAGGCGACATCGACCGCGCCCTCGCTGCGCTCTGCGGCGGTCAGGGGAGTGCGCTCCAAGACCAACCGCTCCCAGGGCGACAACTTGCGGGGCTTGGGAATCGAATCCCCGCTGCTTTCAGCGTCGTTGTTATCGTCATCGTCATCCAGATCATCATCGACGACAGCATCGACAGCATCGTCGTTGGACAGGCCCTCTGCGGAGGCGGCCGCTTGTGTGGCATCGCTATACCACGTATTCATGTGTGCGAGGAACCAGTACAGCCCTTCGCTGAATCCGTCCCAGCCCAGTGTTTCGCCAACCAGTCGCGACCATTGAGGAGCCAGGAAGGTCAACTCGAGCAGTCGCTCCTCGCTGCAGTACCCTTCGGCGGTCGCGGTCGCCACACACTTGGCAAAGTCGGCAGCCGTATCAGTGGGCGAGGGATAGGTGATATGCATCAGGTGCGTCAGCGTCGCAGTGCGACCTTTGCCCTCACTGTGCCAGCTGCGCTCGACCTTCAGTTTGCCCTTGTTTAGGGCGGACATGACTCGAAACAGCGTGGAGGTGCCTTCTAGGCTTCCCAGGACCAATGCTGGCTTGGTCGTGACAGCCGGGGCTTCCCCTCGAATCAGTTCGGATTCCAGGATGATGTGCCTCGCCTGAGTCAGCAATTCACTCAGTCCATCCGTCTGGTCCATCACTGCCTGATTGCCCTTCAAGAGCGACCTCGCGGTGAACTGATAGAGCTGGTCGAACGAGTCATACTCGTCACTCCGTTTTCCCAGCAGACAGTCGACGAGATCATCCTTCGTGGCCAGCTTGTTACGGCACGCTTCAGCAATTGTCTCTAGGTCGAGCCGCTTTCGAGGCGCTCCCGGACAGGGCTCATCATGAAATCGCTTCAGTTCCCAGACTCGACGCATCTGCTCTACCGTCAGTTTCGGCTTTCGCTGGTGCAGAAACTTGCGCAGACAATCGGGCCAGATTTCGAACACTTTCTCCGACCGCCAATCCGCATCATCATCCCATCGATTCTTCTTCGGCTTCTTCGTGACCAGTTCCTGCATCAGTGCTTCTGGGACATTGGCAAAGGTGTTCTCCGCACAGTCCAGCAGAAAGTCGACGCAGTTCTTAGGCACGTCCAGTTGAACCAGGAACTCTAGAACACCCTGAATGACATCCAGATATCGCAGCTTGGGTGCATCGATATCCCCCAAGATGGCGATCGCGACTTTCTTGCGATCCGCCTTTTTGCAGAAGTCTGTGACTTCCTCAAACTGCCAGTCATCAAACAGCTGGCTGGCAACCTCAGCCCGCAAAAGTTCCAGCCCGTCCTTGTCGCGGAGCGACGCACCGCGTTTGTCAGCCCACTCCTTCCAGACACTGAAGAGCGGACACTGACTGCATTGTTTCTCGGTGGACTTTTTCGGATCAAACGCCGGGAAGTGGTAAGACATGAGTTGGCCGAGCGGAGTTTCCTCCTGGGTCTTCCAACGCTTGATCGTCACGATCGTCGTGCGGTGCGTGTGGATCAGGTCGTCCAACGACTTCAGGCACGCGATTGCGGCCTTCGAAATCGTGAGTACGGGTTTCTTCTTCGGGGTAAACACCTTGCTCCGACCATCCGAATTCATCAGTCCCAGGGCGTTGTCGAGTGACAAGGCCACGCGATCAGATGACTCGATTGCTGCCAGTTGGGTCTCTTCTTCCTTCGCCAGTGATTTCCGGCTGGAGCGATACTCCGCTGCGGATGTCTGACACTGTTTGCGGGATCGATTGGCTTCGGACATCTGCCGCAGCAGCTCGAGCCCCGCCAGCCTCTGATTGCGATCACTCTTTGTCAGAAGTCGAGCCGACGATTCCATCGCGGCACGATCTTCGGACTTTAGCAGCAGCCCGATCACCCCATTTCTCAGGTCGGCACCACTGCGGGTGAGATAGCCTTCCAGAACCTCCAGTTCCTCCGTCCGCAGGGTCTGCTTTTCCAAGGCTTGCTGAACCGCCTCGCGAACATCGGATGAATTGTGCCCTGCCAGTTCCAGCAAGGCTGTCCGCGTGAGCGCGTCCCACTTCTTCTGCTGGGCCAGCCGCTCGACAATCGCCCGCTGGTGCCACGAATCGAGTCCCTTCATGTAGGGCAGAATCTTCGTCGGCGGACGATCACCCAGCGCCGACAGCAGGCACTCCGCAATCATCGAACGCTCGATCTTGCGCTCCGTCCACGGCCAGACCAGTGCCGCCAGCTTCTGCGGCTTTTCAGGCAGTCGGCTGTACAGCCGCTCCAATCTGTCGAATGCGTCCTTCTCGTAGACATCATCCACGTCGAAGTCCGGTTCCAGATCCCCCAGGCTGATGCCAGCGGTCTTCACAGCCGCCAGCAGTGCGACGTGCAGACTGGGATCGTCGATGGCCGGTGTCTTGGCCTTCTCAGACAGTTCCAGCGAGATTAGCGTCAGAACCCACACCGCGACAAACCGTACTTCCTCCTTGGAATGCTTCAGCAGCTTGGCCGCCACGGGAATCGTGCTGACCGCATCGTCATACGCCGACGCACAGAGCGCGCGATAGACCTGCTCAGCGTCGTCACCGGCCAATGCTTTCTTGCGGTCGGCGGGATTCTCAATCAGGTGTAGCAGCGACTCGACATTCTGGGACAGCACCTTGGTACTGATCGAATCCCACAGCAGCCCCAGCCAGACGTTCACACAGCGTGCCACGCTGCTGAACCGAATCAAATCCTTGTCGATGATCAGCCGCAGCAGCCGACGAAACGCCTCGGGATGCGCCATGTCTGCGTTTTGTAGAATCGACTGCCGCAGCCCCTCCTGGCGCTGCGCCGCCAGAAGTGTCTTCTCGATGATCTCCCAGCCCGCCTGTCGATTGGACAGGAGCAGAGATTGGATCACATGGTCGCTCATGATCCCGACGGGATCTTCTCGAGTGACCGTCTTGTACAGGACATCAAAGACCTCGTCTCCGTCCCGGCCGTTGACGTTCATGGCAGCTGCGAGGAGCGGCACCACAACATCTTCATTCCACTGAAAGGCATGCTTGGCCCAGCGCGCCAGCCAGACGAGATTCAGCGTCTCCGGCTTGAATTCTGCTGTCTGTCGGGCCAGCGAGTTGAGCCATTGAACGCGGGCCTCCAGCGTCGCCTCCGAGAAGCCGGGAGCGCGGAACGCCCTTCCGGATTGATACGGCATCGTCTTCTGCAACTGCCAGGCCGCCTCGATCCAGTCGGCCAGTTCGGGCGCCACAGCTGCAAACACCTTCTTGCGGTCATTCGCCGGCAGTTGATCAAACTGCTGCAATTGCTCCTGCCGCTTCTTGCGTTTCGCAGCCTGCTGAGCTTCGCTTTCATCCTCGTCGTCGTCCAGCTCTTCGGCCTTTTCATTCAACCCCAAGACCGCGAGGGCGATGGCCTTCAGAGACTTGGGCAGCTTCAGGAGGACCGGCAGCACGCGATGCTTGACTTCGCCGTGGTTCTCATCGCGGACGATCTTCCACTGTTCCAGTTGCTCTTCGACAGCGCTCAGCTTTGCCATGGCTTCTTCTTCTCGAAAATGATTGTGCTTGTGTGGTGTTGTATCCGCAGTGAACACATTCACTGGCTGGTCTGGGAGGCATCATCCGCCGGACAAGAGTGTCAGCCGAATGAACGTGATTCGACTGTCCGCAGTCAGGAATACCTGCTGGTCGAGCTGGGTCTGCTCCACCTCATCAAGCACCACCAGATACATCCCGTCCTCGAATGCCTGTAAGGCCGTTCCCACCGCTTGATCTTCGTCCACGTCCTGCTGTCCGACTTCGCTCTCACCCATCTGGACCTTGCCTTTTTCAGCGGCAGCCTCAATCTCTCGGGCCGTGAGTACCCGCAGAAACTGGCGATCATGCTGTCGCTGGCGAAAGCCTTTGACCTCATCACGGACCACGCGATCGATCAGGTCTCGCAAAGTGAGACCGCCATCGCCTCCGTCGTCCCGCCATTCCGGGGGCAGCGGAATCGACCAGTCCGCAAACAGTGGCTTCCGCCGGCCCAGTGCTTTGCCCGTGATCAGCATTCTCAAGGCTCCGGTTGAGTGACTCTCGAATCGCGATTGATATCTATCAGAACAACTCGTCAGTGACAATCGTCAGCAATCAGGTCGACAACCTCGGCGGGGTGGCCCAGACATCGCGTTGGATGTCTGGGTGACGCAGGAACAAGAGGGATTCAATGGCGAGCGTGTCCATTGTCACCTCTTGTTGCTCCGCAACTCAGACGCTCAAAACAGCTTCTGGGCCACCCCGTCTTGATCCCAGCTGTGGATGCCACTCTCGTCCCCACCCCATTTTTCGAATCTCCTTGGTGAGTTTCTGACTTCTACCGACCGTTGTGACACAAGCACGACTTTCGAACGATTCGACCCGAGGCCAGTCAACAGGTCTCAGTCCGGCAAGGTGCGCCCCGTCACCTGCTCCAGATAGGTCCGGACGAGTCGAATCACTTTTTGCCCATAGGCGGCCCCGTGGATTGTGATCAGAGGGTAGGGAGTGCCGCCCGCTTTGAGAGCGGGAAACGCGACGGGGGAGGCGTTCGTGGTACGCCCCGGACTGCTCGCTTCCCCGCCCGATTTGCTGCCGAGCATGCAGCAGGCGGTGATCGTCTCGGGCAGGAACTGCTTGCGAATCGTGACTGGCCCCCAACCCCAACTCATGCGGACGTACTCTCGACTGAATAAAATCGTAATCCGCCCCCATTTCAAGGCTTGAATCACTCCCACGATCAGCAGGACCGGAATCAGAAAGGCGAGTCCCATGAGAACCGTCGAGGCTTGTTGCACTCCGCCCGCCTCCATCACAGACTGTATGGTGATCCACAACACCATGCCCGACCACAACAGAGCGAACACCGTGACCATGGTGGACGCCACGCGCTGGAATCCGCTGGGCGGTATCAATGGCCACGTAATCACCACTCGGTCTGGATCTGTCTCATCAACCTCCAGCCCGGCAGGGAGTTCTTCCGAGCTATTCGCCCGCAGTGCAGGCCACAGGGACTGAGTGCCCGACTGCTCAGCCTTCAGTTGACAGACAGCGCAGAACGTTGGCTCGGATGGGGAAGAATCTCGCGATCCGGGACGGACAACCCCACAGCCCGGACAGACCGTGTCCGCAGAAGAAGCAATCAGGACCGGCTTCACGACCCCCAGAAACTGGTTGATCTCGCGGGCCAGGAACTCCTTGTCAGAAGGCTGGAGTCCAGTGCCAAACGATTCCTTGCGACTCGCTCCCTGGATCGTGACGGCATAGACCGGGACATTGTTCATCGCGTAGCTCTCCTCCAGTGAGGCTTGCGACTCCGGTCCGAGCAACAGTTCATGATTAGTCGTCCGGAACAACTTTCGTTGCACAACCAGCCGGTCCCGCTCCAGCAACAGATAGAGCCGCGTGAATCGCATCTTGACCCAGGCAATCGCTATTCCGATCCCGACCAGCCAGAAGACCCCTACAAAGATCAGCGGCAAGAATTCGACACCGCCACCCTTCTGTCGCAGGATTGCCCCACCGACCCCGGTGAAGACCACCATGAACCCGTTCCACAGGATCACAAAGAACCCCAGTCCCCCCGACCCACTGGCCGACGGCGGGAGATGCGCCACCAGCCGGGTGGCTGACCGTTCGATGATCTCCACCTGCCGCCCCGTGGTCAGCACGCTCCCTTCGGCGTCATGATGAGTCTCTGCGGGCAGCGGGTTCCCGGCAATGGCCTCGTCCTCACTCCCTAGCTGAGCTTCCACAGCAGAGAGGTCGACATCAGCCAGCGAAGCCGAACAGAGCGGGCACTCGCGAAGATCGCGATCAATCTCATCCGGTTCCAAAGTCGCTCGGCACTCGGGGCAGGTGATGTGCATTGGGGTTCTACTCCTGTAAGTCTGGCCGCTCGCCTAAGACAATTCAGCCTTGGCCTATTAGTCGATGAACAACATACGGAAACCCATCGCTCTCGTCACTCCCCTTTTCCACTTGCAGGTTCGCCGGGCTTCAGTGAACTCGACTCCAAAGGTGGATTGATCCCGGCGAATTCGGGCTGCTCATCGGACGATGCTCCACTCAGTCCACTCAAACCGATCAGGAGGCAACAGGTCGGTCAAATGAGAGGCGACCAAAGCCCTCCCCGCATCCAGAACCTCGATCGTGCCTGCGGGCAGACTCTCCAGTTTGACCCGCTTCATGACCTGATTCAATCGTCTCAGGAGTTTCGCCGAGTCGCGGTAATCCCGCAGAAACCCCTCAGCAATGAACAGCGGGATGAACCCGGCCAGCTGGTCAGTCGATTCGCGTGAGCTGGCGTTGACGACTCGTTGTACCACATGCGGGTCGACGGTCTGCATGGCGTGATAGTACCTCTCCAAATGCAAAGGGTGTCGCTCAGACAGTTCGGCATCGATCAGCAACTCCGTGACGATATGTCCCAGGAACCCATTGAGGAATCGGTCGTCCGGCAATGCCGCGCGAAACAGTCCGGCCATCCGCCCGGTGATGTCACTGAACCCCAGCGTGGTGTGGAACCAATCGTCGTCGGAGAGGTGCTGCAAGATCCCCAGCGCGACTTCGTGCTCGGGCGACCCTTCTGGCCACTCGGGCAGGAGCGGCTCGATCCGCTTCGTTCGCATTCGCACCCGGCGATCGACCACTGACAACATATCGGGGACAGCTGTGCCCGCCATGAAGTAGGGGCGGTCGAGGAAGCGAATGCCGTGGGCGAGGTAGTTCATGGAGAGACGAGCATGCAGGAAACACAAAAAAGCCCAAGGGTGGCAACCCTTGGGCTTTCAGAATCGGCCTGAATCTGAGTGGACGACTACTTGCCACCACCGCCGCCGAAGTTTTCCTTGGCAAACTTCGCGATGACGGCTCCCGCTCCTGTCAACACGCCTTCGCCGACCTTGGTCTCGCCATCGATGGCACTCTGGGTCAGCTTCAACTGAATTGTGATCAGATCGTCTGTGCCCAACATCGCTTCGATGGCCGTTTTCTGCCATTCGAAGTTCTTGAGGGTACTCATGGCGTCATTCTTCCCGGCTTTACCGGCTGGCTTCTTCCCCTGGGGAGCGTCCTTGGCCTTGGGCTCGGGAGTTCCCTTCTCAATTCCGATGCTCTGCATCAAGTGGAGCAGATCGAAATCCTTCTCCTGCAGGAAGGCGTGAGTCAGATCCAAGGTTTCACGGGCATGGAATCGCACATCGACGAAGGACTCCAATGTCTTCTTCTCGCCTGACGTGGCCTGCACGGCCAGGTTCTTCAGCACATCCAGACTGCCCACCCCAGTGGCGAATCCCACAAAGTCGGGCCCCGCAGCCACATAGACCGTGCCGTCACCCCCGTAGAAATCGAGCATCGCCTGCGGAGTCTTGGAGACCGTGAACGAGTGAAACTTCATCTCGCCGACCGTCTCAATATTGAGCTTGCTCGACCAGCCCGTACGAACTTTGCCCAGATGGCCAACCAGCGTTTCCATCGAGGCGCGGACATCGGCAGAGCGCACCCCCAACACGAAGCTGTGGAACTTGCCTTCCGTGGGGGTAATGTCGACGAACAGATCCAGCACGCCCGTGTCCTGGCTTCGGGACAGAGCCTCGATTCCGACCTCTGTCGCCCCGATGCGGGCGGCTTTTTCCTCCGCGTTCAGATCTTTGTTGGCTTCAATCTGCTGCTTCAGGACCAGCGGTGTCTGTTTGTAGACCTCTTTCATCCCGGTCGCGTTATCCCCATAGGTGGGCAGCAGGACCCGGGCCGTCAAGACCGATTTCTCACTTCCACTCAGGCTCGCGAAATGACTCTTGGACGATTCCAACTGGGTGATCCACTTGGCGAGATTCGTATTAGGCATCGCCGTCCAATGCGACTGCCCCAGCGCCATATGTTTCGTCTCGTCTGTGGTCCAACCGGCTTCGAGCAACAGGGATTCGGCAAACAGCTGGCCCAGCTTGTCGGCCTGCTGCGAGACCAGCAGTTTGCGGAGGTCGAAGGCCTCCTGCGTTTCATCCGTCTTCTTCTTCAGGTCGGCGAGCTTGGTCTCCTTAACTTTCAGCGTGGCCGCAGCCCTGACCTTGGCTTCCGCCTCGCTGTTCAAGCTGTAGACGGCGAAGTCGTACCCTTTGGCGAACAACGCGTTGAGGGTCACATCGGGAGTGACGACCTCGACCGGAACGTCTGCCTTGATCTCCGAGATACTGGCGTAACTCTTGTTTCCTTTAGCCCGCATCCAGCCCTTGTACACATCGGTGAGTTCATAGAGTGTTTTGTCTTTCCGATCCTTCTCGGCATCGATCCCAATCGGGACTAGATTACCGTCAATGAAATCGGCCTTCAGCTGTTCGACCGGAACTTGCAGCATCTTCCGCTGCCCGGTCTCACTGCTACCCGAGAACAGCAGAGCCCCTCCGACCGGCAACTCGGGGTTCACGCCGACCAGGAAGATGTCGATATTTGGAAAGATATCCCTATCGTACACGGCCTTCTGCTTGGCGAGCTTGACTGTCAGGTACTCCATGTCCTGAATCAGCCCATTGGCACTCCGCAGTCCCGCATGCAATTTGGCAGGCTCTTCCGCCCAAGCCGTCGAACCAATACCAGCTGCAGCGCACATCGCCGCTGTGCGAATCCAAGACATCTTCATGTGCGAGACTCCATCCCGTCGGGAAATTCCCCATACCCCAGCAATTCTGGAGTAGTGACCCTTAGCTGGAAGGATAGGGGAACGTCGCAGGACGGGCAACTTTGAGGGGGGGGGCTGAACGACTCGGAGCGAGAAATCGCCATCGGCAGAATCCGCTGGAGTAGGAGGGCCGTCGGGACGAATTCAGCCAGTGCGGGAGACCGGAGACTTCAACGGAAAGAGAGAGTCGATCCATTCACCGGGACACACAGACACCCATTCGGCCAGAACAACAGGTTTTCTCCACGCGGAACACGCAGTCCCCCGTCTTCGACACAACCGGCAAAGTGACAGAGCCTGCCCGAGATACACCGATCAGTGCCTCGCTCCATGATCCCGAATCGCCCCGGATATCCGGTTTCCGTGGGGTGAGTTTGCCGTCGAAGCAATTCGCCACGGGCTGTTACACTCCCACAATTGTGATCATTGGACACTCCAGGCGAGCATCAACTTCGCCTCACCCGATTGTCGAGCCATGGACCAGGCCCCCCCACTCCCGACCTTCCGCGTGTCGCTCGACCACTTCTCCGGGCCGCTCGACCTGCTGCTGTTTCTAGTCCGCCGGAACGAACTCGACACCCGCGATCTCCCACTGTCGCGGATGACCTCACAGTTCCTGGAGTTCCTCTCGATCTTGGAGTTCATCGACCTGGAACTCGCGTCGGAGTTCGTGGTGGTGGCCAGCACACTGGTCGAGATGAAGAGCCGTGACGTGTTGCCGTCGGACGGGACCGCAGAGGCCGAGCCGGAAGAGGCTCCCGCCAGTGAGGGCCCCGCCAGCGAGATCATCCGCAAGATGCTCGAGTACCGCCGTTTTCGAGACGCCGCGCACGCTCTGGAAATCCACGCCATCGAGTGGCAGTCCCGCTACCCCCGTCTCTCCGCAGAACGCCCGGTCGTCGGCAAGACCCCCGCAGCTGACCGTATCAAAGAAGTCGAACTTTGGGATTTGGTCAGTGCCCTGGGCCGCGTCCTGAAGAAGAACGACGTACAAGCCGAGGGCCGCATTCGCTACGACGACACTCCCATCGAGGTCTATGTCGAGCAGATCGGCTCCCGCGTCCTGGCCGAGGGGGAAGTCCTCTTCACTCAGCTGTTCGACCACGAGACGATCCGGTCGCGCATCGTGGGGATGTTCCTGGCGATTCTGGAGCTGATCCGCCACCACGGCTATCGAGCGATCCAAGAGGGGCTCTACGGCGAGATCCGCGTGTTGCCACCGCTGCCTCGTAGCGAGGATGCACCGGCGGAGACTGTGCCCCTGCAACTCTCCCCGCCTCTCGCTTAGCGGCCCGCCGAGGATCGTTTCAAACCTCGACAGGATGCGAACATGTTCATACTGGAAACGTTCCCCGTGGGGCACGTTTCCTACGTGCCCGTAGCTCATGTCGCTCCGCGACTGAGACTCCTCTCGCCAATGCCCTCTCGAACAAAGTGTGAGTGGTGCTTCGGCAGGCGGCATGCGAGTCGCGGAGCGACATCGCCTACATTCCATCGCGTTCAAGGCTCTGGCTTCGCTCTCCTAGGACAACAGCGGTCACCCCCAGAAGACGTGGCTCGACCACGGTGCGGAGAGGTAACGCTCATTGCGAAAGGTCAGGTCGAGCATGAACTGCGCGACCCGCTCCGCAGAGTAATCGGCATGTGCTCGCCGCCAGCCATTCTCGGCCACCCTTCTGGCCTCCGCGTCATTCTGCTTAAATCGCTTCACCGTGGTGATCAGATCCTCCACCGTGTCGAAGTAACCCACTTCATCAGGGGTGAACAGTTGCTCGAATCCCGCACCGTGATGAGTCAGAGTCAACAGCCCGTTACCGGTGAGTTGTGCGATGCGGTCGGACGAATACAGTTCCACATCGTTGCGACGATTCAGATTCAGAGCCATCCGACTGGAGGCGAGTATCTTGTCCTTCGGGCTGCCAAACACCTTGGGCTGATTCAAGCTGCCGAAGATGCCGATTCGCAACTCGGGCAACGCAGCGACCAGTCGCTCCAGAAAGATGATCCGATCGGCAGCGTACTTTTCGGAGCCGAAGAACACGAGATCGTACTCGGGCTTCGGATTCTCGAACGCGCGCAGCCGCTCGACCGAGGGTTCCACGGGATTGGGCATAAAACCCGCTGGGCAGTTCGGTCGACTGAGCGCCTTTAATAACGGCCCGCTGCTCGTCACGATGACCGAATCCAGCGTGTCGGTTCGCTGATGGATGTGTTCGATGTTCTTGGGATCCCACAACGCATCGACGTACCAAAACGCGATTTTGATCGCGGGCAGCAGCCTGCGGATTTCGAGCAGCGTGTCGCGCGTGATGTATTGAGCATGCCCCAGCACCAGTACGTCGGGAGCCACATTGACACAGGTTTGAATCAACGCCCGATTGGCCTTCCCCTTGCCCCAGGTTTTACTGCCCAGAAACGACAACATCCGCGCGCGGTCGTTAATACTAAAGGGGTAAACGTAACAGCCGTTTTGAATTAACCCTTGCCCCATCTTGATATCGCAGTTGGAGAAGACGAGCCCGTCCTTTTCCAATTGATAGTTTGCGGCATGCACTACGCGAATGCCTCGGTAGTCATTGGACGAATTCATGAGAGAGCCTGCAACGCGGGAACAGGAGTGGGAATGGCGTTCGCCCCAGAGTCCACGAAGGACTTCACCTCTCCGGGATTCCGACCTCCGAGATGAATGGTCAACAGCTTGTAGCCCCCCCCGAATTTCGCGTCAATGGCGTATTACTGGCCTCCCATGGACCGCCTGGTCGGAGTTCCCAAGTCCCGAGGCGACTTACGGATGCACTGATCGATGGGTATTGACAACTTCACGTGAGCCGACCCACGCCTTTCCGGAAGGCACTCATCCCGCCCAGATAAGCCAAGGCTCCCAGGAGTTCGTAAGCACTCCCCACCACCCGGCGCGAATTTCCGGTGAGCAGACCTGAGCCGATGCGAAACGGCGAAGAGGCCACCCGAGTGAGGCATTTCCGGATGTACTGAGCCGTCGAAAAATGCTTGCGGTAGTAATAGCATTTGGACCAAGCGAAATGCCACGCTTTAATTTTCTGAACCTTGAGGCTCGCGGGCGATGAGGTCCCGACATCATGTTCGGCCACCGCAGATTGCAGCACAGCGAGCCGCCAGCCCGCTTGGAGAAATCGGTTGCACATGTCCGACTCCTCATAAAATAGGAATATCTGTTCGTCGAAGAGACCCACCTGAACGAGCGCCTCTCGGCGAATCAACATCAAGGCACCGACAATCCAGTCCACATCCACCAAACCTTCCGCAGGCTCCCCGGTCATGTTTGCCCCCAGGATGCCGATGTCGGGATTCGCCTTCAGGCAGGCCAGCATCTGGTCGATCGTCTCGCTCGAGATCGCCACATCGGGATTCACCAGGAGTACATAGGGCGTGTTCGCCTCGCGAAACCCGACATTCGCCGCGCGGCCATAGCCGATGTTGCCGTTTTGAATGACTCGCACATGGGTAAATGTCGCCGCGATGGCCTGGCAACCATCCTGACTCCCATTATCAACGACGAGGATTTCCCAGTCTGGCGAGTGCAATGACTCCAGCAGAGGGGCGATCACCTCGCTGCTGTTGTAGGTCACCGTCACGATGGTCAGTGGCTGCATATGTCACCGATTCGGGTCTGCGAGCAGACCACCACTGCTACGACTCCCACGCCCCCTATGCCGTACGCCGCACAGCGTTCCGGAACGTCTCGGGAGACCGCAGGTTCAGCAGTTCCGTCCGCCGCAGCGCGAACTCCTCATAGGTCATTGACGCGATCTGCTCGAGCGACATCTTCAGCGGGCTGTCGGGTGTCCCGCGCCGCACGATTCCCAGGCCATAGTCGCAGTCCAGCACGCACGTATTCAGGTCGCTCCGCTCGGCTCGCAACTGCAGGATCGCCTTGTACACATCGCCGGTCCACTCCCCGGTCCAGCCCGGGACTCCATTGCGGTCTGCCTCCTCAGCAGATGTCGCGAATTGGGCCGCAGCTGCCGACATCGGATTGCAGTCGTGCATCACAATGACGCCATCGTTGTTCAGGTACTCCAGCACATTACAGACATCCCGATGGGCCTGCTCATGCGTGTGCAGGCCATCGACGAAGGCGACATCAATGCCCCCCCGCAGGGCCTCCGCATGCTGGGCAAAGAATGCATCGCTGGTCATCTCGAAGTATTCGTTCGCCAGATTCGACCGATTGGTCAGGCCACTGGTCCAGCGCTGCAGGCGGGAGATCTGGAACTCCGGATCGACGGCAATTTTCCGCGAAGCTCGCAGGTTGAGCAGCACGTTGCCGCGCTGGACACCGATCTCCAGATACGTCGCCTGTGGACGCTGATCGAGCAACTGTTGCAGCACATCAATGCGATTCATCGGGTCACTTCCTGTTCGCCGGACATTCCGTGGGACTCGCCGAGAGTTCGGACCACTGGGAAGACTCCGGCTTGGGACGCGGGATATTGGTCACTTCGGGATTCGAGGTCAAGAGGTTATTGCAATCGGTCTATGAAATATCGACGGTGAAGTGCCTCACATGCCACTGGAGTGGGGGGTCCAAGAGGGCACAAGCCAGCTTTCTGGATGGGGATTCTCATCATGCGGATTCAGCCTGTTCCACTGAAGGGAGTCTCCTCTTTAGGGTGTCGATTCGGGGCATCTCCCGGCATCGTATGCCGTCGAGAAAGTCCGCAGCGCCGACACGCTGCCCGCCAGCAGATGAGGCATAGCCGCATCCAGTTTCGAGTCATTCCAATCCCACCAGGCCAACTCTTCCAGAGTCGCAATTTCGTCTTCGGTGAAGCGCAACCGAATCAGCTTTGCGGGGTTGCCAGCCACGATTCCGTAGGCAGGAACATCGCGTGTGACCAAGGCACAAGCTCCAATCACCGCGCCGTTACCAATGCGAACTCCCGACAAGATCGTCGCACCCGCAGCAATCCAGACATCGTGCCCGATGATGACGTTGCCATTGGTGGCGGGGTGCCCGAGGATTGCCTTGGCACTCTCTCGGAACACCGAGAAGGGATATGTTGTGATCCAGTCGGTTCGATGGTTGCCGCCCAGAAATATCTTCACTCCGGCAGCAATCGAACAGTACGCACCGACGTGGAGCGTGGAGGGTTCTCCCCAATGCAAGACTTCGGGATCGCCATACGTCCCGCGCCCCACGGCATAGCGTTCGGTCCAGGGCGATCTCTTTTTGCGGAATAATCTCAGAATGCGGGATATCAGCGACATGAATGACGCCCCTCACCACGAGTCGACCGAGATGGATTCAGCGGGGTTCATTCGGAGCGACTCTCGGAGTGGATCGCGAGGTGTCGGAAAGATGCCAGGGGGCGTCCATCTCAGCCGGGAGTCGGGGGCGAAAGTGCAAGACGCCACAGCTGACGCCTTGATCCTCGCGAATGACGTGGTTCTCCCCGCGACGACAGGGGATTCCTGGATCGGGCGGCGATGATTTGGCCGGTGTGCATGACCACATGGCCCAGCCATGTCCGCTAACCTCGCTTCTGCCAGAACACACCGGTCCAGTCGATCTGCTGGATCGGCTCGTCGATTCCGTGTTGTTTGCGAAAGTCGTGAGTGGCCAACTTGCAGCCTTCCACCGCGCCGTAATCATCGACGATGCAGTAGCCACCCGGCGACAGCTTGTGATAGAGAGCCTTGAAAGCATCCATCGTCGATTCGTACATGTCGCCATCCAGACGCAGAACCGCCAGGTTCTCGATCGGTGCCTTGTGGAGGGTGTCCTTGAACCAGCCCTTTAGGAACTGCACCTGTTGATCCAGCAAACCGTATTTGGCGAAATTGGCCTTCACCTGTTCGAGACTGATGCGGAGTTCGTCAAACAGGTGATGGTTGTCGCGTGCATCGGCACCATAGGTACCCGTGTCCGGCTTGGGCAGCCCTTCAAATGAGTCGGCCACCCAGACCGTACGGTTCTGGTCGCCTAGGGCTTTCAGGATGGCGCGCATGAAGATTGTGGAGCCTCCACGCCAGACGCCGGTCTCGATAAGATCGCCCGGCACGCCGCGCCGGATCACATCGGTGACACACATTTGGACATTATTCAGCCGCTTGAGGCCGATCATCGTGTCGGCACATTCGGGCCAGTCGGTCCCATTCTCGCGAGCCTTCTTCGCCGCTTCCAGGTCGGTTCCATCGTCTTCATGGTACAGGCCGATGCTCTGCCGCTTCAGCATGGCCATGGCCACCCGGCGGACCAGTTGCTTCAGCGACAGCGATGGCTTCGTCGTCACCTTTCGCTTGCCGACCGACAAGCGATCCAGATGGAAAGAGTCGCACAGCGTGTGCTTCATGGTTTCGATGTAGCATTCGGCAAGGTCTGCCGACCAGAGTCCGGTTTGCGCTTTCGGGCGACTTGTGGCAACATCAGCAGACATGAGAACCCTTTCCCTGGCTTCACGACATTTGCCTGACAATGTTGTCAGGCGATGACTTAGACGATTGCGCTGCCGTCATTGATCCCTCAAGGTACGGCTCTACGGAGTGAGTTGATATTGAATCGATGGAAATGCCGCAAGACCAACTGGATGGCATCGCTCGCGGCTTGAGGTGGCACGCCGCGTGTCTTTGAAGGCGGGGCCGGTCGTCAACCGGAACTCGCTCTGACCGCATCGTCCGGGCTTGAATTTGGGTCACAGAATTCGTAATGAATTCTAACATTCCGCGCGGGAGCCGACAGCCTGACATCGACGGCATGAAGCCCGTGGCTCGCCCACCTCGTCCCGACTAGTCCGAGGCCGAGGATCCGTACACAGATTTCGCAGATCGCCACAGATTCAGAGGGGCGGAACGCGATCGATCGCGTGAGGTCGCCGCCGCAGCCGGTTTCGAATCGGTGAAAATCTGTGCGATCTGTGTACGAATCCTTGGTTCTGCGGCAGTGGATCACACTCGGCGTGCGGCGGGGAGTCTGGCACACTCCGGAAAGGCTGTCGGCTTCAGCGCGGAGTGTCAGAATTCTGATGGCTGCAGTCTTACGACTTCATCTACCCAGAAATCAAGACTGGACGGTACACTCGTGGCTTTGAGTGAAACCGCGAACGCCCATCGGGTGGGACGATTCTCATCGCCATCGAGAATTTGCTTCTTGGGATGTCGTCCGAAGCGACTTCCCTGCTGATCCCGTGGCAGTGGAACAGAAAGTCGCCAAGGACGCCAAGGGTTCCGTTTGAAGTTCCGTTGCGTCCTTGGCGACCTTCTGTTCAAAATCAAATCGGGACGTTGTTTCGGACAAGTCTCTAGGACATCTCGCCGCCTGACAGGCACGATGGAATTCGACACAATACGACGGAGAGGACTGATTGTGCTGGGCTGGATTGTGGGGGGAACTGTTGGAGTGGTCATCAGCCTGCTGGGGGGGCTGGCACGTTATCACTTCTGGCGACCCATCCAACCGCTGGATCGGCCGCGCATCCTGATGTATCACAGTGTGGAACCGGGACCGGGCACGGGGATGAATGTCCCTCCCGCCAAGTTCGAGCAACAGCTCGTCTTTCTGAAGCAGCGGGGCTATCAGACCTGCACCATCAGCGAGTTAATCGACAATCCCGGCCCTTGCGAGCGTCCTACCGTGGCTTTGACCTTCGACGATGGCTTTGCCAATAACTACGAACAGGTATTTCCGCTGCTGCAAAAGTATCAGAGCAAAGCCACGATCTATCTGGCCCCGGAGATCGCGGGGATCCACAAGCTCACACCAGCTCAAATCCGGGAGATGGCCGACAGCGGACTCGTCGAATTCGGCGCGCATACCATGACTCACCTCGCTCTACTGAGCGCGGACATCGACCTGGCACAGACCGAGATCCTCCAGTCCAAGGCCGCAGTCGAGCAACTCGCGGGGCTCCCCTGCCAGAGCTTCTCCTATCCCTATGGGCGATATACTCCGGACCATGTGGCGATCGTCAAAGCCGCGGGCTTCACCTCAGCTGTCTCCGTTCGCAAGGCCATCGAACCGCTGGGCAATCTCTATGAGATTCCTCGTATCGGAATCCACGGTCGCGCGGATCTCCTACAATTCCACATTGCCCTAACCCGTGGGAGATATCGACTGTGAGCCCCATCCCCGCCAGCGTGTTCATCCTGACCAAGAATGAAGCCCACAACATCGAGCGGGTCTTGGCCAGCGTCCGGGACTTCGAGGACATCGTGGTTCTGGATTCCGGCAGTACCGACAACACCGTCGAACTGGCCCGATATTTCACCGATCGTGTGTACATCAAGCCTTGGCTCGGATGGTCTCGTATGTCCGATCTGGCAGCGGAAATGTGCCAACACGACTGGGTATTTAAGCTGGATGCCGATGAGGAAGCGACTCCCGAACTGCTCAGCGAGATTCGCGCTGCTCTACCGGACGAGGCACTCTCTGGTCTGTGCATTCCGTTTGATGATCGATTTCTCAGCTTGCCCAATTCACCTTGGATTCGCAAGAACGCCAAGGTGCGTTTCTGGCGAAAGTCCCGAGGTCACTTTGGGGACGAGTATGTCCACGAAGGCGTTCACCTCACCGGCCCCGTACGCGATGGGAAAGGCTGCATTATCCATTATGGCGAGAGCAGCATCTCGACAAAGTTGCTCAAAAACGACACCTACTCCAGCCTCAAGGCTCAGGAGCGTTTCGACGGGGGACGCCGCTTTTCACTCATCGCTTTACTGTTGGCATTCCCCTTAACGTTCTTGCGGTCCTACCTTTTAAGGCGCAGCTTCTGCAACGGAATCCGAGGGTTCATCGGCAGCACAATTAACGCCTTATATGCGTTCCTCAAAGAGGCCAAACTCTACGAGTTAGAACTCAAGCACGGAAAACGCAAAAGGTGACATGCCGGGCGCGAGTCCAGACATTCGATAGCCACGCCGCCGCCAGTAGAGTGTTCTCTCGGATGGGCAGGCCATAGCCTGCCGTTACGAGTGAACACTGAATGCCGCTCCGTGCGTCAATCCCAATTGTCCCATAACCACTCATCGCACATTGATGGAGTGATTCAATCTGTGCCCATCTGTGAAAGCTGTGTACCAATTCCTCCTTGATTGAGCTTCTCCCGAACCAACATCTTGCACACAGATTGCACAGATGTCCACAGATTCCAGAGGCATGGCTAGGGCAACAGCGACGCGGGCACAAGCGGGCATCGCTGTGAGTGGCATGGTCGTGACAGGCGCGGAAACTAACCTTGTAAGTAGTGGCGGGTGACCACAGTGATTCACGGATCAAGCTGCTCGCTAAATGCCTGCTGTCAGAATCGAAAGCAATTCGTATCACGCTCACTGATTCACGATGTGCGATCATGAGCAATCGGTGAAGCTAAGAGTAGGTGTCACGCAGAGGCGCAGAGGACGCCGAGAAAAAGGGGGCAAGCTTCTCCTCTCTGCGTCCTCTGCGCCTCTGCGTGAGCCTTCTGTACCGCCCTGATACCGATCCCCGTTGAGGGACTCGAGTATCCGTCGTCGTTCATTGACCGCTTTCGTTTTTGCAGGGAATCATTTAGGCACTGTATCAACAGGTTATTCAGGCGAACGGTCAGAATTGCCCACCAGGTTTCGACATCACGCGAGCGAGAAGAGCACTCAGACAACTTACAATCGAATCTGGATTAAAATGCTGTTCATAACTCTGCCTCGCCAGACTTCCCCACTTCGGCAACTCTGACCGCGAGTTCGACAGCTTGCGAACAACGTCCGCCAGAGCCTCGGCGGACCCCGCTGGGATGAACTGCATGCCACTCGCAGGGACAGACGATTCGAGGAGTGCCTTGGGATAAGCATCCGACACCCGAGTCACGACCACCCGGCCACACGCGAGTGCTTGATAGACCTTGTTGGGAATGACCCGGCTGGCCTTCTGGGAGGTTCCAAAGACTCCTAGTAAGATGTCAGCTGCACCGATCTGAGACGGCAACTGCTCATAAGGAATCCACGGAGTGAATGTCACATGATTAAAATCACTGCATAACTCCTGGCATAGAGGCTTCAGAGGACCGTCCCCAATAAAATGCCAATCCACTTCCGGGACCATCCGGGCGGCGGCGGCGATAACCTCGGGGCCTTGAAGGCCAATAAAACTCCCATAGAACAAGACGCGAACCCGTGACGACACTGGCCCCCACGACTGCGGGACAAACAGCCCCGGTTCAGCTCCCACAGGGATGACACGGACCCTGTCCGGCTTCAAGCCGAAGTCGCTCGTAAAGTAATCGGCATGGCACTGCGTATCGGCCACCACAGCATCGAAGCGTTGCATCAGCGCGGATTCACGGGCCAGCATCCGGCGCGCCACATTGGAATCCTTCTCCACGCGTTCCTGCTCATGCACTACTTTGTCATAGGCACTAATGAGCGGGTCAAACACGATAGGAACCTGCCGGGATTTCGCCCAGCGAGCCGCGGCCGCTGCGTCACGATGGCGAAAGCAGGGAACCCACACGACATCCGGCCTCTCGACTCTCTGAATCCAAGCTTGCCAGTCACCCGCAAAACTCAGGACCGGAGAAAAATCCTGAATCTGCCAGCCCAGCTGAGTGAAGGCTTGCCGCAGAATACGATCTCGCGAGTAGTCTCGCCCGGAGCGGCTCCACCACAAGACCTGTCGAACAGCATTCAGGTTCCGTCCTTCAGGCACGACTGAGTGACTCACGCAGAAGCCGCATTCCACCAGCTCTCCTCGGCAGCTGAATGAACTCTGGCGATGAATGATTCGATCAGTATATCAGAATCACTTGCGGCCAATAAGTGCGAATGCCCATGTCATTGTCCGTGTGCCTGCGTCCCAATCGTTGATCGCTACAGGCGGCCACGACGTGGGACCAGAAGAATATGGTGTTGCTTCGAGGGGGGGGGATCAAGACAGCACCCTGATGCACAACGATTGCAGGGAGAGGCTGCGATCAGCCACAGTTACTCCGCCTTCTTCTGCACTGCGGGAGTCGCGGCTGTGGCGGGCTTTTTCTCCGCTGCCTTCAGCTTCTCGGCCTGAGTCCGCTTGGCGGCG
>JAYSUV010000005.1:0-6880 GCA_043718945.1 Planctomycetota bacterium
AGAAAGCGCCCACGGATGAGGAAGCTGCACTCGATGTACCGGACTGGCTGTCGAGTGGTGGCGAACAGTCTCTCTCAAAAAAGACAGATGGCGGAGTGGCTGAACAGCCGACTGAGGAGCCACACTCCGGGGTGGGGGCGACTGCTCCGCGGCCCCGGCGAAACCCCCAAGAACCTCGCGGCGAACTGAAACTGCAACTTCAAACGGGGGAGCAGTTCCCGCTGAAGAAGCAGGTCGTCACGACGCTCGTCCAAACGGCCAGCGATGGGACCGTGCAGGAGATCCAAACCGAATTACGATTGCTGATGGCGATCCAGGTGGAAGAAGTGGCCAGCGGTCGCACTCGACTCGGGGTGAAGTACAACCGGGTGGAGTTCGAGCAGACCATGGACGGGCAGACGCTCGTCTATCGCTCCACGAATCCACCCGCACAGATTCCGGTGGCAGCGCAAGCCTATCACGACATGGTGAATGACGGATTCTCATTCTGGATTGGCAAAGACAACCAGATCAACGAGGTCGTCGGTTTCCGGGAATTTTTGGAGCGCTGCCTGGCCAACGTGCCTCCGAGTCAGCAGAAGCAGGTGATGTTGGGAATGGAAGCCGGGTCGGATGAGAATGGCATCTCGGACTTCGTCGACAACACGATCGGACTACTCCCTTTTGGCCAGGACGTGACTCCCGGTCAGGAGTGGACCCGCCACCGCAGCGTGACTCGTCCGATTCCGATGATCGTCCAGTGTAAGTACACGTTGCAGGAACTGAGCGATACGGAAGCGGTGGTCAAGATCACCGGGGACATTATCCCCTCGCAGACGATCAATAAGGTCAATCATACTCAGAACGATGACATCAACGTCACAGTTCTCGGCGGGTCGACCGTGGGGCAGTGTGTCATTTTCCGCGAGACTGGCTTGCCGAAGGAATCGTATACGGAACGGGTCGTCAACATGACGGTTGATCTGGGTGACGGATTCGCGTTCGAGCAGACCAAGACGGTCCAGACCCGCGTCGAGGCGTTTCCGCCCGTTCGCACGGGGCCGTGATGACTGGTCAAATGCAGATTCTCGATGGACTGATACTTGGTGCGGGGAGAAGCGAGTTGTTTCGCAGGACGTAGGTCCTCGTTAGTACGGGGAATCTTTTGAACGGACGGACGAGGACGTCTGACCGACGACTCGATTCGGTCCGTAAGAGGACTATACTTCCGACTCCTCCCCCGATCGGTGTATCCGTTATTCCATCTCTCATCAGCAGACTTCTCGTCCCCGTTTCAAACTAACACTGAACTCCGAAGCTCCATCCGCCGATAGGCCCGATGAGTTCTGTCAATGTTCGGGGAGTGTCGGTGATGATTCGCGCCGCGTTTAGCGCTTTGGGGATCAACTTGACCCTGTTTGGGGCCGGGTTGTTCTACGTTGAAGCGGTAAAACTCAAGCCCGACATGCCCCAGAATCCTGTCGTGTCGATGCTCACATATAAAGCGGGCGACGACCGCACGATCCATCTGGCCCCGTGGCTACCGTATACGCTGATTGGGATCGGCGTCGTCACGATTCTGTACTCCATCGCCCTGCCCCGGGCCGGTAAGCACTAAGACATTAATAACCCGACGCGTCAGCAAGGGAGGGCAAGTTGCGACTCTGTTTGAGAGCGGGGGCTGCTGGATTCGCTGAGGAATCAGACGTATGTTGGTCGAACTCCTCGCTGCGCTCGGCCCTCGCTCACGCTTCGTGTTACTTTTTCGTTTGCACGACTGGTCCGGCCCACATAGCATCGGGACATGAATACCTCGCCCCCCGCTCGCAGTGCCGAACTCCTCCGCCGTGATCGCAGCCGCCTGCTATTGGTCGACCTACAGGAACGCCTCGTCCCGGTGTTCCCGGATCGCGAGGCCCTGATCGCCCGCTGCCGCCTGCTGGCCCAGGGGGCTCAGGTTCTCTCAGTCCCGATCCACATCACCGAGCAATATCCCAAGGGCCTCGGTCCCACGATCCCGGAGATCGCCGAGTTCGCCGCAGACCGCCCCGCCAAGACCCGCTTCAGCTGCGCGGAGTGCCTGGGCTGGTTGCCACCGGGGCCGGACGAGCCGTTCCAGATCGTGGTGGCCGGGATCGAGGCTCACGTCTGCATCCTGCAAACGGTGCTCGACCTACTGGCCCTCGGGTATCAGGTTCACATCGCCGTCGACGCCGTGTCGGGCCGATTGGAACTCGACAAGCAAATCGCCCTCCGCCGCATGGAACTGAGCGGAGCTGTGCTGACCACCGTCGAAGCCGTCCTCTTCGAGTGGTGCGAAGTCGCCGGAACTCCCGAGTTTAAGGCGATCAGCAAGCTGGTGACCGGGCGGTAGCCACGTTCGCCGAAGACGAGTGTGCGTTCAATGCCATGCTCCACCCCGGAGGGGTCATAGCCAATAGCCGGTGGTCGAGCGCAGCGACACCACCGGATCGCGTCCCCACGAGTTCTTGTATCCCGACGGGATTCCAGCCACCTTGGGCGTCAGAGCCATTCGAACGGCTGCAATCCCTTCGGGATAGACTGACTTGAGGAGACCGTTTTTCCGGTGGTATCGCTGCGCTCGACCACCGGCTATGGGCTGCAATCCCTTCGGGATAATGCCCGGTTAGCCCACCCTGTGTGACGTTGTTCTTGCGAAATGGTGGGCCTGCGCCCAAAGCGGCTGGTCCCACCTTACGGCGATGCGGGGACTCGACAGACTCACGTCTGCCGCTCGCTTCAAGCCCCCAAATCAATCTTCTTCGTCGCATCGATAAACATCCCGGTCACTCCCGCGATCACGAATGCTACGGCGCAGGCTCCGAACGCGGCGTCCCAGTTGTCTTTGTTCTCGCCGAGTAGATAGTTCAGCAGCAGCGGTGAAAACGCAGCTCCCAGATTGCCCCACATGTTGCTCCAGCCCAAGATCGCAGCTGTGTATCTGCCACCCACGTCTTGGCTGTAAGCCCACATCGGCGGGGAGCTGAAGTCGGTCGAGAACGCGACGACGGCAAAGAGGATCGTGGCGGTCCACGCATCGGGATGAATCAGCATTCCGGCGAACGCAGCGGCCCCCACAAAACGACTCAGCCCGACTGGCCACGATCGACCGATGCGTAGCCCCATCGCCTTCGTCAATCGGTCCGTGGCCCATCCCCCGGTCAGCATGCCGACACAGCCGATCCACAACGGGATCGAGGCCATCACGCTGCGTTCCTCGAATGGCACGCGATGCACCTCGCGCAAGTAACGCGGTAGCCAAGTCACCAAAAATGCCCAGCCGATGTTCGTCCCCAGCTGCGAGATGCTGAGGTTCCAGAGGCTCGGACTCTTTAGCATCGCGACCCAGGGAAACGTCGCTTGGGCGGTGGCCGTGGCCAGTGGCGGCAACCCGCCAGTGATCAGTTGGTTTTCGGCGGCGTTCGACCACGGATGTTCCAGCGGACGATTACGAACGAACACCATCCACGCCACAGCTGCGGCGATCCCCAGACTGCCGAAGAAGAACATGACCCGCCGCCAGCCGCCGACGTAGACCTTGCGGATGCCAGCGGGAACGGCAACTTCGAGGAGCAGGCGGTTGACGCGGACTCGTTGCGCGTCCGAGATGTTGGGCGATTCCCAGATGCGTTTGGCCTCACGCTCCACGGGAAAGGCTTTGGCCTCGGCCTCGGTGGCGAGCAGCGGGCCGGTCAGCACTTGATTGAGGGCCGCGATGATTCCGGGGGCCTCGGAGGGGGCAAGGATCGCCTTCGGAAGAGGTTTGTCACCGAACTTGCGAGGCTTCTCAGGGGGCTTGTCTTGAGCCGCCACGTAGGCCCGTTGAAGAACGGCCAGCTGCTGCTGCACCTCGCTGGGCAGACCCGCTCGAATCTTGGCGGCCAGTGCCTGCTGGGCTCGCACCTCCTCAGCGGGCTTCTCCAGCGGCACAAGACTCAACTCTAACTGCTCCGCCAGTTGCCCGATGTTGAGTAAGTCCTGCGAGCCAAGCTGGGACTTCTCGGGGGTCAGGCTGGGGACGAAGGCGACGATCAGCAGCGAGGTGAGGACGGGGGCCACCGCGCCGCCGACTCGCCCCCCCATCGCGATCACGCTGCTGACGAGAGCACGCACATCGAACGGAGCCCAGCGACCGACAACCGCCGCACATGTCGGATACGCACCGGCCTGCCCCAAACCCACAGCCGCACGCACCAGCAGCAGTCCCACAAATCCGGTGACCAGCCCCATTGAGGCTGTGAAACCTGACCAGACAAGAATGTAAATCGTCAGCATCAGCCGCGAACCAAACCGGTCGGACAGCCATCCCGATGGGACTTGGGCAAGGGCATACGCAAAGAAGAACGCCCAGAAGCACCAGCTGAGGTGACTCTCATTCAGTCCCAAATCTTCGCGGACATACTGCTCCGCATAGCTCATCGTGAACCGGTGCAGATACAGGAGTACCGCGACAAGGAACGCCGTTCCGAGAACGAGAAACCGGACGCCGGTGGGCTGGGCCTGTGGGGCTTGCAGAACGTCTGGCTCTGACATCGACGACTCCCGGTGGTGTGACTGGAGGTGAGTGTTCACATCGTGAGGAGTTTATGCGGGAAAGGGAAGCGGGGGGGATGAGTAGCGTGGGCTTTAGCCCACGCGAACTGTATGAAGTTCATGGAGCGCGTGGACTAAAGTCCACGCGACTTAAACTGGTGATCGCCCACATCACTCGTATTCAAACATTCCCCTGTCTCGAAGCATGTGTCATACTGAATGGACCGGCTACTGAATCAGTTGGTCCCGAATTGACCCGTCTCAGGTGACTCCCATGTCCCAGGTCTTCCCATCAGTCTCCACTCGCCGTAACGCCCTGCTGAAAGGCGGCGCGGGTTTCGGGGCACTCGCTCTCGCCGGGATGCTGGGGCGAGATTCAGTCCTGGCCTCTGAAGGGAGCGACTCGCCCTTTGCTCCTCGTCATTCCCAGTTCCCGGCTCAGGCTAAGTGCGTGATCTTCCTGTTCATGGAGGGCGGCCCGAGTCAGATGGACAGCTTCGACCCCAAGCCCAAGCTCAACGAACTGGCGGGAAAGCCGCTGCCAGCGGGGTACAAGCGGGTGATCACTGCGATGGGTGAGATCAACTCGCCGCTGCTAGCGTCGAAGCGAACCTGGAAGCAGTACGGCGAGGCGGGCACCTGGGTCAGTGACTGGCTCCCCCACACAGCTGAGTGTGTCGACGACATCGCGGTGATCCGGTCGTGCTGGACCAACGGGATCAATCACTCGGGCGGCGTGTGCCAGATGAACACCGGAACGCCGATCGCCGGACGACCGAGTCTTGGCTCCTGGGTGATGTACGGGCTGGGGACCGAGAATCAGAACCTGCCGTCGTATGTGGTGCTGACCGATTCGAATACGCCACCGATCAACGGGCCACGCAACTGGAGCGCGGGGTTCATGCCAGCTGTGTATCAGGGGACAAAACTCGATTTTGGTGAGGAGCCGATTCGCTACCTCAAGAACCCCAAGGGGGTAAGCGAAGAGGTCCAGCGGTCCAAGCTCGATCTGCTCAACACGCTGAACCGCGAGCATGCTCTGCCTCGGCAGTTTCAGACTGAACTCGACGCCCGCATCGGCTCGTACGAACTCGCCTTTCGCATGCAGGCCCGCGCTCCGGAAGCGGTCGACCTGGCTGAGGAGACCGCCGAAACGCAGCAGCTGTATGGCTTGGATGCGAAGCCGACCGAGACATTTGGGCGGATGTGTTTGCTCTCGCGAAGATTGGTCGAACGCGGCGTGCGTTTCGTCCAGCTGTATCACGGGGCGGGGAGCAAGTGGGACGCTCATGCGGGCATCGAGAAGAACCACAGCGAGCGGTTCATGGAGTCTGACAAACCGGTGGCCGGACTGCTGAAGGATTTGAAGCGGCGAGGTCTGCTCGACAGCACGCTCGTCATCTGGGGCGGCGAGTTCGGTCGCACCCCGATGAGCGAAAAGGGGGACGGTCGCGACCACAACCCGACCGGGTTTACGATGTGGATGGCCGGCGGCGGCGTGAAGGGGGCGCAGACGATCGGCTCGACCGACGACCTCGGGTTCCACGCTGTCGAGAACCGGCTGCATGTGCATGATCTGCATGCGACGGTGCTGTACCTACTCGGCCTCGACAACATGCTGCTAACCTATATGCACAAGGGGCGGCCCGAGCGCCCGACGCAGAATGAAGGGGCCGCGTACAAGCTGATTACGGGGCGGGAACTGGGTTAGCCGTTGAGTTGGTCCGCCGTGTACATCGACACTGAGGATTGCGGCCCCGAGATGTCCGAGTTTATTTGCGGAGCCCAGAGATCACTTTCGCTCTTGCCAAATGGAAGGGTCTCGCGACGCGTGAAACACAGCGACGATCACCACTCGATCGGGTTTGATACGGTGGTAAATGCTGTAAGGGAAATGAGGCACAAGAGCGCCTCGGACATCGCCGTCGACCAGAGGATGATGCCGTGGATGAGTCGCGATGATTTCCAGCACCTGCTGCACAGCATCGACAAAGACTTGACCTAACCCGATCCGCTGGCTCTCGTACCAGCGTGCAGCTTGATCGAATTCTGCCTGCGCGATCGAGCGGAATTCCAATCGCAGGCTCATGACTTCAACCGGGCCAGAGTTTGAGCTTTCACCTGGTCCCAGGGCACGACATCGTCCGGGTTGGCATCATCATCGGCAACCCGATGACGCAGTTCCTTCCGCTGGGGTTCGGTCAGCAACGAGAAGGTCGGGGCGGCAGCGATACTGTCCCAGATTTCCAAAACGAGTTCGATACGCTCGTCACGGCTCAGAGTGTTGAGTCCTAATGACTGGATCGTTGCTGGCATGTGGCCTCCAGAGAATGGTCAATCCGTAGAT
>JAYSUV010000041.1:0-20329 GCA_043718945.1 Planctomycetota bacterium
TGTGACTGAATGCACACGGAGGATCGCCTCTTTCTCAATTTGCCGAAACGCCAGTCTGGAACCCGCTTTGCAAGCCAAAGTGGCGCTGTCTAATTAGGCTGTTCACATCCATGTTTCGATTGGCGATCAACTTCGAGTTGTGTACGAGGATGTCCCGCCCCGGAGCGACCGCGGTCACCTCGATCCGAACCCAAGACCTCAACAGCCACTGGCACCAGTTCTGGCACCTTCCTTCTCAAAACGTAACAACGACCACCAATTGACGAATGCACCTCGTCGCGCGTGGACATCAATGGTCGGTTTGTGTCAAATACCATTAGAGACGGCAACTCATGCTCGGTGCATTCGTGTAATGTGCCCGCCCCCTGTTTGCTGACGCTCAACGTCGGCGGAGTGAGACCTGCAATTATGCTGGGCAGAACGCTACCTGCGGTCGGGTGACAAATTATGAGTTCACCGATAAGGGCGTCGGGGCCCACTGACGGAGATCAGAAGCAGGCGGTGCCGTCCATCTCCTTTCCCAAAAGTGGTGGTGCAGTTCGCGGCATGGGCGAGAAGTTCGCGGCCAATCCCGTCACGGGCACCGGGTCGATGTCCGTTCCCATTGCCGTCAGCCCGGGCCGGGCCGGTTTCGGGCCGCAGCTCTCGCTCTCCTACGACTCCGGCTCGGGCAACGGTCCGTTCGGCTTGGGTTGGAGCCTCTCGCTGCCCTCCATCACGCGCAAGACTGACAAGGGGCTGCCCAAGTATCAGGATGCGGAGGAGTCTGACAGTTTCATCCTGTCCGGAGCGGAAGATTTGGTGCCCCTCGTGGTCAAAAACGGCCACGATTGGGTGCGTGAAAACCTGCCGGTTCGAAACGTCAGTGGCACCGACTACCGCATCCAGCGATACCGCCCGCGCATCGAGGGACTCTTTGCGAGAATCGAGCGCTGGACTCGTCTCAACGACGGCGACACCCACTGGCGATCCATCTCCAAAGACAACATCACCACGCTGTACGGCAGGACCGCCAATAGCCGTATCGCCGATCCCTCGGATTTCACACGCATCTTCAGTTGGCTGATCTGCGAAAGCTACGACGATAGAGGTAACGCCATCCGCCACGATTACAAGGCGGAGAATTCGCAGGCAATTGATCTGTCGAATGTGCATGAGCGGAACCGTAGCGACTCCGCGCGCGCGGCCAATCGTTACCTGAAGCGAATCCAATACGGCAACCGCACCCCGCGCCAGGCGAACGAAGACATCGGTCTGCGTAACGACTGGATGTTTGAAGTCGTCTTTGATTACGGTGAACACGACGCCGACATTCCAGAGCCGGGCGACAATTCCAATTCGTGGTCCGTGCGCAACGATCCCTTCTCCAGTTATCGGGCCGGTTTTGAAGTTCGCACCTATCGCCTCTGCCGACGGGTCTTGATGTTCCATCACTTCCCCAACGAACCGGAAGTCGGTGCCGGGTGCCTGGTACGCTCCACCGATTTCAACTATTCGCACCAGCAGAATCCGGCGGACACGCGCCATCCCATCTACTCCGTCGTACTCGCCGTGACCCAAGCGGGCTATCGCAAGCTCGACTCGGGATCGGGCTACCTAAAGCGTTCGATGCCCCCGGTCGAGTTCACCTATACCGAGGCCACAATCCAATCGGAGATTCGAGAACTTGATCCCGAAAGTCTGAAGAACCTGCCTGGTGGTCTCGATGGTTCTCGTTACCAGTGGGTCGATCTTGACGGAGAAGGCTTGACAGGCATTCTGACCGAACAGGCCGGTGCTTGGTTCTATAAGCGTAATCTCGGCCCCATCAACGTTGTCGGTCAGCACGGCTCCTCGCATCTCGAAGCGTGCTTTGCTCCGGTCGAACTGGTCGCCACACAACCCAGCCTCAGCCTCGCTTCGGGCCATGCCCAGTTCCTCGACCTCGCCGGCGATGGCCAACTCGATGTCGTCAATTTCCGTGGGCTGACACCGGGCTACTACGAACGCACCCAGGATCAGCAGTGGGATACATTCACTCCGTTCGATTCACTTCCCGTCCTCGATTGGGACGACCCGAATCTGAAGTTCGTGGACCTCACCGGCGACGGACACGCGGATATTCTCATCAACGAGGACAACGTCTTCCGTTGGCATCCTTCGCTTGCAGAAGATGGTTTTGGCCCGAGGGAAACGACCCTCCAAGCCCGCGATGAAGAACAAGGGCCGCGCTTAGTCTTCGCCGACGGCACCCACTCCATCTATCTGGCCGACATGTCCGGCGACGGCCTCTCCGACATCGCCCGCATTCGCAACGGAGAAGTCTGCTACTGGCCGAACCTCGGCTACGGCCGCTTCGGCGCGAAGGTGACGATGGACAACTCGCCGTGGTTCGATCATCCGGATCAGTTCGACCAAAATCGCATCCAGCTCGCGGACATCGACGGCTCGGGACTCACCGACATCATCTATCTCCACGGCGATGGTGTGCGCATTTATTTCAATCAATCCGGTAACAGTTGGAGCCAGCCGCCCACCGTCCCAGCCTTTCCTCGCATCGACAGCCAGACCGCAGTCACAGTCGTCGATCTCTTGGGGAATGGCACCGCCTGCCTCGTCTGGTCATCACCTCTGCCCGGCGACGCCCGCCGACCGATGAGATACATCGACCTGATGGGAGGCCAGAAACCGCATCTGCTCATCAAGACGATGAACAACCTCGGCGCGGAAACGGCTGTCCGCTACACGCCTTCTACCCAGTTCTATTTGCAGGACCAGTACGCGGGTAATCCCTGGATCACCAAGCTTCCCTTCCCAGTCCACGTCGTCGAACATGTCGAGACCTACGACCACCTCAGCCGCAACCGCTTCGTGACCCGCTATGCCTATCACCACGGCTACTTCGACGGCGTCGAGCGCGAGTTCCGCGGCTTCGGCATGGTCGAGCAGTGGGACACCGAGGAGTTCGCGGCTCTCAGCGCCAACGGACTGTCTCCGCCGGGGACAAACATCAATGCGGCGTCTCATGCACCGCCCGTGCATACCAAGACCTGGTTTCACACCGGCGTTTATCTGGGTCGCGAGCGAATTTCCAATTTCTTTGCGGGACTGCTCGATGCAAACGACCCCGGCGAGTATTACCGCGAGCCGGGTCTCACCAACGCGGAGGCGCGAGCGCTCCTGCTCGACGACACCGTGCTGCCCGACGGCTTGTCCGTTGAAGAGGAACGAGAAGCCTGCCGCGCCCTCAAAGGTTCGATGCTGCGCCAGGAGGTCTACGCCCTGGACAGCACAGCCAAGGAGCCGCATCCTTACACCGTCACCGAGCAAAACTTCACGATCGGCGTGCTGCAGCAACGCGGCGACAACCGTCATGCGGTGTTCTTCACGCACGCCCGCGAAGCGATCAGCTACCACTACGAACGCAATCCCGCCGACCCGCGCATCAGTCACGCGCTCACCCTCGAAGTGGACGACTTCGGCAATGTCTTGAAGTCGGCTGCCATTGGATATGGGAGGCGGCAGCCCGATCCTTCGCTTCCTTTGGTTGTCGATCGAGACAAGCAAACGCAACAGCTCCTGACCTACACGGAGAACGGCACTACAAATTCCATCGAGTCCGATGATGATTACCGCACACCACTCCCCGTAGAAACACGGACTTATGAAATCACGGGGCTGACCCTCCTGCCGGGCCGCAGCCGCTTCCGCCTCAACGAGATGCTCGCGGCGGGCACCGGTGCCGCACCTCTGGACTACGAACAGAACCCGATGTCGGGTGTTCAGAGGCGTCTGATCGAGCATGTACGCTCGCTCTACCGCCGCAATGATTTGACCGGCGCGTTGCCGCTCGGCACTGTGGAATCGCTGGCACTCCCCTTCGAAAGCGGCAAGCTGGCCTTCACGCCGGGATTGCTGGCCGCTGTCTATGGCGGACGAGTCACCGATGCCATGCTCGGCACCGAAGGCCACTACGTCCATAGCGAAGGCGACCTCAACTGGTGGATTCCATCGGGCCGGTCGTTTTTCAGCACCCACCCGGCCGACAGCGCTGCCACCGAACTGGCGACGGCTCAGCAGCACTTCTTCCTCCCCTGCCGCTACCGCGATCCGTTTGGCCAGGACGCCACGATCGGATTCGATGCCTATGACCTGCTCATGGTCGAAACTCGCGATGCCCTCGGCAATCGAGTCACGGTGGAAACCAACGACTACCGCGTGCTTCAGCCCCGCCTGGTGAGCGACCCGAATCGCAACCAGACCGCCGTCGCCTTCGACACGCTCGGTTTGGTCGCGGGCACAGCTGTCATGGGCAAGCCGTTGCCCGCACTGGTGGAGGGCGATTCGCTGATTGGCTTCGCAGCCGATCTGACGCAGGCTCAACTCGACAGCTTCCACGACGCGGCAGACCCGCACGCCAGTGCGGCAGTCCTGCTGCAAAGTGCCACCACGCGCATCATCTACGACCTGGATCGCTTTCGACGCACTCAACTCGCGAACCCGCTGGACCCGACGCAATGGTTGGCTCCCTACGCCGCCACGCTGGCCCGCGAAACCCACGCCAGCGCCCCGCTGCCGCCGCAAGGGCTCAAGATTCAGATCAGCTGCGCCTACTCCGACGGCTTCGGCCGCGAGGTCCAGAAGAAAATCCAGGCCGAGCCGGAGAAGGTCAATGGCGTCTCCGGCCCGCCGCGCTGGGTGGGCAGCGGCTGGACCATCTTCAACAACAAGGGCAAACCGGTCCGCCAATACGAGCCGTTCTTCAGTGTCACGCATCGGTTCGAGTTCGGCGTGCAGGTCGGCGTCAGCCCGATCCTGTTCTACGATCCCGTCGAACGCGTCGTCGCCACCCTGCACCCCAACCACACTTGGGAGAAGGTGGTCTTCAGCCCGTGGCGGCAGGAGACCTGGGATGTCAACGACACGGTGTTGGTGGCCGCCCCCCAGTTCGATGCCGACATCGGCGACTTCTTCGCGCGACTGCCGGATGCGGACTACTTGCCGACGTGGCATTCCCGCATGAGTGCCAGCGCCGATCCCGACGAGAAGAACGCAGCGCTGCGCACGGAGCCACACGCCCACACTCCGACCGTCGCGCATTTCGACACGCTGGGCCGCCCGTTCCTCACGATTGCGGACAACGGGACGCAAGGCCCATGCGAAACCCGCGTGGAGTTGGACATCGAAGGCAACCAGCGCCGCGTGACCGATGCCCTGGGGCGCATCGTCATGCGCTACGACTACGGCATCGCGGGGCCGGAGAAGGACAAGGAGGCGGCCAGCCGCATTCACCAATCGAGCATGGAGGCCGGGGAGCGCTGGATGCTCAACGACGTGGCCGGTAAGCCGATCCGTGCGTGGGACAGCCGCAGCCATGCGTTCCGCTCGGTCTATGACGCGCTGCGGCGTCCGCTGGAATCCTACATGCGCCCGGGCACGGGACCCGAGCTGATGGTCGGGCACACCGTGTATGGCGAGACCCGGCTCTTCCCGATCCCGGAGGCCGACAACCTGCGGGGCAAGGCGATTCAGCAGTTCGATCAGGCAGGCGTGGTCACCAGCGACGCCTACGATTTCAAGGGCAACGCGCTGGGCGGCCAACGCCAGCTGGCGGTGGAGTATCAGGCTGCTCTGGACTGGGCGGTCTCAGTGCCGCTCGAAGCCGAGATCTACGCCAGCAGCACCCGCTTCGACGCCTTGAACCGTCCGACCGAAGTGACCTCCCCGGACCACAGCGTCAGCCGACCCAGCTACAACGAGGCCAACCTGCTCGAACGGATGGAGGCCAATCTGCGCGGCGCGCAGCAGAATGGCCAGCCGGTGTGGACGCCCTTCGTCACCAACATCGACTACGACGCCAAGGGCCAGCGTACGCGGATCGACTACGGCAACGGCGCACGGACGGACTACAGCTACGACGCCCAGACCTTTCGCCTGACCCATCTGCAGACCACCCGCACCGGCGCTTCCGTCTGCCAGGATCTGTTCTATACCTACGACCCTGCGGGCAACATCACCCACATCCGCGACGATGCCCAGCAGACGAATTACTTCAACGGCCAAGTCGTACCGCCGCATTGCGACTACACCTACGACGCCATCTACCGCCTCATCCACGCCACGGGACGCGAGCACATCGGTCAAGCGGGGCAGCCGCAATCCACTTGGGACGATAAGTTCCGCGTCAACCTGCCCCATCCGGGTGACGGCCAGGCGATGCGCAACTACACCGAACAGTATCTCTACGACGCCGTCGGCAACTTCGAACAGCTGATCCATCAGGCGGCCAATGGCCACTGGACCAGAGCGTATGCCTATGCCGAACCGAGCCTGATCGAGTCTGCCAAACCGAGCAACCGTCTGAGCCGCACAACCGTGAGCGGAGTGACCGAACCCTATACCCACGATGAGCATGGCAACATGACCAGTATGCCGCACCTGACGTTGATGCAGTGGGATTTCAGGGATCAGTTGAGCGCGACCTCGCGGCAGGCGGTGAATACCGGCACGCCGGAGACGACGTATTACACCTACGATGGTGCCGGAGAGCGGGTCCGCAAAGTCACGGAGCGGCAGAACGGCTCCCGCAAAGAGGAACGCCTCTACCTCGGCGGCTTCGAGGTTTACCACGAGTTCACCGCCAATGGCACCACCATCGCCCTCGAACGCGAGACGCTGCACGTCACGGACGATAAGCAGCGCATCGCCTTGGTCGAGACCCGCTCGCAAGGTTCCGATGGTTCACCGGCGCAGCTCATCCGCTATCAGTTTGGCAATCACCTCGGTTCGGCCAGTCTGGAGTTGGATGACAACGCCGGAGTCATTTCCTACGAGGAATACACGCCGTATGGCAGCACGGCGTATCAGGCGGTGGGGAGCCAAACGGAAACAGCCAAGCGGTATCGGTACACGGGGAAGGAGCGAGATGAGGAGAGTGGATTGCATTATCACGGGGCCAGATATTCTGCGGCGTGGTTGGGAGGATGGCTGAATGCCGATCCCATTGGGCTTGAGGATGGCGTAAACTTGTTCCGATACTGCTCAAACAACCCGATTGTGTTGCTTGACGCGAATGGCATGCAAGCCAAGGGAACCGACGATCCTCCTAAAACTCCGAAGCCTCATGACGGCGAATCTCCTGTTTACGATTGTGGAGATGGCACTGCTGAAATCTTCGATGGAAGTAGCTACGTCCCCGGAGGCGTCTCACTCAAGGAAGTGGAGATCGAAACCTACATTCCGCGGGTCTTTGTGGGGTTCTTTGGCGGAGCGAACGACAAATACCCACTTTTCGTGGACCCATTGATCAATACCCTAATTCCCGGCAAGTCGCCGAGTCTGATTACTCTAACCGAAGTAGCGAGTCCATTTATTAAGAGCCTTGGCAAAGCGGCTTCCTATGTGGAGGCCCGGTACTACGGGTTTGAGGAAGCATCCCAGTTCAAGAAAGATTTCGATGCCGCGAGAAAACTCAACCCAGCAATTAAGTTATTCCTGGTCGGCCACAGCCTTGGCGGTCGAACAGTAATGTCGATTGCGAGTGAACCGTCGTATCGGCCTTCAGGCGTCGTCACCCTCGACCCAGTCGGCAATGGGTTTCTAGTGAGAAAGACAATAATCGAAGAGAGGGTCGGCGAAGTTAAATCGGATTTCTGGGTCGATGTGCAGTCGACACCGTCAACACGAGATGCGTCTGATGGCGTTGCGAGTTTCGGAGGTCGCATGTTCCCCGCAGATACGAGAATTAAGCGATACCTCGACAAGCTTCACAATCATCGGGACGCAGGGAGCCTATTTTATTACAAACCTGCGGGCCGCTATAGCGCTAGGGATATCTTGCGCTTCAGTGTTTCGAATGCATTGAAGGACCGCCCCATTAACGGCGGCATTCATAAGTAACGAAGTGACCATTGCAATGACTCAGTAAGGAGCGATCCGGCGGGGTGGCCCAGGCATCGTTCTGGATGTCTGGGTGACGCAGGAACAGGAGGAATGAGGTGAAGGCCGATGCTCTCCTGTCGATGCTCTCCGATCGGTCCTCTTGTCGCTCCGCCACCCAGACGCTCAAGGCCGCGTCTGGGTCACTCCGCCAGACTCGTGTTTCCCAGTGCATCACAGGCTCCATGGTCCCACAGTTTCCAGGGCGTTCTGCTCATCGAGCAGACCACTTCGGAACAGTTCCTGTGGACCGCGACCGACAGCGGGGAAGCACCTGCGGCGTCCGTGTTTTCGCGATGCATTGAAGCCGTTGGGTGCGTTCGAAGTGCCGAGCGATTACCATGTCCACTTATTAGCCAGTCACGAGACCCACTCCAGAACATTAGAGCATCCCACGATTCGGTGTGCGCCCTCGTCGCTTGGACCCCTAGGTCCGGGCGGAACGGACCTGGGGTCCGTTCTACGTCTTGGCGCACAAGCAATCGTGGAGTGTTCTCGCGAACCCCAAGGCATTTGCCCCCACGAAGGTGCCGAAGATGAGAAACATCACTGCCATCAAGAGGTCTGATCGCGGGACCAACGTGGGGAATTTGCAGGACGGCTTGCTGTACCTCCTCGAAAGGATTCCTGAGATTGGACCGGAATTCAATCTTGATGAGCTGCGGACAGAGCGGGCAGCGCAGACGTATGGCAAAAGCACGACCGATGCGGTCCATCGTTTTCAAAAGTATCAGCGGTTGATGGCCACCGGCGAAGTGGACGAAGCCACCGCAGCGGCGCTGAACAAGATTCTCGGCGAACTCGGCGCTCCAGGCTTTCAACCGCTGACGCCCACACCGCAACCCCCAATCCCGCGCCCGCCGACACTCACCCCCGCCGACTTCCGCGTGAATGGATTGGTGCAGTGGGTCGATGGACGGCTGGCCGCGGCTGCGATTGTCCTCGCCTTTGACAAGGATCTGCGGAGCGAAGAGTTGCTGGGCCAGGCCATGACCGACGCGAGCGGCCACTATGAGATCGGCTATTCCAGCAGTCAGTTCAAACGGGCGGAGAAGAAAACCGCCGACCTTCTCGTCCGGGTCATGGGGCGGAAAGGGGAACTATTGGCTGAGTCGCCGGTCGTGTTCAATGCGCAGCCCGTGGAGACCGTCAATGTGTTGCTCGGCGGCACTGTGCTGATCGGACCGTCGGAATACACCCGGATCGAGGCTGATGTCGAACCGGTCCTGGACGGAGTGGCGGTGGCCGACCTGACGGACGCCGACATCAAGTTCCTTTCGGGAGAAACGGGATGGAGCCAGGAGTTTCTTGGCTTCTACGCGGCAGCGGCGGGGCTTTCTCGGCAAACCAAAGTATCTACGGAAGTGTTCTACGGTTTCGCACGCGAGAAGCTGCCGACGACGCTGAATCTGCTGCTCGCCCAAAGCGCCGTCACTCAGCGCCGCGCTCTGGAAGCCGCCATCCGCGACAACATTATTCCGGCCAGCGTGGGCAAGACGATCGACGGCGTCCTCGACCGCTTGAAAGAACTGATCGTACAACAGGCGTTTGCCCAGCCGAGCCAGCCGGGCAAAACGTCGCTGGGCGCGTTGATCGCCACGGCGCTGCCCGACTCGCGGCAACAGGTCGAGATTGTGACGCGGTACGTGAACCACAGCGGGACGATCGAAGAGTTTTGGGACGGCCTGCGCCAGGATCCGGTCCATGCTGGCAGCGTGGATGACCTGCAGTTCACCCTGCAACTCGGAGCGCTGACGGGGAATCATTTGCCGCTGGTCAACGTGTTGCAGCAGAAGCGAGCGAAGGATGAGTTTCAGAACGTGCGCGACTTGGTCCGGTGGGAGGTGGAGGATTGGAAGACCATAGTCACCGGGAAAAGGGGCACTCAGGGAACCCGCTTTCCGCCGGAGGTGCCGGGTGCCGATGACGCGGAGAAGGCCACGAACTACGCCAGCATTCTGACCCGCATGATGCGGGACGCGTTCCCCACGGCGGCGGTGGCCCATGCGGTCTCGCAGGATGACATTCCGGGCAAAGTCGACTTGACGACGTTTTTCACAAAGAACGTTGACTTCGACCTGGGCCGCACGCACATCGAGACTTATTTTGCTGAAAAACCCGAGCTTGTACTGGCGGGTGTGAGTGATCGGGCGGCGCTGAAGCAGCAATTGCAAAGTTTCCAGCGGGTGCATCGACTGACGCCGGAGTATGCGCAGATGCGCGACCTGCTCGGGAAAAACCTGCACTCGGCCCAGGCGATTTCCCGGATCGGTGAGGCTGCGTTCGTCACTCGATTCGGCCCCGCGTGGGGAGCGAATCAGGCCAAATTGGTTTTCGCCAATGCGGCCCAGACCGCCACGACAGCGCTGATGGTGCTCGCCGAACACAGCCCGGCCTTCAAAGGCCCCGGCATCGCCGTTCTCGGTGGGGCAACGGAGCCACCGGTCGCGGGGATGCTGAATCTGGAGAACTTGTTCGGCTCGCTCGATCTCTGCGATTGCGAACATTGCCGGACCGTGCTCAGTCCTGCGGCGTATCTGGTGGACATTCTGGCGTATCTCAAAGATCGTCAGATCGCGGGCATGTCCGCCAAAGACATCCTGTTTCAGCGCCGGCCGGATCTCGGTCAGATCGAACTGACTTGCGAGAACACCAACACGCTGCTGCCGTACGTGGATCTGGTGGACGAACTGTTGGAGGATTGCGTTTCGCCGCCGTCCGTTCCGGTGGCCCGACAGACCACGGGGACGGTAGCCGCACTCAAGGCGAATCCGCAGTACCTCAATCTGGCGGCGTATGACAAGCTCCAGGCGGAAGTGTATCCCTGGAGCATGCCGTTCCATCTGGCGTCCGCGGAAGTGCATGCGTATCTCGATCACCTCGGCGTACCGCGGTACGAGCTGATGCGGACGTTTCAGAAACCCGGCACGACTCCCAATCCAACCGATGCGGCCATCGCAGCTGATGAGCTTGGGCTGACGACCTTCGAGACCCAGATCATCACGGGTGCTCCGCTGACTCCGGCGCGACAACCGTGGGAGTTCTGGGGCTATCCGGCGGCGACGCCCGGGACGTGGCTGGCAGACGCCGGGTTGCGGACGGTGCGGGTGTTTCTGGACAAGTCGGGGTTGAGCTACGCGGAACTCGTGGAGTTGTTGAAGGCGAAGTTTATCAATCCACAGCCGGGCGATCCGAAGCTGGGCATCGTCATTCTGTCCGTTGATCCATTGGACCCCGGAACCTGCGATACGACGAAACTTCGGATCACTCACACGCCGAATAATCTGAGCCTCGCCGAATTTCAGCGTTTCCTGGATCGCACGCACCGGTTCGTGCGACTCCGGAGCAGGCTCGGTTGGACGGCGCGCGAGTTGGACAAGGCGATTTCCGCCTTGCAAGGGGCGATTGTTGACGTGAATCAGCGGCTCACCGAGGCGTTCCTGATGCGAGTGTCCCACATTCAGCGGTTGCGCGGCGACCTGCATCTGAGTGTGGAACAAATCTTGGCGCTGTGGGCGACGATCGACAGCGATGGAGACGCCCCGGCCTATCAGACACTTTTCCAGAACCCGGCGGTCCTGAACCCGGTGGATGAGAACTTTCAACTCAACGGCGCGGAGTTGAAGATTGTTACATCCGCTCCTGCGGACGCGCTGATCTCCAAGCATACAGCCCCGATCCTGGCGGCGCTCGGCCTGAGCGCGGCGGACCTGGCTGCGCTCACCACCACGGAAGTCACCGATGATTTGCTCAATTTGGCGAACCTCTCCACGCTGTATCGCGTGAGCCTACTGGCGAAGGGTCTGAAGCTTTCGATTCCGGACACGCTCACGCTCAAGGCGCTGACGGGTGTTGATCCGTTCGACGCGGCCCACACCGGGAACACACTGCGCTTCGTCGAAATGGCGGCCAAGGTACGCACGGGCGGCTTCAGCCTCGCGGAGTTGGATTATTTGTTGCGGGACAATTCCTCCCCGTTCTCGGCAATTCCGCCGACCGAGGCCCGTATCGCGGCGGTGCTGGATGAAATCCGTAGCGGCTTGCAGAAGATTGCCGACGACACAGTGCTGGTGCCGGATCCCACGGGTGATCTCACGCGGAAGAATCTGTCACTGCTCAAGTGGGCTCCCGCGATCATCGAACAGGTGATTGCCACACTCAATGACACGGCGCTGCACGAAACCCTGCTCGCCAGTTTGCCGGGCAATGCAGAAGCTCCGCTCGCCAGTTTGCCGGGCAATGCGGAGGCCTCACTCCCTAATTTGTCGAGCGGTATCGTCTTCCCAGCGCCCCTGCTTGGCAAGATCTCGTACGACAACACCGAGCACAAATTATTCTTCAACGGAGTCATGACCGAAGCGGACAGGAACAGTCTGCTTGCTCTTTCCACCGATCCGGACTACCTGACAGCAGTTCAGTTTCTGTTCCAAATCGTCTTTCCCGCGACCCTGCTTGGCAAAATCTCCTACGACATCATCGAGCACAAATTACTCTTCAATGGAGTCATGACCGAAGCGGACAGAAACAGTCTGCTTGGTCTTTCCACCGATCCGGACTACCAGACGGCAGTTCAGTATCTGTTCCAAATCGTCTTTCCCTCGACCCTGCTTGGCAAAATCTCCTACGACACCACCACGCACATTTTGCGATTCCGCGGAGTCATGACTGAAGCGGACAGTAATAGTCTGCTTGGTCTGTCCGACGATCCAGACTACCAGACGGCGGTTCAGATTCTGTTCGATGCGCCACGGAACTTTGGCACCTCGCAAATGCGAGCATTCGAAATGCCCATGTTTTCGGCGACACTGGCATCTGTCCCCTCGGGAATGGTGTTCCCCGATGAGTTCAAGGGTCGGCTCTTTCACGATGGGCCGGCCGGTGAACTCCACTTCAACGGCTTCATGACGCCGGGGGAGAAGTCCGCCCTATTGAGTCTGCCCACCCCCCCGAATCACGTCTATACGATCGCTATCGGCAAGCTCTTCAACGCCGGTGCCGCTTTTGCGCCAACGCCCGATAACAGGTTCCTGACGACCTCCGAGGCCCTCGCGTTTTTCGACACGCCCGTCCCGGTGGTTGAACGCTTTCAGGTCGTGTTGGAAAAACTACTCAGCCACCTGCGTGATAAATCTCAGAAGAGCCTCGTCAAGCAACAGCTGGGAGACGCGTTGAAGCTCACCCTGAACCTCATTGATCCTCTCCTGACGCAATGGGTCAATTCGTCCGCACAGCCCGTCGTTCTGCCTGCGGTCAAGTCCCTAAGCGATTTCCTCTTGCCGGCATTTGCCCAGAGTCACTTCCAGGTAAATCTCACGGCGACCGCCTTTCCGGACCAGTTCCAAACCTTCACGCGGTTGCACAAGGTCGCGCTGGTCCTGTCGAAATTCCGAGTCACGGTGCCCGAACTCACATGGCTGTTCGATTATGGCCCCGGTCTCGGGTGGCTGGATTTGAACTCGGTTCCGGCGACGGCGACATCGCCCTCGCCTGAAACACTCTTCGGCGGCTGGGGGCGGCTGGTAGATCTGTTCCAGCTCCGCGATCAACTGCCGCTGGGGGCGTCGGTCCTGTCGGACATCTTCAGCGCGGCCCGCGAGGTCACGCCAAACGAAGTCGCTCTGGTCGATGGCCTGAGCGTCGGCGCGAACTGGAATCACGACGACCTCCAATTCCTCGACGGCAGCGACGGATTCAACAGCCCCTTCCCAGCGGCCTACCAGGATGAGGTTTCGTTGATTCGGCTCAGAGCATGTTTTGCCTTAATGAAAAAACTCGGTGCATCCGCCGAACAATGTTTTGCCTGGGCGAAAGCGGATCTGTTGTCAGATGATGCCGCGAGTGCCAAACAGACCGCCAGGGCGAAATACGATGACGCCCAATGGCTGGCCATCGCTCGTCCGCTGCGAGACGTGGTGCGAGAGCAGCAGCGCGCATCGCTCGTGGCCTGGCTGGTCACGCATCCGGATCCGGCCAAGAGCCAAACCTGGAGGGACGCCAACGGTCTGTTCGGATATTTCCTCATCGACGTGGAGATGAGTCCCTGCCAGTTGACCTCGCGCATCAAGCAAGCCATCAGTTCGGTGCAGTTGTTCGTGCAGCGCTGCCTCATGAACATCGAGCCAGCCGTCACGGCGAACGTCCAGGTCGACATGCACTGGCGCGAGTGGAAATGGATGAAGAATTACCGCGTCTGGGAAGCCAACCGCAAAATCTTTCTGTATCCGGAGAACTGGATCGAACCCGACTTGCGCGATGGCAAGTCACCGTTTTTTAAGGACCTGGAGAGCGACCTGTTGCAGAACGAGGTGACGCTGGAGACGAGCGAAGCCGCGTTGCTGACCTACGTCGAAAAGCTCGATGGCGTCGCACGTCTGGATGTCGTCGGCATGTACGATCAGCAGGAACAGGATTCGGCGGGAAACAAGGCGGTGGACCTGCTGCACGTCTTCGGACGGACACGAAACTCGCCGCATCTTTACCACTACCGGCAACGGATCGATTCCGCCGATTGGACGCCGTGGGAGAAAGTCGAACTGGACATTGAGGGGGACCATCTGATCCCGGTTGTCTGGAACCGGCGGCTGTGTGTCTTCTGGCCGATCTTCACGGAGAAATCCAGGAAAGACACTTCGCCAGGCGCGGGTCCGGATGACCAGATTAAATATTGGGAAATCCAGATTGCCTGGAGTGAGTTCAAAAACAAGAAGTGGACGGCCAAGCGCATCTCCAAAGCGATCGTGGAAACAACGCACGCCAGCATTGGATCGACCTTTCAACCTAAGGAATTCTTCGCCTTCAAAGGGCTGTTTACGGAAGGGGATTTGGCCATTCGTATCTACGTCCCATGGGGGCCGCGACCTTACGCTGAATTCAGTTTCGCTGGCTGCAACAGCGAGCCAGCAGTTGTCCTGAGGGGTGAACTCATCCATGTCGCGCCCTTGGTGGTCCCGCTGGAAAGTGTTTCCGTCAACATGAATTTCGTCGAAGATTGGGCGAATCCCGGTGCGGATGGAAACGTACAAGCAGTGTTGGAAAGAAAACTGAATCTCGTGGAAGGCCACTTTCCGCTGGACCTCGCTCCCGGATCGGCGGGCACATTCGAAAACTCACGCCAGAACATCCTGACGCTCAACAAGACTCCCGGCATTTTCAACCTGCTCACGGCGCACCAGGATCGCCAATTCACGGCCCAGCGCCCGTTCTTTTTCCAGGACGACCGGCGGGCGTTTTTTGTCTCGCCGGAAACGGAGCAACGGCCGCACATCTGGAGTCAGCCCCGCCAGGTGCGGTTCGAGTCGGTCGCCCCGATCCCGGCCTACTATCAGCAGCCGGTGGCAGTGCGCAGTCCCGTCATCGCGCCGGTGCCGGGCGATCTGGCCGTTGCCGAGCCAACGCAGGAGGTCGAACCCGTGGCGGTGACGACCGGTCAGTTGACTCAGGTGGAAGTGCTGCCGCGGTATCGCCTGCGGAAAAAGTATCGCTTCCAGACCTTTTACCATCCGTATGTCTGCCCGCTCCTGAGAGAGCTGAACCGCAACGGCATCGATGGACTTCTCCAACGGCCCGCGCAGATCACACCGGAGCAATTCCTGGTCCCGCCGCAGGCATTCCACTTCAACATCACCTATCAGCCCGAACCGGTCGTGGCCCAACCGTATCCCGTCGAAGATGTGGACTTCTCCAGCAGCGGTGCCTATTCCTCCTACAACTGGGAGTTGTTCTTTCACGTGCCGCTGTTGATTGCCGACCGGTTGAGCCAGAACCAGCGCTTCGAGGAATCGCAGCGCTGGTTCCATTACGTCTTCGATCCGACCGACACGTCTGGGTATCCGGCCCCGCAAAAATTCTGGCGGACGCGGCGATTCTTCGAAACCTCCACCGCCCAATACCGCAACGAACAGATTCAGCAGATGCTGCAACGCCTGGCATCCGGAACTGCCGATCAGCAGGTAGACGATCAAATCAAGCAGTGGCGGAAGCACCCGTTCAATCCGCATCTCATCGCCCGGATGCGCACCACGGCCTATCAGAAATCGGTCGTGATGAAGTACCTCGACAACCTGATCGCCTGGGGCGACAACCTGTTCCGACGTGACACGATCGAGTCCCTCAACGAAGCCACGCAGCTTTATATCTTGGCGGCGGACATCCTAGGGCGGCGTCCCGAGAGCATCAAACCGCGGTTCACCCCGCCGGCCCACACGTTCAATACTCTCGAACCGCTGCTCGATCATTTCTCCAACGCACTCGTCCAGGTGGAGAATGTCGTCGCCGTTGTTCCCAACACCGGGACGGGCAGCGTGGTCGTGGCCGCACCACCGCCGCTGAGCCTCCCAAGCACGCTCTATTTCTGCGTCCCGAAAAATGAGAAGCTGCTTGGCTACTGGGACACCGTGGCGGATCGGCTGTTCAAGATTCGGCACTGCATGAATATCGAAGGTGTCGTGCGCCAGTTGCCTCTGTTTGAACCGCCCATCGATCCGGCGCTGCTGGTCAGGGCCGCCGCCGCTGGCTTGGACATCAGCAGCGCGCTCAACGACATCAACGCCGCGCTGCCGCATTACCGATTCAACGTCATGGCCCAGAAGGCGGGCGAAGTCTGCGCCGAACTCAAGGGGCTCGGCGGAGCCCTGCTGGCGGCGCTGGAAAAACGCGACGCCGAAGCCGTGTCGCTGCTAAGGTCGGCTCAGGAGCTAAAGGTGCTGGACGCCGTGCGGCAGGTTCGGCAGAGACAGGTGGACGAGGCGGCGGCCTCGTTGGATGCTGCGAGGAAATCGCGCGACGTGGTGGTAATTCGGCACGAATACTACGCCAACATTGAATACTTAAATAAAGAAGAGAAGGCCCATCTGACTCTCTCGGAGACCGGATTAGCCATTCAAACGACACTAGCTACAGGTACTTTAGTAGGGAAACTGCTTGCCCTGATTCCCAATTCCAAAATCGGAGCTCCAACTAGTATCGGCCTCACCTTCGGTGGCCATAACCTTTCTCAGGCAGCCCAGGCATTCAGCAGCTATCTCGGTACCACGGCCACCCTTCTTTACACCAAGGCGGGTCTCAGCGCGACGATCGGCGGTCACAAGCGGCGATCCGATGACTGGAAATTCCAGGAGCGGATGGCGAGCAAGGAGTTGGAGCAGTTCGACAAACAGATTCTCGCCGCCGAAATCCGCCTCGCCATCGCGGAACTCGAGTTGCGAAATCATGACTTGCAGGTCGAGAACGCACGGGAGATGGACGCCTTCCTGCACGACAAGTTCACCAATCGCGAACTGTACGACTGGATGGTCTCGCAGATCTCGGGCATCTACTTTCAGAGCTACCAGTTGACGTACGACCTCGCCAAGCGGGCCGAACGCGCCTATCGCTTCGAGTTGGGCCTGGCCGACTCGAACTTCATCCAGTTCGGATACTGGGACAGTTTGCGGAAGGGTCTGCTGGCCGGCGAGCGGCTCTCCCACGACCTCAAACGCATGGAAGCGGCCTACCTGGACTTGAACCGGCGTGAATATGAATTGACGAAGCAAATCTCGCTGCTGCTGATCGATCCCGTCGCGCTGCTACGGCTGAAGGAGACGGGCGAGTGTTTTGTGGATCTCCCCGAAGCGCTCTTCGATCTGGACTTCCCCGGCCACTATCTGCGGCGGATCAAGTCGATGAGCTTGACCATCCCGTGCGTGACGGGGCCTTACACGGGCGTCCATGCCACGCTCACGCAAGTCCAAAACAGCGTCCGGAGGACCACCACCGGCACACCTTATGATCGCACCGGCGACAACGATCCGCGTTTTACGGACAGCCTCGGTGCCATCCAGTCAATTGCCACCAGCACCGGACAGAACGACAGCGGCCTGTTTGAACTCAACTTCCGGGACGAACGCTATCTTCCTTTCGAGGGAGCGGGGGCCATCAGCCAGTGGCGGATCGAACTGCCGCAGACTTCCAATCGGTTTGATTTCAAGACGATCGCCGACGTGGTGCTGCATTTGAAATACACCGCGCGGGACGGCGGGGAGACGTTGCGAACAGCGGCGCAACATGCGCTGGTATCGGCTTCCGGTGACTTGGTTCGGTTGTTCAGTATGAGACACGAATTTCCCACGGAATGGCAGCGGTTTCTGAATCCTCCGGAAACTCAGCCGGACCAATCGGTGACCCTGAGCCTGACTCCAGATCGCTTCCCGTTTCAACTCCCGGGCAAGATGATCGAGATCAATAAAGTGGAGCTTTTCCTGCAGGTCAGCAAGCCGAAGGATTACACCACTCCGCTGAAGCTTTCCTTCGGGCCCACTGCTCAGGTGCAGGAGTTTACTCTAGAGGTGGATCAGGTTCTTGACGGTCTCCCACATGGGACGAAAATGTTTAACGCCAGCTTAAACATGAACTCATGGACGTTGTCGGCGAAGATCGCCGACATCCCGGAATCACTGCGTCTTCCGGTGATCGCTCACGCCCACTTGAATCCGGAGGCGATTGAGGATCTCTGGATTCTGTGCCATTACATGCTCATCAGCGAGTGAGGCTCAACCGGTGATGCGACCTCAAACGGCGGCGGGAGTAGGACTCGAGGAGTCCACCGAAGCATATCTTACAGACGACATCTTCATTTTAATGGTCGATTACGGTCGGGAGAACTGAGGTGCTGTCGGTTTGACGGACAGTCCAACTCCTTATTTTCTCCCGGTTGTGGAACCGGTCTGGCGGAGTTCGAACTGGTGGGGTGAGAGGTAGTCGAGCGAGCTGTGTTTGCGTTCGAGGTTGTCGTACGCGAGGTAGTCGCCGATCTCGCGGCGCGCTGCGGGGACATGATCGTATCGGGTCATTTCGAGTTCGGTCTTGAGGGTTCCGAACCCACTTTCCGCGAATGCGTTGTCGTAACAGTTGTCCGCGCGGCTCATGCTTTGGGCGATCTCGGCGCGCAGTTTGTCCTGGATCGATTCATTGGAAAGCTGATTGCGGGCGTGGGGGCCATCGGGTGAGAGGCCGATGTCGGATCTCAGCTGGGACCAGGAGCCGCACAGCTTGAGGAGCCGTGCCCGCGAGATTCCGAGCTGACGCTGGACGGCCGTGAGGGTCAGCACTTCGCCGTGGTTCTGAGCGAGTTCGCGAGCGAGGGGCAGGAGTTCTTCAAGTGTCATACCGGGTTCGGAGTGAGGATTGGACTTGGGCAGTGATCGGGGGCGAAAGTTACCACGCTCAGAGAAAGGCTGGTTGCGCTGTGATCAGGCATGGCTATGCAACGCCGTGACAATGGCACTCAGCATCTCCCCCATCGCTGCACTATGCGAACCCGTCCCAGACTCACCCGCGTGTCCTTGGTTTTCGGCTCCCACGCCCTTCCGCAAAGCCTTCAGGGCGTGCCACCCGAACCGCTACAACGGCCTGTCGCCGCATAGAAGTCCATCCGACTCTTCATTCAACTCCCGCATCGCAGCTTCTATCTCGTTGCGATCAGCGGGAGAGAGAAAATCGAGATAATCATCTACGGCCAATATCGCAGCGACAACTATGTACTCAGAACCGATAGTCTTGCACCTCTCTGCTGCCGTCTCTCGAGGACGCCGTATGCGACCACGAGATTGGTAAGGAACGACGCCGCCCCCGCATGTCTCTTCTTTGATTTCGACCCATACGACTCGTGAGTCGGCTTTGAGGTACACCGTCGCTGGCGTCGTTTCGTCACTCCCAAGATGAACATGCAGTATATCGAGTTGGGAGACCTCCACGTAGGAACTGAGCGTCAGATCCCGATAAACACGAATCCGGTCCTCCGATTCCGGACTCCTGGTTACGAATCCTTTGATCATGCGAATCCGGCTGAGTCCGGCAGCTTTACGGAGGCGTTCCGCAAGCGAGTTCAATGGAACTTCAGGCATAGTATACCTTTTCGTAGTATGCGTCGTGCGACGAACAGTCTTGTTGAGCAGCGTACCGCCAACGTCGGCTGGGTACTGAAAGCCGCTCTCCCGGACAGTGTTCAGTTTCGCACAAAAATCGCCGGTTGCAAGACATTTCGATTGAGCAATTTGAAGTTCTCGTTCACAAGTTTCGTGGCACATGTTGCCGCGGGGTGGCAGGTTGGGTCGCTTTGGAACTTACCGGTGTGGCTTGGCACAAGAGGTTACACCACCAGCGACTCGGGTTCAAACCTCTTCCGGCTACGCTGCCCCGGCGTGAGGTTGTTGATGAGAGCGCTTTGGCATGCGGGGAAGCGGAGGTTCGAAGGGCATAAAAGGGGGAAGGGCATAAAAGGGGTCAGGGCATAAAAGGGGTCAGGTCTCTTTGTCTCCTCAAATGGCCAATCAATGAGAATCGCGGTAGGGACGGTCATTGCTGACCGCCCCCCGCACAGATCCGTACGTGCGGAATTACCGCATACGGCTCTTACCTCGGATGATGACTTGCGAAT
>JAYSUV010000401.1:0-37038 GCA_043718945.1 Planctomycetota bacterium
CGTTTCTCCAGGTTCCGCCCCCTCTCCCCCACATTCGATGCCACTTTCGGAGTGGACTCCACTGTGGGGGAGAGGGCCGGGGTGAGGGGGCTTAAACGAGCGATGTCGCCCCCTCACCCCAGCCCTCTCCCCCGCAATACACACACCCGGAAAACCGTATTGATCGCGGGGGAGAGGGGGCCGGAACTGTGTTGGTCACCTTGTGGGTGTGGCACTTTGGAAATCCTTCACGGCGTTGCCCTGCGGGGTCCAGAGGTCTCGCAACGACTCCTCGAAACTGGCTGGGCGAACGCCAGCGTTGATCATAAGTCACCTCGGAGAATTGGCATGTCGATCGAATCTCAACTCGCGGAATTGGGGCTCACTCTCCCGGAGCCCGCCAAGCCAGTGGCCTCGTATCTCCCGACAGTACGGACGGGGAATCTGGTGTATTGCAGCGGTCAACTGCCGTTTCTGAATGGGCAGCTCCTGGCAGTGGGGACGGTGCCGACTCAGATCGACATTCCCACGGCACAGGCCGCCGCCAAGCAATGCGTGCTGAATGGGCTCGCGGCACTGCGGGCTGAACTGGGTGGGGATTTGTCCCAGCTGGTGCGGGTGGTGCGGATTGGTGTCTTCGTGCAGAGTGTGGATGGCTTCCAGGACCAGCCAAAGATCGGGAACGGAGCGAGCGATCTCCTGGTACAGATCCTCGGCGATCGGGGGCGGCATGCCCGGACATCCGTGAGCGTGAACGCACTTCCACTCAATGCATCCGTCGAGATCGAGTTCCTGTTTGAGGTGGCCTGACCGCCCTCTGAAAATTTTTCGTGCCACGGGCGTTCCGCCCGTGGCTCCCAGGAAACCACATGGGCGAGACGCCCATGCCACTTTTTTCAACAGTCTGTTAACCCATGGCCGAGCCTCTGCTGCATGTGGTGCTGTATCAACCGGAGATCCCGCAGAACACCGGGAACATCGGGCGCAGCTGCGTGGCGGTGGGGGCGAAGTTGTGGATGGTTCGCCCGCTGGGGTTCCATCTGGATGACCGCTATCTGAAGCGAGCGGGGATGGATTATTGGCAGCACCTCGACTGGGAGGCGGTCGATGATTGGACCACGATCGAGCAGAAGCTGGAGGGCAGAAACTTCTGGCTGTTTACCAAGACCGCGACGCGACTGACTTGGGAGGCCGAGTTTGAGCGGGGCGATGTGCTGGTCTTTGGGAGTGAGTCGAGTGGCCTGCCGGAGCGGCTGCGGCAGTTGCACGCTGCTCACTGCATCAAGTTTCCGATGCACGATCAGGTTCGCAGTTTGAATCTGGCGAGTACAGTGAATGCTGCGTTGTATGAAGGGGTGCGGCAGCTCGGAGGCTTGAGTTAAAGATGGGTGTCTCGCAGAGAACTGGTGGAATCTCCGGATTTCCGCCGGGTCAGGCAAGTGTGTGGAGTGAGTCAGTCTGGATAGGAATGAGACACTTATGCCGAAAAGTCGGAACGATCACTTGGGCTTTGGTCAGACTTCACAAAATTGAAGGAGTTGAATTTGACAGATCATCGTCTGTAATCCGAAAAGTGAAGAAGGGACTTGAATGGATTCATCGGAATGGATTCTCATGCTTCCCTCCTGATCACGACGGTGTTCGTGGTCGGCTGACATCCGACTGACCGTTCCAGAAAAGGATTCTGAACCCCATGCTCAAAAACTCTCTTTACGCACGTATTCTCGCCTGCGCCGCTGGCGTGGCGATGATCATGCCGGCCATGCCGGTCAGCGCTGCTCCTCAGGCAGCTTCTAAGGAAGCCCGTCAGGGAACTGATCTGATCATCACCCAAGGCAAGCTCAACGGTAAGCTGTTGAATGCCAATGGGAAGCCCGTGGAAGGTGCCGTTGTGACGGTTGCCAAGAACGGTAAGGAAGTCTCCCGGACCGTGACCAAGGCCGACGGTTCGTACGCCGTGACCGGTCTGTCCAGTGGAAACCACACCATCAGCATGGCCGATGGACAGTTCCCCGTCCGGCTGTGGTCGAAGGAAGCAGCACCTGCTTCGGCTCGGAATCAGTTCACCATCGCCCAGACAGCAGTCCGTGGACAGTACGTTGATGAATTCCACAACGAGATCCTTGTCCTTACCGCTGTCGTGGCCGTAGTCGGTCTGGGCTTCGGAATCGCCGCTCTGAACGAAGCGGATCACCCTCACAGCCCGTGATTTGAACTCACGTGTGCGATAAGCAGCGAACCCTCGCTGGTCTCATTGACCAGCGAGGGTTGTTTCATTGCCAGCCCGCGTTTGAAGCGGGTGGATTCGTTGTCGTTCGCTTCAGATCAGTCCGAACGCTGATTGCAATGCCTTTAATGCGGACGCACCTTGGTGGCGAGCGACCACGACGCTCATGCGAATTTCCGAGGTGTTGACCATTTTGACGTTGATCTGCGCATCGGCTAAGGCGCGGAACATTCGCTCGCCGACGCCCGTGTGAGTTCGCAGGCCGATCCCGTTCAGCGAGAGGAGCGCGATGTCGCGCTCATGGCTGACGCTGGAACCGGGCCACTTCTTCAGCAGCGTCTGGATGACCTCCAGACCCTTGTTCAGATCACCCGCGTCCACGGTGAACGAGACCTCCGTCTTCGCGTTGCGGCCCACGTTCTGCACGATCATGTCGACCGACACGCCGCCCTCGGCCACGGTCTCGAACAGTTCCGCCGAGATGCCGGGACGATCCTGCACATCATGAACCGTGATGCGGGCCTGGCCCTCGTCCAGAATGACTTCGCTGACGACGATGTCTTCCAGACTGCGCAGGCGGCTGACCACAGCGGCCAGACGTTCCTGTTCACTGGCTCGTGCTGTTGCCGAGGCAACGGCATGGGAGGTCGCGACGGTCAGTTCCGGAGCGGGCTGGTCTCGGTCGAGCTGGAATCCATGGTGGACGGTGCGCAGCGCTTGTTCGCAGACGTTGCGGTCGACCAGGACTGAGACCTTGATCTCGCTGGTGGTAATCATTTGGATGTTGATTCCGGCATCGGCCAGACACCGGAACATCCGGGCAGCGACACCGGGGCACGACCGCATGCCGAGCCCGACCGCAGAGACCTTGGCCAGATTCGTCCCGCTGAGGACGGTGCCTTCGCCGAGTTCCGTCACGGCTTCCTGGGCAGCTGTCAGGGTTTCGGCGAGTTCGCTGGCGGGGACAGTGAAGGAGACTTCGGCCTTGTTGTCGACCGAGACGTTCTGGACGACCATGTCGATGGGGATCTTGCGGGCGGCCATCTTGGCGAAGATCAGGCTCATGACGCCGGGCCGGTCGGGGATGTCGCACAGGCTGACGCGGACCTCGTCGCGAACGAGTGCCATGCCGGTCACGCTGCGGGCGATCTCTTCGCCCGAAGCGGCAATGAGGGTTCCCTCGTTGTTGTTGAGGGCGTGCCGCACGCGCAGGGCGACCTCAAACTTCTTGGCGAATTCGATGCTCCGGGAGTGCATGACTCCCGCGCCCAGGCTGGCCATCTCGAGCATCTCGTCGTACGAGATGCGGGTGATCTTGCGGGCCTCGGGGACGATGCGGGGGTCGGTGGTGTAGACGCCGTCGACATCGGTGTAGATCTCGCACTCGTCCGCTTCGAGAGCGGCGGCCAGGGCGGTGGCTGTGGTGTCGCTGCCGCCGCGTCCGAGCGTGGTGATGTCGCCGTTCTCGCTGACCCCCTGGAACCCGCAGGCGACCACAATCCGCCCGGCGTCGAGTTCCCGCTTGAGCCGCTCGGTCGAGATCAAGCTGATGCGGGCCTTGGTGTAGGTCTGGTCGGTGACGATCCCGATCTGCTCCCCGGTCAGGCTGATCGCCTGCTCTCCGAGGGTGCCGATGGCCATCGCGACCAGGGCCACAGCTTCCTGCTCCCCGGTGGAGAGCAGCATGTCCATCTCGCGCGGCTGGGGGGTCAGCGTGATCTCGTTGGCGAGGTCAATCAGCTCGTCGGTCTTCTTGCCGCGCGCGCTGCAGACCATGACCACTTGGTGGCCAGCCCGTTTCGCCGCGACCGCTCGCTTTGCTGCGGAAAGAATCCGCTCCGGAGTGCCGACACTGGTTCCGCCAAACTTCTGCACGATCAAGGACACGCCACGCACTCCCCAGAATCCACGAGGCAGTCACGCCGACCCGTTTGTCTTCCAGGACCAAGTTTCGAGGCTCAGAACGCTGCAAGCGCAGAGTCCGCCGGGTCCAGGAAGGGCCAGAAGGATATCAAACCCGCCTTGATGCGGAAAATCGTTGGGGTGATGAAAGGGGGAAATTCACAACTGGGGTGGTTATGGAAGTGTTTGTAAGTCCGTACTCGGCTGGACGGGTTTGATGAAACGGCGATACGTGCCAAGCCAAACTGGTAAACAATCGGCAACCTCACCACAAGTCACGAGACCGTCTCCGTGCCCCGCCCGCCGAGCCACTCACCACAACCGCCCCCTCATCTCGAGATGCGACTGCCGCAGCCAGACCTCGGGAATCTGTGCCGATCTGTGAAATCTGTGTACATAATCTCCACCTCGGGGAAGCTGGTCCAAGGAGGGATTGGTACACGGATTTCCCAGCGCGACGGAGCCGCAACTACGGGGAGGAGCCATCAGCACTCTTCCATCCCGAAGGGATGTCAGCCATTAGCCGGTGGTTGAGCGCAGCGACACCACCGGAACACGGTCCCGACCTGTTTCTGCATCCCGGAAGGATGCCAGCAAGCGTCGCTCTTGGGAGGAATTCGCCTCACGGGCTGGCGTCCTTCTGCCATCCCTCCGGGATGGTGGGCTGAGAGGCGATTGGCTTCCGGTGGTGTCGCTGCGCTCAACCACCGGCTCATGGCTGTGACCCCTGCCGGGGTCGTTTGGTGTTCGAGCCCACTTCAGTGAATTAGCGCAGCGTGCGAACATTTCGACGTGAGTCGTACAGATTGAATTCTCTGGCTATCGCTCGATGTGCGGTCGCTGGGCGAGGGTTTTGCCTTACGAATCAGTATTCTCTGGGATGCCCTTGGCTACCCAGAATTCGCTCGTTTCAAGCAGCAGCTCGCAGTGGAAATCGCCGGGATGTCAGGATCTCAGCCTATGTCAGCCAAACCAAGGCCAAGAGGACAGCATAGAATAAGATCACTCCCCAACGCCTGATGTCTCCGTTTTCATCAAAAAGCATGCGACGGAGTGGATTGGCCTCCCCGAGATTCCAAAAGTCAGGATCGGACAACCAGCGAAATCGTGTGCGCCCCACTGTGCAGAACATGATCGCCAGACAGACAATGACTCCTGTCACAATCAACTTGTCTCGATTCGGCATGCTCACGTCTCCGGATTCGTGAACTCCGAAATGCTCTCAGTCGGAGGGAAGCACGCCGCAGGTTACACGATCGACAGCCCGCTCCGGTTCAGCTGCAGATTGGCCAGGAGCAGTTGGGTGGCGCGGAGTTCGCGGGAGATGCCCTCCACGAGGGAGGGCTTTTCGCCGGAGGGGAGGACGCCCCAGGTGTAGGTCTCGACTTCGAGGTGTGGGGCGTAGTTCAGCAGTTGGACTTGGGCGAGGGCCTTACGCAGGTCGGCGCGGGTGGTGCTGAGCAGGCCGAGAGACTCGGCGTCGACGGGGACGTGGAAGTGGACGCGCCACGTTTCGGCGTCACTGAAGCCGACGGGCGGGTTCTCGCACAGGGAGCGATCCAGGTCGAGGAAGTGAATCACTTGGCCCGAGGCGGAGCGGGCGAAGGTCTGGTGCAGGTAGCGCGGCTCGACGAAGCGGGCCAGCTCGGCGAGCGACTCCGGCGTTGGTCCCTGGACTTCGATGGCACAGGTGATATGGACCTTGTTGATCCGGATCTCGGCGTCCCCCAGTTCGCGGATCGAGGCGGCGACATCCTCGAACTCGACCGACTGGTGGCACACGTCGTAGCAGACGCCAATGTGACGATCGACAGCGGCTCGGTCGCCCGAGGCATCGGCTGCGGCGCGCAGCTGGGAGAAGAACTGGATCGTTTCGGGCGTGGTCTCGAGAACGCAGAGCGGCTCGGGCTCGATCGCTAACCGAATGACCTGGCCCGTGTCATCGTGGAGTTCGTCCATCGCCTGGGCGAACTGGATGATTTGGCGAATGCATGCAGACTGGAAGTTGGAAGCTGTGCTGAGCGACTTGAACCCGAGCGGGACGGTGGAGAGGCTCCCCTCGACACCTTCCGGGAGCAACTGGGTGAGGATGCGGGCGCAGTCGACTGTATATTGGAGCCGTTCGGGCGCGGTCCAGTCGGGTTGGTAGACCTTGTCCTTGACTCGCTCCGAGTGAAAGTCGCCGTACGGGAAGGCGTTCAGGGTGTACGTCACCAGATTCGCCCCCGCCAATGTCTCGCGGAGCAGTTCCCGCTGTGATGGGTCGGTCACGAGTTCGCGGATCACCGGCTGAGAGAGCCAGAGCCCGGCAGCGATGGGGTGTCCGAGACTCTTCTTGATTTCGGAGGCGTAGACGCGGAGCCCCTCGACGACTTCGGCCACGGTGACGCCAGGATGCACGTTCGTGCAGTAGCTGAGGGGGAGGGAGCTGAGCGACATGGAGGGCGAGTGGGGAGTGGGGAGGAGTGGTGGAAGTGTAGAGGGGTGCGTCTGAAACATCGGTGCCAGTCGCTCTGCCCCCTCTCCCCACTGGCGACTCGATTGCCAGGGAGGACATGGCTGTGGGGAGAGGGCCGGGGTGAGGGGGCCGGAGTTTTCCACCGGCCCACTTTTCTGATGCAGCCCATCTCACTTGGAGATCAGCCTTTGGTGGCAACCTCTGCCATCTTATCAGTGACGGCAAGCGATGTCTTGGAAACGAAAAACCCCTCGGCCAAATGGGACGAGGGGCTGTGATTGTGGTTCCTCAGACGCGGGAGCGTCTGGGGGAAGCCGTCGGGTGACGGCGAGTCAATTACGGATTGGTGGTTCCGCTGCCAGTCGCTTCTGGAACTGGGGCAACTGGGTCGGTCGTTGGTGGAACAACCGGATCCGTGGTCGGAGCAACTGGCTCGGTGGTCGTGGGTGGTGTCGTTTCGGTTGGAGTCGTGGGGGCTGGTGTGTGAGCAGTGCCTTCGTGAGCAGTCGGGGCAGTGGGAGTTGGTGAGGTGACAGGAGGAGTGGCAGTTGGCTCGCAACCGACGAGCAGGGCCAACGACAACAGTCCGAGGTACTTCTTCATGGCAATCTTCCTCAATCAAGCCCGCGTTCACTCTGTCGAGTCGAACGACGACGGCAGTTCCGACCAATGGTACTCAGCTCGCGAGAGACGCATGTTCTCAGCTGTGGTCTTTCGAACAGTAGAGAGCGAGTCGAGCAGAAGTTATTCCCGGAGAACGGGGGGAGTTTTGAGAATACGAACGATACGCTGCAACCCATTTTCAAGTAAGGAGATGTGGACAGTCTGACTGTGTGGAGAGCGGCGAGAACAATCCGGAGAACCGTCAAAGTCAATCCAAACGGCATTTCCGTTTAACTTTTCTGCCCGTACAGGCCGAAAACTCAGAGTAACTGTCTCTAGCGGCAGAATCAGTCTCGCTTGACTGATTTGCCTCATCGACCCAGTTCGGCAGCGAATGCCGAAGGGTTGGCCAGGGAGAGTCCCCTCAGACGGCGGAACTGTCGCAAGTGCGAACAGTCGCCACTCCGGGGCATGACGGTGTGTGCTGCATGCGGCACTCACCCGACAGACACAGCAGGAAGCTGGAGCCATCAATGAAGAAGACCTGGAAGCGCTGGCTGGGAACTGTTGCGGCCGCTCTTGTGACCAGCACAGCATTGGCTCAAAGCCCGAATGAGGCTGGGGTTGTGACGATGCGTGGCCAGTCGCCCACGTACTCGGAGGAGGGGTCGGTCCAGATGGGCCGCGCCTCGGCCAGTGCGACGGGGACCGGGATTCAACAGAGCCAATTCGCCGTCGATCCCGGGGATGTCTTTGAAGACGCCCTCGGCGGGAACCTAGGCGGATACTACGCGGAAAATGGAGGCGTCGGATTTGCCTCGCCGCACAATCTGAGCGACATCCAGTGGCGGGTGGGCAACCAGAGCATGGAAGCCTCTGGGTATGACGGAGGCTACTCGAACATCAATGCGTTTATTCCGCTTTCGACGGACGGGGAACAGAGCCTGATCTTCCTGAATCCTCGCGTCAACATGAGCGGTTCCGGAAACGGGGGCCTCAATGTCGGCTTGGGCTATCGGTTCTTTGATCCGGCCGATGATCGTGTCTACGGTGTGTCGGGCTGGTGGGATTACGATGCGGGTCATCGGGCCGCCTACAACCAGATGGGAGTGAGCCTCGAGAGCCTCGGACGGTACTTCAGCGCCCGCTTTAACGCGAATATGCCGCTCAACGATTTTAACACGTTCTACACCACGAACGCCTTTGGAACTCCGTTTTTCCAGGGGAACAACATTGCGTATCGGTTCAACTTCCTGCGTGAGACCAGTTACCAGGACTACAAGCTCGAAGTCGCCTCGCCGGTTCCGCTGCTCGGTCGATACGGAGCGGAATGGGCCATCGGTGGGTACGGACTGGTGGCGAACACCTCGAGTGCTAAGAGTTCGATGGGTATCTCTGGGCGGTTCGAGTTGCAGGTCTCGGAAGACTTCTGGATCAACACCGTTGTCTCCAATGACAAGGTCTTTGGAACGAACACCAGCATCAACCTCGAAGTGACGATCCCCAACGGTCGGCAGACCCGCTGGTTGCGCCCGAATCGGGGTCATGAAAAGCTGCTGGCTTCGGTCAAGCGTCCTTACCGAGTGTCAACCGCGACCAATGCTGTGGCGGAAACTCAGTTCTTCCGGGACCCGAAGGACGGCAGCCCGATTCAAGTGGCCCACATCGACCCCACAGCTGTGAATGGGGTGGCAGCCGGTTCGGTCTTGAATCCGTTCGGCAGCATCCAGGATTACATGAATCTGACCACAGCGCAGCGCACCCCGTTTGACATCATCTATGTCGGACGGAACGTGGTGGATGGCAGCGATGTGGACCTGAACACCACCATTGAAGTGTTGAATTGCCAGCGTCTGCTCGGCACGGGCACCCTGGCGGATGGCTCGGTCCATGAATACCGGGCTCGGGATCGGGGCGATGGATTGACCGCGTTCAATCTGCCTGGATTTGCGAATGGAGCCGCGCAGTCGGTGGGGGCCAACCCCTTTCTGTCTAACTCTGGCAATGTCGGCACACCCGTGGTGCGGATCAACGGGAACTTCACGGAAGTCACTGGATTCACGATCGATGCGGGGCGGTCAGCGGACGGCATCGCGAGTGTGAACGCTGCCCTGGTTCCTCGTTCAGTCGATAGCTTTGTCGTCACGAACAACACGATCCAGAGTGCGTTCACGGCGATCAACATCAACAGCGACACGACCCCGGCAGCGTCGGGACCGAGCACGATGCCGATCTCTCGCTCGCAGGGATTCAATGACAACATCGGGATCGTGGCGAACAATACGATCAATGGAACGACGGGAACCATCCCCAATATCGGTGTAACGGATGGCATCCGTATCACGCAAACGGCGGGGACCGGAGCGAGTGCGCTGAATCTGTCCGTTCGCAACAACACCATCACCGGACTGACCGGGGAAGACATTGATGGAGACGGTGTCATCGATCCGGGCGAAGACTTGAACGGCAATGGCTTGCTCGAACCGGGAGCGGGAATCATTGTGACCGCCAACGCGGGGACAGAGATCCTGGCCAATGCCTCCACAGCGATTCCGTTCACGGGAATCCTGGATAACACGATCACGAACTCGGAGACCGGGATTCTGCTGACTGCTCAAGGGGCTGGAAGTCACATTCGACTGGATGCAGCTCGGAATACGGTTACGGGCAGCACCGATGCGGCTTCGGGTGGCATGATCATCAACGCCGTGACCGGCTTGATCGATATCGAAACCTTCTCGAACAACGTCGTGACTGGCGGACTTGGCCAGGGAATCGCGTTCACCTCGACGGTGGGCGGCGACATTGTCTTCGCGGACCCCGTACCGATTGGCCCGCTGCATCTGGTCGCGGACCCGGTCATTCTCAACAACACGATCACTGGCAATCGCCGGTCCGGGTTGGAGTTCACGGCCAACGGGGCGGGATCGACTGTTGTCGTGTCTGATCTGACGACCAACATCATCACGGGGAACGGCGGACCGACGCTTCTACCGACTCCGAATGACGACCAGAGTAACGTCTTCATCAGTGCGGTCGCGGGGGGGAACGTCACCCTCGACAGTGTCGTCGGCAACACGATTACCGGAGCCACAGCGGGCGATGGAATTACGGTGGTGTCGGATGGACTCGGAAGCCTCGTGGATTCCGACATTGGCACGCTGGCTGGGCTGGTGAACACCATCACTGGTAACGCACAGAACGGCATCAACGTGCTGGCCGTCAACGGTGCGACGGCTCAGGGATCGATCGTCAACAACGTGATCTCGGATAACACGCTCAACGGGATTCTCATCACCGCAATGGAGCCGGGCAGCTTGGCTGACTACAACAGCGTCGTGAATGGACGAGGAATCACCGACAACATCATCAACGGGAATACAGCTGCGGGAATCTCGATTCTCGCGGATAACACCGGGGCACTGCCAGGAGGCGGAGTTCAGGCTCTGATCCTGCGGAACACAATCTCGGGAGCAGTCGGCAATACCCAGGAGTTTGGGATTCAGGTTCTCGGACTGCGGACGGGGGACTTGAACATCGACATCGGCGATGCGGACCCGTTGAATCTCAATACGATCACGGGGAACTCCGACGCGAACATCGATGTCGATCTGGCCGGTGCATCGACTGCCGATGTGGTGATTCAGAACAACATCATCACCAATGCTCTGGATGGACCGAGCGTCGACTTTGCCGGAGACGGTGTGGTGTTCCGCACCACAGACACGTCGCGTCTGTTCAATGCTCAAGTGCTGAATAACACGATCACGGGGAACGCGGATGATGGAATCCGGGTGCTGGCGAATGCCGCGTCCCAGATTCATGCGACCGGAAATCCCGCTTTGCCAGGGCTGCTCGTGACAGGGAATACGATCACCGGCAACCTGGGTGATGGGATTCAGATTCAACGAGAGGGGGATGCGATCATCCGCTCGATTATCGGAACCCTCGGCGGACTGGGAGTTGATCCTGTCCTCGGCAATACAATCACGGGGAATACGAACCACGGCATCAACGTGATTAGCGGTGGGGGTTCGACTCCCGCCGGAGTGTCCACCAGCATCACCGTGGGGCAAAACACCATCAGCGGCAACGGCACCACAACCGTGGGCAATGGGGTGAATGTCGTGACCAACGACGATTCCCAGACGAATGTGGATCTGATTTCCAATGTGATCCAGGGACTGGGAACGCAGAACAACGGGGTCTCGGTCACGACCAACAATGCCTCAGTCTTCGGGGTTTTCGGGGGAGCCAACGCCCAGTTTGATGGCAACATCATCACCGGACACGGGGGAGATGGGATCGTGTTGACCATGAACGACATCTCCCAGCTTGGCGTGGATATCACGGGGAACACGCAACAAGCGATCATCTCGGGGAACGAAGTCAACGGAGTCTCGGTGGTTGACCAGAGCCTAGGAGGTGTGATGGTGGTCAACATCGGCAACCCTGCGTCCTCTGGGGCGGGGCCAGGTGCGGATGTGTTCCCGGATGCTCCGGATGTCGTGATCGCCCAGAACGGCAACGACGCGATCCGCGTGGCTCAAACCGGTCTCGGCTCGATCGACTTGAACGTCAACAATACGCTGGCCTCGGGGAATCGGGTCACCGGTGGGGTGAGCCGACATGGGCTGTCCTACAACTCAGATGGCCAACTCACGGGCGGGACGGCCAATCTCACGGTCGACAACAGCACGTTTGTTGACTTTGGGGGTGACGGGATGAACATCGACTACAACAGCTTCTTCATCGGTGGCACCACCCTGAACGTCAACGTGACGGACAGCATCATCGGCCAGACACAGTTCTCCACCAACGTCGGTGACGGGGTGGATATCGAAGTGAGTGACAACGGGGCCCGCTTCAATTTCGACAACAACACCATTCAGAACAACGGAGGCGATGGCTTCCGGATGGTGCTGCTGGCGGAAAGCATGCTCACGAATCGTCTGGTTGTGTTTCCTGACCGCGATGGGAACGCCGACGGAACCAACGAGACGACCGATCCTGACAATCCCTTCCTCCCAGGCAATCATTGGGCCGATCCCAACTTCGTCGACTTTACTTCGAACCTGAGCCTCACGAACAACCTGATCCGGTTCAACGGCTTGGACGGAGTGGATCTCGCGATTGGTGCGGGAACACGCCTGGGAACGTTGGGCAACCGCACGATTGTGCGTGGGAACACGATGACGGGGAACGCGAACAACGGATTCCTGACTCGGACCATCACGAACGCCCTTGTGGCACCGCCGCTGGATAGCGTGAATCAGGGTGAAAACTTGGTGGATACTGTGCGGCTCGACCCCATGGCGTTCCTGTTCCTGGCCTTTGGCGACAATGTCCAGCCGAACATCACCACTCAGTTGAATCCCACGGTCACGGGCGGTGTCATCGTCGCTGCCGACGCGATCAAAGCGAGTCCGAATCGTGACATCATCACGCGTTTCGATGTCAACACGAACGATCTGAACAACACGATTAACGCGGGAATCCCGGTCTCGACGCTGGGTGTGTTCTTGAATGGGTGGAATGCACCGATTACTGGTACGAACAACGTGCTGGGCCAGACCTTCTTTGCTCCGATCAACACTGGAAACGTGAACAACGTCCCATAAGAAGTGTGGGTCAACGAATCCCGTCACGGAATGAAGCACGCTTCGAATTCGAAGCGTGCTTTTGTCATGGGAGTACGAGCGGACATGAGACTTTCAGCAAGCTCGAGAGTCGCGCAGAGATTCTTGTCAGTCGCAATCTCGTGGCACTCTCGGGGAGGCCGGAAGTGGGATGGGAAACTCACTGTCACCCGCAGACTTGACGAAAGCGGAAAAGTTGGGCAGTCTGGGGTGATGCAATCTGCGGGAATAGACCTACGGTCTGGCGGGACACTTCGCACCATGCGAGGAGGGATCTCCAGAGTTCGTCATGCGATATTCCCTCATGGTCGATGGTGAGGGGGGAGTGTTTCTCCGGGTCGCCTCTAGGTCGGAGTGTCTCTCCATGTCAGCCAACACGGAATCCGGAAAGGGAGCTTCCGCTCCGAAAGTCTCCACACAGGGGCCGTTTACCCTCTGGTTGGGGTTAACGATTTCGAAAATGGCTCGTGTGGCGATGCTCGGGCCAGAATTGCATCCGTGCCGCTGGTCTCGACTGGCATTGCTACCGGGTATGGCGGTTTACAACTCGTTGATGTCGCTGGTGGAGAACATCCGGTTTGGCCGGAAGCTTCGCGAAACCCAGATCAAGCAACCTCCGATTTTTGTCCTCGGTCACTGGCGCAGCGGATCGACACTGCTCCATAACCTCATCACCTCGGACCCCCAGTTCAGCTACGTGAGCTTGTATCAGACGATGTTTCCGGGGCATTTCCTGACCACGGAATGGTTGGGATCGAAGATTGCCTCGCCACTGCTGCCCAAGACCCGCCCGATGGACAACATGGGAATTCGCTTCGACCTGCCGCAGGAAGACGAATTCGCCCTGTGTGTAATGACTGGCTATTCACCCTACCTGCTCCCCATCTTTCAGCATAGCCCGCGCAAGATCGACCGGTTCTTTGACGTGCAGAAAGGACTGACTCCCAGCGAACTGGAGGAGTGGAAAGCCGCTCTGACCTTGCTGATGAAAAAGGTGACACTCAAGACCGGCAAGCCCGTGGTCCTCAAGTCTCCCTCGCACACGTTTCGGACCAAGCTTCTCCTGGAGATGTTCCCGGACGCCAAGTTTGTCTACATCTACCGCAATCCTTACGCCGTCATCAAATCGAGCGTCCACTTCCGCAAAACGATCTTCGAGGAGAATGCCCTCGGTCGGAATCAGACGGAAGACATGTCCGAAGAAGTGATGACCATTTACGAAAACTGCTTCCGCACCTATGAGCGTGACCGCCTGCTCGTCCCCGACGGGAATCTGCATGAGGTCTGCTTCGAGGAGTTGGAGGCCGATCCGCTGGGCCAGATGCAGAAGATGTACAGCACGCTGGGGTTGTCGGGGTTCGAGGGTTTGAAGGCCGTGCTCGAACCGCAAGTCGACACGCTTCGCAAATACAAGAAGAACAAGTTCGAAGACGATCCCGAAGTGATGCAGCGGATCTACCAACGAGTGAAGTTTGCCTTCGACCGCTACGGGTATCCGCCGCCACATCTGGATACTGAACAGGCAGCAGCTTAGTGACCGGTGTCCTAAGCTGCTGCTTTCCCGACCATTGGACACCGGACGGAGAGGGTGATCCTCTCTTTGTTTTTTAGGTATCATTGTCAGTCAAGATTCGGCTCTCCACAATTGCGGCTGTGGCTCAGCCCGACAACTCGTGATCGAATGTTGCGATTCGAAACGGAACTGACAAGCTCTTCATGAACTCTCTGGAAGTCTCCGCTCGCGGTCCCGGATTCTACGGCTCGTACGTCCTTCCGATCGCCACGCTGGTCGAGCGCGAGTTCGTGCGATTCTTGCGTCAGCGGTCGCGCGTCGTCGGGGCGCTGGCTCAACCGGTGATCTTTTGGGTGCTGTTCGGTGCGGGGCTGAGCGGGACAGCTTCATCGGGCGGGAGCGTTTCGTTTCAGGAGTATTTCCTGCCGGGCGCTGCGCTGATGATCGTCTTGTTCACGTCGATCTTCTCGTCGATTTCGGTGATCCAGGACCGCAACGAAGGGTTCCTGCAAGGGGTCTTGGCCTCGCCGGTGCCGAGGCTCTCGCTGGTGCTGGGGAAGCTGTGCGGAGGGGCATTGCTCGCCCTGTCGCAGGCACTGCTGTTCCTCTGGTCGGCCCCGCTCTTGCAGTACGTCGGGCTGGCTCCGGAGATGTCGCTGGGGTTCTCGTTGGTTCAGTCGCTGGCGATGACCGGAGTGTTGTTCCTCACCGGATTGGGGATGGCGGGGCTGGGGTTTCTGTTTGCATGGAAGATCGATTCGGTCCAGGGCTTCCACGGGGTCATGAGCGTGTTACTCATGCCGATGTGGCTCCTCTCGGGGGCCTTCTTCCCGCCCAACGGCAGTCGTTGGCTCAGCTGGGTCGTGGCGGTCAATCCGCTGTCGTACGGGTTGGCAGCGCTACGGCATGTAATTGGCCAAGGAGGCACTGAAGGTCTCCCATCTCTGCCGGTCAGCTTGGCAGTCAGCGCCGGGTTCGCATCTGTGTGCGTCTCGCTCGGCGTGTGGATGACGCGGCGTCCGACGGCGTGAGAGCGTAGTAAGAATTCAATGCAAAGACGCGAAGGCGCAAGGACGCAAAGAGGACAACTTTAATTCTTTGCGACTTCGCGCCTTGGCGTCTTTGCGTTGAACTCCGAGTTTCCTCCCTCATGGCTTCACGTACACAGAACCCCATTCTCATCCCGCACGAGTGGCAATTCCCCAACCCGTGTGCGAATATCGTCAGATCGGTCGATCACTCCTTTCATTCTTCGACCCTCTCATCGTTCCCCACTCCGGCGGACTCCCATGATCTGCATCACTGTTGCTCCGACATCGCGGACCTTGGCCAAGGTCGACATCCTCAACGCCTGCCGCTACGCCGACGTGGTCGAGTTGGCCCTCGACCATCTGATCAAGGAGCCGGATGTCAAAGACCTGATCACTGGGTTCGATAAGCCGATCATTGTCTCCTGCCGCCGCAAGCAGGACGGCGGGAAGTTCGATGGCACCGAGATGGAACGCATGGCCCTCCTGCGGCAGGCGATCGTCGCGGGGCCAGCCTATATCGAACTCGACCTCGACACCGCTCCCAAGATCCCCCGCTTCGGCAAGACCCAGCGGGTCATCAGCTTCACCCGCATGGATCATCCCGAGTCCGACATCGATTCGATCTTCGATGAGGCGGCCAATGCCCATGCCGACATCGTCAAGTTCACCTGGCCGACGCCGACGATTGACGATGCGTGGCCGCTGCTGGTCGCAGTCAGCCAGAAACGAAGGCTTCCGATTGTCGGGATGGGACTCGGACGGGCCGACCTGACGTTCTCGCTGCTCGGTCAGAAGTACGGCTCGCCGTGGATCTACGCAGCCTTGGAGCAAGGACTCGAAGCCTTTCCCGGACAGGCGACGGTGTTTGAACTCGATGAGACGTACGCCTGCCGCGAGATTGATAAGTCGACGGTGTTCATCGCCATCGCCGGGTTTGGCGAGACGCAGTCGATCACCACGCGCATCCTCAACGCCGCCTTTAAGCAGATCGGCGTCAACGTACGCTGCCTGCCGATCGAACTGGGCGATGTGAAGATGCTCAAGAAGATGCTCGACGCCCTCAAGATCAAGGCGATCCTCGTCAGCGAAGGGAACGGGCAGAAGCTGTTGCCGCTGGCCGAGCATATCGACAAGCACGATGCCCAGAGCGAGTACATCGATCTGCTGTTGCGGCGCGACGAGGGATGGCACGGCTACAACACGCTGTGGCGGAGCGGGCTGCGAGCGCTCGAAGGCTCGGTCGCGAGCGGTGAGGGCAAGCGTGCTCTGGAACGCCAGAACGTGTTGGTTCTCGGCAACGGCGGGATGGCCCAGTCGATGGTCTACGGCGTCACCCAGCGCAAGGGCATGGTCAGCATCTGTGGCCCCAAGGACAAGGAGTCGCAGAAGATCGCCACCGCCAACGGCTGCCGCTTGGTGCCGTTCGCCCAGCTGTACGACACACTGGCCGACGTGATCGTGCTCGCTGATCGCAATCTGGAGTGTGGTCAGCACGCCGGGAACGTGAACCCGTCGCTGTTCCGGGCGAACCACGCGGTGCTGGATGTCTCCGACCCCCCGCGCGAGCATCCCCTGTTCGTCGAGGCCCGCGAGCGCGGCTGCCGGGTCATCGAGCCGCAAGCGGTGTACGTCGACCAGATCAACGCCCAGTTCAAGGCCATCACCGGCAAGGATCTGCCGGTCGAGGCCTTCGCCAAGGGGCTGGCGGAGTAGCGGTCCCCAGACGACTGAGCATCATGTCCCTCCTTTGCGTCCTTGCGCCTTGGCGTCTTTGCGTTAAATTCTTCTCTGACGAATTGCGGTTCCACTCGGGCTGAAGAATTCAACGCAAAGACGCCAAGGCGCGAAGACGCAAAGAAACACTTCGAATGGCATCGAACTCGACGCGAATGGTTTTACCCCATCACCCATCCTTATTGCAGCAGGTCGCCATGACCCCACTCCTCTCTCCGTTCTCTCGCCGCGAGGCACTCCAGGCCACGATCGCTTCTGTCGGCCTCGGGGCCTTAGCTTTTGAACCGACTCAAGCTGCGGCGGCCTCGCCACCCATTCCCGATGCCAGACGGAGTTCGCCGAAGGGGTACGACATGCTCAAGTCGATCAACCTGTGGGCCTTTCCGTATCCGGAGCGGATGACACTCCGCGAGTGTCTGCAGCTCGCCAAGGACGCGGGGTTCGATGGCATCGAGTTGAACTATGACCTCGACAACGATCTCTCACCCAAGCACGGGACTGCGAACTACCACGAGATTCGCAAGATGGCCGACAAGATCGGCATCCAGATCAGCGGGTTGTGTTCGTTCCTGTTCTGGCCGTATCCGCTGACCAGCAACGATCCGGCCAAGCGGGCGCAGGGGATCGAACTCGCGGGCAAGATCGCGCAGGCGGCGCATGACCTGGGCGTTGAGAACGTCCTCGTCGTGCCGGGAGCTGTGCATATCCCGTGGCGGACCGATCATGAGCCGGTGGCCAATGACGTGTGCGATCAAAGAGCCCGCGAGGCGGTGGGCCAACTCGCGAAGCAGGCCGAGAAGCTCAAGGTGTGCCTCAACATCGAGAACATCTTCTTCAACGGCTACCTGATGACGCCGATGGAGATGAATGGCTTCGTCGACAGCTTCGGTAGCGAGCATGTCCGCGTCCACTTCGATACCGGCAACATCTCGATGTTCCAGTTCCCCGAACACTGGGCCAAGATCCTCGGCAGCCGCACAAAGAACGTGCATCTCAAAGAGTTCACCAAGAAGGGGACCGACTTCTCGCTGGAGACCTTCCGGCCACTGCTCGATGGCACCACCAACTGGCCCGCTGTCACCGAGGCTCTGGCTGAGACGGGGTACAAGGGGTTCCTGACGTTTGAATACTTCCACCCCTATGCGCATTACCCCGAGGCCCTGATCTATCAGACCTCCGATTCACTCGACCGCATTCTGGGGCGGAAGGCGTAGGCAGGGCCGGGGCCGGACGCTCGCGCCCACAATTCCAGGTCTCCGCCAGTCATTCAGGGGGTGGCGGGCGAACGTTTCGGGCGGGCGGAAGTGGGACTGGCGGCGGCTGGGGTCGAGCGATTGCCAGTGGGGGAGACGGGCGGCCCAGCTTTCCCAGCACTCGTGGGGCGCACGGTCGGTCGTGGCTGGGTGGCGGCTGAGGGAGCCTCGTCCATGGTCTCTTCAGCCACCTCCTCTTCGAGGCGTGACTTGGCTTCCACGGTCGCGGTTCCAATGGAGATGCCGTGGATCATCCAGCCTCCGGGGTTCGCCATTTGAAAGATCAGTTCGAACTGCACCTGCACGGGCTCCGAGGGAAAGTACCCCTTGAATCGCAGCTGCTGTTGCTCCTTGGCAAACTTCGCTTCTGTGATGACCGGTTCCAGCAGCACGATCGGAGAGAGATCGATCTTTTGCTTACGGAGATTCGAGAAGATCACTCCCAGATCGGAAGCGGTATTGAGCTGACGAAAGCCGGGCGAGGCCAGATCTCGCAACACGGTATAGTTCCCGGTCAGGTTTCCCTGATTGACCGAGATCAGGGCGTTTTTAATGAGCAGGTTCGCCAGATTGCGAGATTCCCCAGTCAGTTTCGCGGGGGGAGCCTCGGCCCGCGCCAAGGACGACGCTCCGGCGAACAGCGTCATCGTGAGGAATGCCGCCACGAGGGGGGCCACCATCGAACGAATGGGCAATTGATAGGGATGCGGGGTCTCTGGATTTTTCGTCATCTCTCAATCCTTCCTTGGATCTGCGAATGCGAAGACTTCCGAAGTCTTCTGAGACTTCGGAAGTCTGTCCTCGTGATTCTACGCAGGGACAACCTCTGCCATCACACTCATCGCCCCAAAGGGGTCTGACTCGATAGCCCAGGGCGGAGCCCTGGGAATGCATGGCCCATCACCAATCAAGGCCCAACGGGCCGCCACGCACTCCCTCTCTGACGCTTGGTGCTGAAGAAGGGGACGAGGATGCAGAACAATGTTTGATGCCTGCTGCCCGCCCTTCGTGCGGAGTCGAGTGACGGCCCGTTGGGCCTTGGGGGGCTGTTGGAGATCCGAGTTCCCAGGGCTGCGCCCTGGGCTATCGAGTCAGGCCCCGTTGGGGCCGGGGGCTGGTGTTCCGCGTAGAATGGCGACCGCACTCCTTCGGAAGTCTGTCTTCTCGATCACCAGGCGAACGTGACACCAGCTCGACCGCCGACTGTGCCCTGGTTCAATCCGGTCCCGACGCCCGCATTCAGGAAGATGTTTTCGCTGAGTCGTCCGACCCCGCTGAAGCTCATCGCATTCTGACCATCGAACGTGCCGTAGTTCAGGGATGCGGCGAAGTCCTTGTCGTCCGGCAGGATCGCGCCCGAGCCACCCAAGGCAATGGCCATGGCCACCCCCTCCGTGGCATCCTGGACATCGGACTGCAGCCCTTGGAAGGCCGAGGAATTGGTCACGATGGCATTCGGGTCGACCGTCGCCAGATTGCCACCCGCATCGGAGGTCACGACCCGTGTGGGCCCGGTTTGCGCGGCGAGACTCGCTGCGGAATTGATCCCCGCAGCTGTGTAGGTATTGGTGGCGGTTCCCAAGGACATCTGATTGACACGGGTCGTGGTCGCTAAAGAACCGATGGCGGTGGAATTCGCGAAGTTTGCGGTAGAACTGTGTCCGAGAGCGGTCGATTGGGTGCCGCCAGCTCTGCTTTCGGAGCCGATGGCGGCCGAGTTTGCACCATTTGCTCTTGATAGCTGGCCAAGGACGGTCGAGCCTTCTCCTGTTGCCTCTGATAACTGGCCAACGGCAGTCGAACGGTTGCCGACGGCCTGCGACAGATCGCCAACGGCGATCGAGGCGAGTCCGCTCGCTGTCGAAGAGTGTCCGATTGCCGTCGACAAGTTTCCGCTGGCCGTCGAAGCCCGACCGAGTGCCGTGGAGGCTTCTCCGCTGGCGACAGAATTCTGGCCGATCGCCGTGGAGTTCGTCTGGCTGGCTGTGGCATTCTGACCGAGGGCCGTGGAGTCAGCTCCACTCGCTTCGGACAGCTCACCGACTGCGGTCGACCGGTCCCCGCTGGACACAGATTGTTCACCGAGTGCTGTTGAAGCGAGTCCGCTGGCTGTGGACGCCCGACCGATTGCGGTCGAGGCGACTCCGCTCGCCGTCGAGGATCGGCCGAGTGCGGTCGAGTCGTTTCCGCTCGCCGTCGAGAATGTGCCGAGTGCGGTCGAGTTGAGTCCGCTCGCCGTCGAAGATTGGCCGAGTGCGGTCGAGAAATCTCCGCTCGCCGTCGAGCTGGTGCCGAGTGCGGTCGATAAGACTCCGCTCGCCGTCGAACGTTGTCCGAGTGCGGTCGATTGGGCTCCGCTCGCCGTCGAACTTTGTCCGAGTGCGGTCGATAAAACTCCGCTCGCCGTCGATTCAGATCCGAGCGCGGTCGATTGGACTCCGCTCGCCCTCGAGAATCGGCCGACTGCGGTCGTATCGACTCCGCTCGCCATCGAGAGTTGGCCGAGTGCTGTCGAGAAGTCTCCGCTCGCCGTCGAGGATACGCCGAGTGCGGTCGAGTTGTCTCCGCTCGCCGTGGCCGTGTTGCCGACGGCGGTGGAATTCATTCCCGTCGCCGTGGCACCTTGGGCGTTGCCAGTCACAAAGTCCTGGCCTAGGAACTGAGCATGAGCCTCATTTGCCCATCCCCCCCCCCCGATGCCAACAGCCAGGGCGCCCCCGGTCAACAGCACACCACTGAACCGACGGATCGAACGACGCCAACGCGCAGGCAACAGGTCCATGACAATCTCCCCCGAGAAGCACTTCAGACGGTCGCGGTCACGGGCATCCTCGCCAGAACACCCCCGCGTCTCCACGCTATCGAATCGAGATCCGCCCCCACTTGAATTTCGATCGAGTCTCCGGCAGGAATTCCTGCCGGAAGTCTCGGCCTCCCGACAGACAGCGGCCAGCAGCGGCAGAAACCGCCGTTCGACGACTCCGCCAACGCTGCTGAGGCAGTTTCAGAATCAGTGTTCAGAAAACAGACAGAGTCCAGTCCTCTGATTTTTCTGTCCCTATTTTTCTGTCGACATGCTTCTCTTGTGCTCACCAGAACCTGATGAAGACAGAAAAATAGGGGCAGAAAAATGGGTTCATCCGACTATTTGGAGGGTGGGCCGATCCATGGTTTTCACCTTGTCGGGTGTACTTCGTGTGGTGCAGGGTCAGGAGTCGCTCTTTCAGGTGTTCGTAGTTTCGGTAGCCGTAGGCTCGTCTATGCCACGCTCCGATTTTGTTGTGGAGGCCATCCACCGGTCGCTCGCCCTACGCCCCGACGATGTCCAGCACTTGCCGCAGGTCGGTCAGCAGGCGATCGGGGCGGTACTCCGGGTTCTTGAGGTCGGCGGAGGAGAGTTCCGTACACGCTTCGTCGACGACCATCAGGCCGGTCTTGAAGCCGACCTTCTTCGCCATCCCCAAGTCATCGGTCAGGCGGTTGGTCAGGTACAGCACCTGACCCGGCTCGAAGCCGCGAGCTGCACATTTCGCAGCCACTGTGGCGTACAACGACGGGGAGGGCTTGCGGACCTGCAGCTGATACGAGAGGCCCGACAACTCCGGCGAGAACAGCGCTGCGAGGTTCCCTTCGCCCCCCTGCTTCCGCATCGCGCGGACGAGTTGAGCCAGCGTGAACTGCTGGACATCATCGAGTAGCCCCTGTCGGATTCCGGCCTGGGGGAGCCGGGCCAGCGTCTCGGCACAGCCGGGAAACGCCTCAGCCCCTTGCAGCATCGCGTGGAAGAAGTACGCCACCTTCGCGGCCAGCGCCTCAAGCCCACCGTACAGACTTTCGTCCCAGTTGTATTCGTTTCGTTGCAACCGCTCGATCAGTTTGGCCCACACGACAGCCGAGTCGACCTCGCGGGTATCCCCCTTCTGAGCTGTCGCGAGCATCCGCAGCTCTTCGACGATGCTGCTGTACTGTTGCAGCATGTAGACCCACGGCTGCCCCGGTTTGCGGGACATGCTGAACCACATCTTGAACTCTTCGATCGTCTTCTGCAGAGCGATCTGCATGCGGAGTTCTTGCGGGTGCTGATGCAGCAACTGACCGGAATCGATCGTGAGCAGCGTGCCGTAGACGCTCCAGAGGACGACCTTGGTATCCGGGAGCGGCTTGATCGACGGAGTGGCCTTGATCGGCTTCGAGCGAGGAGCCTTGGGGAAGATCAGGTCTTTCCGCTCATCGAGCGAATCGAGATATTCGGAGAGAGTCTTCGCCATCGGGGGAGTCGGGAGTGGGGAGGTCGGAGGTCGGAGGTCGGAGGTCGGAGGCTATTGGCTGATGGCTGATGGCTCTTGGCGGATGGCCAGAGGGGAGCAAGGTTGCTAACGCTTCTGGCCATCAGCCATCAGCCATCCCCTACTTATTCAGCATCTCATCCAGGTTCATCAACTCATTCACCAGCATCGTCCAGGCAGCCAGCGTGCCCGGTTCCAGACTCGCGTCGGCCTTCGACTCGCCGTAGGTGATGAGCTGCTTCGCGGCCTCGGGCTGATCGAGATATTGCACGGTCAGGTCAGCGAGCGAGGACTCGATGATGGCTCGCTCTTCGGGGCGAAAGGACCGCGAGAGCAACCGCTCGCTGATGAAGTCGACGCGATCCGTCGTGCCGGACTTCGCGAGCAAGGCCAGCTGGGCCAAGTGCCGGGCGGCTTCGATGAACTGCTCGTCGTTGAGGGTCACGAGGGCTTGTAGCGGAGTATTGGTCCGCTCGCGGCGGATCGTGCATTGCTCGCGATTCGTGGCGTTGAAGATGTCCATTGAGGCGGGCGGAGCCATCCGCTTCCAGAAGGTATACATGCTCCGCCGGTAAAGTCCTTCGCCGGTGTCGCGCTGGTAGCTGCGGGTGTTGCTGACATCCATGGCGATCGCCTCCCAGACGCCGGGCGGCTGGTACGGCTTCACGCTCGGACCACCGAGTTTGGGGACGAGCAGCCCGCTGGCAGCGAGGGCTCCGTCGCGGACCATCTCGGCATCCATACGGAAGCGCGGGCCGCGCGAGAGCAACCGGTTGTCCGGATCTTTCTGCAGTTTCTCCTTCGTCGTGAGGGCCGATTGCCGATAGGCACTACTCAGCACGATTTGCTTGAACAGCCGCTGCACATCCCAACCATGCTCGCGGAAATCAACCGCCAGCCAGTCGAGCAGTTCCTGGTTCACCGGAAGTTCTCCGGTGACGCCGAAGTCGCCCGTGGTCTTCACGATTCCGGTGCCGAAGATCTCTTGCCAGAAGCGGTTGACCGTCACGCGAGCGGTCAGCGGATGCTCGTGGGCGAGCAGCCACTTCGCGAACCCCAGGCGATTACGCGGAGCGTCGGCGGGGAAGGCGGGCAGGACCGAGGGAGTACCAGCTGTGACTTGGTCCTTTCGCTTGTCGTAGTCACCGCGTTGCAGAATGAAGGCCATCGCGGGGTCGGTTTTCTCCTGCATGACATAGGCGATGGTGCCGCGAGCCTTGATGTCGGCTTGCTCCTTTGCCAATTTGGCGAGGTCGCCCGTCGCGGTGCGGTACTCGTTGTCTTTGGCATCGAGCCACCACGTGAACAGTTCGTCCTTCTCGGCAGCGGTCCGCTGGTCGGCGGGCTTGGCAACGATGGCAGCAAACAAAGCGGACTTGCCGAGGGAGGCGATCTCATCCGGCTTCAGTTCCCGCTGATAGAGCCGCAGGTCTTGCAGGCCCAGCCCCGAGATCGGGTCGGAGTCGTTCCGCTGACCGATCTTGAACGGGACGGTCGTCTTGATCGACCCCTTGAGCGTGTCGGACTCGACGAGGTTCTCTTGCACCGTGCCGTTGATGTAGATCTTCACCCCGGCAGCGGACTTCGATCCGTTGTAGGTCACGGCCACATGCGTCCACTCGTTGCCGGTCACTTGGGCCTTCGACACGACCTTGAGAGCGTCGCCGCTCCAGGCGTTGATGATGTGCGTCCCGACCCGGCGTCCCTGAACCCAGAAGTCCCAGCCACGATAGCCGTTCGCCTTGTCCATGCGCGAGGCGATGGCCCCCTGACTATCGTTGGGGAGGAGCTTGATCCAGGCAGCGTAGGAGAATGACTGATCGGATTCGAAGTCGGCAGCATCGGCGATCTCGACGGCCGCTCCGCCAGTGACTTCGATCGACTGGGAGCCTGCATTACCCGGCTTCCAACTCGCCTTATCGAAGAGCGTCACGTCGCGGGGCTTGTCGTTGATCGTGAACTGGGTCGAGGTGCCTTGCCCTTCATTGAGAGCCGCCCGCAAATGCAGTCCCTCGTTGGAGACCGGCTGGCCAAACTCATCCGGTTTGGCCGAGGTCAGCCACGTCTCGAAGTCCGGGCGGGCCGCTCCCTTGCGAGCCTCGACGCGGGTCTGGGCGACCGGGAGTTCCTGATTGAGAGACACGATGCGAGCCGTATCCGTGGCGAGCGGGACGGGGATGATTGGAGGGGAGTCTTTGATGTTGCCATCGCGGGCCCCCTGTGTCGTGTTATTAAAGAACGCGGCCAGCTCGTAGAACTCTTTCTGCGAGAGCGGGTCGAACTTGTGGTCGTGGCACACGGCACAGCCCGCTGTCATTCCCAGCCAGACCTGAGCGACCGTGTCGGTGCGGTCGCGGGCGTAGAGGACGAGGTACTCTTCGTCGATGATGCCGCCCTCATTGGTCGTCATATTGCAGCGATTAAAGCCCGAGCCGACTTGCTGTTCGACAGTGCGGTTGGGCAGCAGATCGCCCGCCAGACTTTCCATCGTGAACACGTCATACGGCATGTTCTGATTGAACGCGTTGATGACCCAGTCGCGGTACGACCACATCTCGCGGTAGTTGTCGAAATGAATGCCGTGCGTGTCGGCATAGCGGGCATAGTCGAGCCAGTAACGCCCCCGCTGCTCGCCCCACTGCGGAGTCCTCAGCAGCTCATCCACATACTTCTCGTCGGCATTCGGAGCGGTGTCGGCGAGGAAAGCGGCAACTCGTTCAGGCGTGGGAGGCAGACCCGTCAGGTCGAAGCTCACCCGCCGCGCCCAAGTACGGCGGTCCGCCTCAGCTGCCGGTTCTAGACCGACCGATTCCAGCTTGGCGAGGACGAAGCTGTCGATGGGAGTCTTGACCCACTTCGCGTTTTTGACCTGTGGGACTGGAGGTTGGACGGGGGCGATGAACGACCAGTGTGGCTGGTATTCGGCACCGCTGGCGATCCAGCGTTTGAGGATGTCAATCTGGGCGGGTGTGATCGTCTTCTTCGACTCGGGGGGAGGCATGACCTCATCGGGATCATGGGACATGATCCGCTTGAGGATCTCGCTCTCCTCGGGTTTGCCCGGCACGATCGCCTGCATCTCTTCGGCGATCGCTTTCTTATCGAGACGCAACTCGGCCTTGCGTGAGGCACTGTCCGGCCCGTGACAGGCGAAACAGTTCGCCGCCAGAATTGGCCGCACATCGCGGTTGTACGAGAGTGGTTCCTCGGCCCGCAGGCTCGCGCTGAACGCGACGAGGATCAAGGCTGCTCTAAACATCGGTCGCCATTGCATGCGAGAACCTTGCGAAATGTCAACGGTTGTGAAGTCTCGACGCCCTGATCTTACAAGTAACCAGCGATGCCCGCCAATCCGAGAGTGGGAGGTGTGACGTGCATTCTCCAATGGACGGTAGAGGGCCGAGGACGAGAATGTCCCCCTGAACACATCACTCCAGCCAGCCGGTTCCTGCCAACAGTCACCCGACGAGTCAGCGAGCTCCTCGCGTTCTGGCGAACGCAGCGACCTCTGATGCTCATGTGGACGGGCCACTACTCCGCCAGTTCCCACTGCGTATTGAAGATCTCCCCAGTCACGATCTCCTCCGAGAACCCGGTCTTCTTGTCGGCCCGGAAGCGCAGCACGGCGGCATCGCCGAGGCGGGGGTAGAGTTGGGCGTTCGAGGCTTTGAAGTCCTTCTCGTGGAAGGTGTGGCCAGTGTTCAGAACGACGTACTTACTGCGGTTCAACGGGTTCGGGAAGATCAGGGCCACGCTGTGTAGGTCGGGGTTGTAGCTGGTGTCGTTGAAGGTCACGGCCTCTTTGGTCCAGTCGAGCGGTAGGCTCTCGATCACGCGGGCGAGGACGGCATTCGAGCCGGGGTCGCCGAATAGCACGAGGTTGTGGTTTTCGATCAGCTCATCGGTGACAGCAGTGTCATCGATGGTGCGGGCCTGGCCGCGCATCCATTGGTCGAACTCTTTCTGGAACCTTGCGAGGTTCCAGTCGGCGTAGGCTTGGTGGCTCTTCGACCAGGGCGTGCCGGTGCCGCGCACGCAGACGAACGATTGCGAGAAGGCGTCGTCGATCGGACCTTGGAGGTTGTGCCGCTTGCGAGGCTCGGTCGGCTCGGCGAACGCGATCGAGTCGTCATAGTCGAGCAGTTGCCAGGCGTCGTTCTCTTTGACGAAGTAGACCTCGGGGAGACGACCGGACGCCGCCTCGGTGAGCGGGAAGTCGAGGCTGTCGTCGATGGAGAGCTTGTCGGCGATCGTGCGGGAGACGCTCAGCGCGTTGACGTTGTCGGTGTCGAGGTGCAGCGTGTCGTCTCCCTCCATCTCGGATTCGACAATCGACTCTTCATACGGCACCGTCTGCTCCTCGATCCGCAGCCAGTCGCACTCGTTGTACTTGACGGTACAGGTCGTGAATCGCACCTTGCGGCGGTCGGTTGACTCGGGGAGGCCACGCTTCGCGTTCACCTCGTGGAAGGCCATGAAAGCGGCCTTACTCGCATCGTCGAACTTGTGGCCCATCATCGGACCGATGATGACGTTGACCGGAATATTCAGTTGTCCGGCGAGATCTCGCATGGTGGTGCTAGCTGCCAATTGCGGATCGACCTCGCCGCCATAGGTGACGAGCGAGACGTTTGCGAGGTTCATCGCGTAGCTGGTCGTGTCGTAGATGCGGAGAGTGCGGTCCTGAAACGCGGGGAGTACCTGCTCGACCTTCTGGTATTTATAGAAGTCCACAAACCCCGCCCCCGGTCCGACCGAACACCACTTCGCCGGGTAGTGCAGCCCGATGTGCCACGACCCGGCCCCGCCCATCGAGAACCCCCACAGCACGATGCGGCGTTCGTCGACTCGATAACGGCGAATCACATCGGCCAGAGCTTCGAACACATCGGCCTCGCCCGCATAACGGTAGGCATTGTTGCCACGCCCGAAGACATCCAGCTTGAGGTAGGTCTGCCCAGCTGGGGCCGGTTTGCCTTCGTGCTGGGCGAAGAACGGGACTTCGCTCTGCTCGCCCCGGCCATGCAGCTCAATATACAGGGGGAGGCGGTTGATGCCCTTCTCCTGATATCCGATGGGGAGGGCCAAGGCGTACGGCTGAGCAGTGTCATCCACGCGAGAGCGATAGCCCAACACCGTACGACCGGGTGTTTGCCCCCAGGTTGCCGGACCCGAGCGAAGAACCTCGATCCGCTGCTTCGAAACGGCCAGGATCGCGCGGGCCTGGGCGGGCGAGTTCTTCTTGGTCAGCTCTTCGAACCGCATCGACCGGTCAACCGCTTCAATCCCGATTTCAGCATCCACGAGCTGTCGCACATCCGGTTTCTCCGATTGCAATGCTTTGAGTGCCGCTCGCAGTCCGACAATCTCCTGCACCAGCTCCGCACGGACCTCGGCAGTGAGTGGCACCGATGCGGGCGGGTCAGCTGCGAAGACGGAAAGACTCCCCAGGAGTGAACTGACACCGGCAATCAACAGTGAGCGAATCATCGAGTGGTCCTGGCGTCGGGCGTGCGGACGATCTCCCGCCCAAACGGCACATACCGTAGAGGAGGCGATGGGCAAGAGGGATGTGCCCAGATCATCGTGGTCCGAGGTCCGTCCGGCAAGCGGACTCCGGATATTCCGAATGTAACAACGAGATCGATCAGTCAAAGTCGTCCGGGGTGGATTCTTTTTGACAGGCGGTCCGCACCGACCTAAGTTCAAGCGTGTTCGCCCAACGACGAACGGAACGCGGCGGGATGACCTCCCCGTTGGCCTCTCTCCAGAGGCCGATCAGCGACCGACGACGAGCGGGCACGTGTGAAACATCCGGAGCGCGGCAAGGAAAAGCTGGGAAGCTTTGAGGGGACCTTGCCGCGCTTTTTTTATTTGAGTCGTCAGTTTTCAGTTTTCAGTTTTTAGACAGAGTTTGTTCTCCGTCCCCAGCTCCGCTTGGGACCGATTATCCCCGAGCTCTGCTTCGACGCCTACTTAAGGGCCTGGTCCAAAACAACTTCCCGGTTTGATTTTGAACAGAAGGGAACGAAGGAAACGAAGAGACTACGAACTTGATCCTTCGCTCCCTTCGTTCCCTTCTGTTCAACTCCTATGAATCAAAACGAGAAGTTGTTTTGGACCATGTCCTAACCGCTCAGTCTGCGGAGATCGCCCCTCCCGCGCGCGCGGGAGCTCTCGGGAGAGTTCTGGGACTGTTGGTTGTGGGGAACGGGGTCTGGCCTGCGGGCGAAGCGGAGCTTGAGACCGAGAGAATCTCGTGGTACAGATCTCTTCCCTGGGCACTGGCCCCATGTCACGTCGGATTCACACTTTGCCAAAGGCGGCAGGCTTCCGCGAGTTCGGCCCAGCTGGGGACGGGGACGACGCCGCCGACGACTCGTCGCAGGAACAGATCAAGAAGCACCTGCTCGGCTGGGCGATCCCCATCCAGCGTTTCATCGCCGGTCTCGGTCGAGGTACTCCAGCGGAGATGCGTCTCGCTCACCAGTTTCGCCTCGCCGTTCTGGCAGTGGATGCGAACATGAGGAAACATCGCATCTGCGATGGGCGGCGGTGACACCACACTCGGTTCTGGCCCCGCACTCGGTGCTTGACTGCGGAGGCGAATCTCGGCAGGCACCAGGAGCGTGGATGCCGATCGACGACCAAAACTCATGACCAGCGTTTCGCCTTCAGACCGTGATTTCCGGTGGACCTGACTGACCGTGGAGTTGAGCAACGACCGGCACCAGTCGATCAGCTCGATCATCCGTGAATCGACCGACACGGATGTCCCGATGGACTCGACATCCAGAGACTGAATCGGGCCGAGCTTTGTCGCCACCAACTCTCGCAGTCGCAGTGTGGTAGGTGTCGCGCGCAGCAAGGCTCCCGGCACGATCACCGCTCCTTCGGCTTCCTGCTCTGCGAGAGAGTCTGCTACTTGGGGCAGGGCCTCATCGACGGGCGAGGCCACGAACACCGGTATCTGTTTCGCCGTAGCCAGTTCGACGGCCCATTCGCGAGACCAACCCGGCTCCAGTATCAGCAGAGCTTTCACGCCGGGATGACTGATCAGTCTCCGCAGACTATGAAACAGCTGTCCGCCGGTTTCCTGGGCGAGGACTTCGCCGTCACACGGTTGAGGCGAGAACACCGCCGCCACCCGTCCACGAGTCAAAGCCAGGACGGCAGCGCGATACCGGGCCTCCCATGCGGGGCCACCGCCGACGATTCCCAGTGGGATCGTCTGATCGCGTTTCGTCGCTCGGGGCGTCATGCCGTAGTGCCGATTCCTGTCGGGGACAATCTGGATTTCTGCGAAGAAGACTCGCCGCCGGACAACGGAAGGAGATGTGGAATGGTAGTAGATGTGGGCGGGGATTGTCAGTTCAGGAATCGCTGGTGTCTTGAGAGAGTGTGCATCAGAAAAGTCGGCAGCCGAGAGATCCTGCCCCCTCTCCCCCACAATCTGCATTGCTTTCGGAGTGGACTCCATTATGGGGGAGAGGGGGGGCACATCGCTCGCTCCCAGCCCCTCACCCCGGCCCTCTCCCCACAGCCACGTCCTTCCCGAAAGTCACGCCGCCAGTGGGGAGAGGGAGCAGAAACTGGTTACCGACTTTTCTGATGCTCACACTCCAGGGGGTGCCTGCTCTCCATGCCACAGGCACTCTGACGACTGGACTGGCACGCGGTGAAGCGGAGCTTCGGGGAGAGGCTTTCCCAAACCGAAGTTGGGGAACGAGGAGATGGGTGAACGCCTCGTGAATTCCTACCTGGCGATTGCAATGGAATCACTGGCGTTGACTTCTGAGCCAGCGGTCGAAAGGATCAGGGAGTGAGGCGCCGTCCCAGAACCCCTGGTCCTGTCGCGAATGGAGAGTGTCTGATGCGTGTTGGCATACTCGGTCTGTTGTGGGGCATGTACTGCCTGTTCCTGGCGAATGATTTATGGGCGGACGAGCCCGTCGCGTGCCGGCTCGCCGTATTTCAAGCGGATGTGACGCCACCGCTGGGGCATCGACTCCTGACGGGGCACCGCAAACCCGCAACGGCCATTGATGAGCCACTTGAGGCTCGCGGGTTCGTACTGCTTCCAGTGGGCCAACCTGCAATCGTCGTCGTCTCGGTCGACTGGGCCGAGATCCGCAATGCCGCCTATGACCGTTGGCGGTCGGTCCTCGCAGAAGCAGCGGGGACCACGCGCGAGCGGGTACTCCTCTCGTGCATTCACCAGCATGACACGCCGCTCGGAGATCTCGCCGCGCAGGAGATTATTACGAAAGCTGGCGTCGACGGGCAGATCATCGATTCCGTATTTCACGAAGCCTGCGTCCAGCGCGCCGCAGCTGCGCTGAAGACCTCCATCGAGCAAGCAGTCGCGATCACTCACTTCGGCCAGGGACTCGGCCAGGTCAGCGAGTTGGCCTCGAACCGCCGGTATCTGAAGCCAGACGGAACCCCGACCTATGGCCGTTACAGTGGGGGCGGCAGTGTCGAGAGCCGGGCGGCAGAAGAGGGGATCATCGATCCGTACTTGCGAGCGCTGAGCTTCTGGAACGGAGACCAGGCGGTCGCGGTTCTCAACGTCTATGCGACCCACCCGATGAGCTACTATGGAACCGGGCGAGTGTCGATCGACTTCCCCGGCATCGCCCGCGAACGACGCCAAGGGGACGACGCTTCCGTCTTCCAGATCTACGCCTCCGGGGCCAGCGGCAACATCACAGTCGGTAAGTACAACAGCGGAGCCCACGAGCTGCGGCCCGTGTTCGCGGACCGATTGTATCAAGGCATGAAAGCCGCCTTTGCCGCGACGACGAAACACCCGATCAGTCAGGTCGAGTTCCGCAATGTTCCCATGCAGTTACCACTCCGCACGACGGGACCATTCAGCCAGTCCAGTCTCGAAGCGGCTGTGCAGAACCAGGAGAACCCCCACCGGGCCGAGTTGGCCGCCCTCGGTCTCAGCTGGGCTCAACGGGTCGAGAGGCAACAGCCGATCGACGTCCCCGCGATCGATCTGGGCGGCGCGGTCCTGGTGCTGCTACCGGGCGAGATGTATGTCGAGTACCAGTTGCTGGCCCAGAAGCTGAGGCCGGACCAGTTTGTCGTGGTGCTGGGTTACGGCGAGTGCGGGCCGGGCTACATCCCGATCGAGCGAGCATGGGAGGAGGAGGACGAGAACCTCGGCGACTGGTGTTGGGTCGAGCGGGGGAGTGAGAGACAAGTCGTCGAGGCTCTGCAAAAAGTGCTGAAGGCTCCGCAACCGCTGGGAATCGCTGATGTGCTGGCCCCCGTGAAATAGTGCTCTGTCGAAAAAAAGCCCACCGGTGGCAACCGGTGGGCTTTGTAGTATGTCGCGATGCTTACTTGTCTCACGGCACAAACGGCAGCGCACTCGAGGTGCTGCCCGATGCCGGGATGTAGGCTTTGGACACATAGTCCATCACCATGCGGTCGGCGTTGTATTTCCAGCCGAGCGTCTTCATGGATCGCTTCATGCGCTTGATCCACTCGATGGGCAGTCCGTCCGAATCGCGTTCGTAGTAGAGCGGAATGACCTCATCACGGACGACCCGCAACAGGTCTTCCCCGTCGCGTTCGTCCTGAACCGACTGATCTGAATGGATCAGACCGTTCTCGATCATGAAGCCGTTGCGACCGTCGTACGCTTCGGCCCACCAGCCGTCCGAGATCGACAGATTGAGGCCACCGTTGAGGACCACCTTCTGTCCGCTGGTGCCCGACGCTTCCAGCGGTCGCCGGGGATTGTTCAACCAGACATCGACCCCTTGCACCAGATGCCGGGCGAGGTTGATGTCGTAGTCTTCCAGGAACACAATCTTCCCCGCGAACCTGGGATCGTGTGCGACCTTATGAATCCGCTGCAGGATGTGCTTGCCCGGTTCATCGGCTGGGTGAGCTTTGCCGCCGAAGACGAACTGTACCGGGCGATCCGTGCTGTTGATGATCTGATCCAGCAGATCGAGGTCACGCATAATCAGGTCGGCTCGCTTGTACGGGGCAAACCGCCGGGCAAATCCAATCAGTAACGTCTGCGGGTCGAGGATCGTCTGGATGCGATCCATGTCGGCATCGCTGACCTTGTGCCGCTCGGCCTGCTTCGTCAGGCGGTAGCGGGCATACCCGATCAGGCGGCTCTTCAGCGACTCGTGAGTCTCCCACAGTTCGCCGCTGGTGATGTCACTGATCCCCCGCCAGACCTCGGGCTCACCCGACTTCAAATACCAATCCAGCGGCAGCACGCGGTCGTACAGGAATCGCATCTGCGGCGCGAGCCAGGTACTCACATGCACCCCGTTCGTGATGTGCCCGATCGGCACTTCCTCTTCCTTCCGCCACGGCCACAGCTGACGCCACATGCGGCGGCTGACGACTCCATGCAGATTGGAAACAGCGTTGGCCCGACGGCTGCAGTTGAAGGCCAGGACGGTCATGCAGAACGTCTCGTTGTGGTCGGAGGGGTTGACCCGTCCGAGGGCCATCATGCCGTGATGGTCGAGCCCGAGTTCCTCGCGCAGAGGTCCCAGATGCTCATCCATCAACCCGTTGTCGAACCGGTCGTGACCAGCGGCCACCGGGGTATGAGTCGTAAACACGCCCATCATGGCGGTCTCGCGGAGAGCATCATCGAAGGACATGCCGTCCTCTTTCATGCGACGACGAATCATCTCCAGTGGGGCAAAGGCGGAGTGCCCTTCGTTCATGTGGATCACGCGCGGCCAGATGCCCAGAGCGATCAGGGCCTTCATCCCTCCCACCCCCAGGACCAGTTCCTGCCGTATGCGAATCTTCTGGTCACCGCCATATAACCGCGCGGTCAGCGTGCGGCTCGCCTCGGTGTTCTCAGGCACATTCGTGTCGAGCATCAACAGCTTGATCCGTCCGACATTGACCAGCCAGACGCGTGCGTAGATCGTCTCGTTGCGAGTTCGCACGCTGACGATGACCGGCTTGCCCGTCTTGTCGACGGCTTCCTGCATCGGCAGGTCTTTTGGCTCCGAGTAGGGGTAGGTCTCTTCCTGCCAGCCGAGGGGGTTGATGGTCTGGCTGAAGTAGCCCTCTTGGTAGAACAGGCCGATGGCGACCAGCGGAATGCCGAGGTCCGACGCACTCTTTAAGTGGTCACCGGCCAGGACGCCCAAGCCACCGGAGTAGACTCGCAAGGATTCATGAATCCCGAACTCGGCCGAGAAGTAGGCTGCCGGACGGTCGCCCAGCACGGCGGCGTGTGTATCACCCCACGTCTGGTCGGAGTGCATGTATTCCTGCCAGCGGCGATAGGCTCCGTGGATCCTCGCATGCAGCACCGCCTCGCGGGCGCGAGCCTCGAGCTTCTCGGGGTGGTACTCTCGCAGCAACCGAATTGGGTTGTGCGAGACATCGGTCCACAGCTGGGAATCGATCTCGCGGAAGATGCCCGTCACTTCAGGCTGCCAGCTCCACCACAAATTGCCAGCGAGTTCGGACAACTTCTGGTGGATCGTGCGTTCTAGCGACATGATGGATCTGTTCTCAAGGGGGGAGGGGCCGGGCCGTGTGTCGTCGTGACACATGCCCGAGGTTCACGCGGATGGAGATTGTCGTCTCAGTCCGTCATCCCCCAGGGGACAACATCAGTCACAACTCTCTCACAGCTGCAGCAGCGGCAGACCACTGAGTGAGTCGGATCCCCAGACCGATCACAGCATGCCGGGTGATGATCATAGAAGGCGGGCTGGAAGGCCGTCCATGTCCTGCCGAGGCAGAACACACGGGTTCGTAAAATACTTTTTTCAGGGCCATCTATCCCGTGACAGAATCAATACGGATTGCTAGGAATGAAACCCTCCGACGGAGGGGTCGTGAGGTCGACTGTTTCGCAATCCGTAGATCAATTAAGGGCATGGGCTGACACGGCGGGTATTGTTTCCGCTGCAAGGACAATCGAGGTCGGCTTCAGTTGGTGCATTCACTGCCCTAGAATTCAACGTTGCCGCAGATGACTTCTCGCTCGATGGAAGGGCGATTTGCGTGGTGAGTTCGTGGGTCAATGACTCACGGCGCAGACCACTGGACGGTTGGAATACGGAGACAGCATGATTCTGGCGTGCGATGTGGGCGGAACTTCAACGCGTGTGGCGCTGTTCAAACCGGTGGCGGATCGAGCCACGATCATCGGCAGCGAGACCGTCCGCAGTGCTCAATACTCGTCACTCGCCGCCATTGTCGGAGAGTTTCGGTCGCGGCATCCGGACGACCTGACAGCTGCATGTTTCGGGGTCGCGGGTCCGGTCAGTGAGGGACAGTGCATTACGACCAATCTGCCCTGGCATGTCGAAGTTCGCCAGTTGCAGAAAGTTCTCGGGGCGAGCCGGGTGACGCTTATCAATGATTTGGTGGCAAATGCGTGGGGGATTGACTGGCTGACACCGAACGATGTGGTGCCTTTGCATGCGGGTCTTCCAGATGCGACGGGAAATCGAGCCGTGATCTCGCCGGGTACCGGGTTGGGTGAGGCTGGAATGATCTGGGTCGATGGCCGCTATCGTCCCTTCGCATCCGAGGGGGGCCATGCCGAGTTTGGTCCGCGCAGCGACACGCAGTTTGACCTCGCCCGCTATCTGGAACGGCGGTTCGGTCGAGTCAGCTACGAGAACGTGTTGTCGGGTCCAGGGCTCGTCAACATCTACACGTTCTTGAGAAACTCGGCCCGCGCCGACGAGCCCGACTGGTTCACCGAAGAACTCAAACGCACCGACCCCGCCGCCCGCATTTCCGAGGCGGCGCTGAATGACGAACTCCCGATCTGCGTCGATGCGATGCGGATCTTCCTTAAAATCTTCGGGGCCGAGGCGGGCAATCTTTCACTTAAACTGATGGCCACGGGCGGCATCTGGCTGGGCGGCGGGATCGTCCCCAAGATCATGCCGCTGATCGTCAGCACGCCCTATTTCATGGAAGGCTTCACCGCCAAGGGGAAGCTGAGCCACATCGTCGAGAAGATTCCGATCATGGCCATTCGCAATCAGCAGACGGCCCTGCTCGGTGCCGCTCGGTACGCGATCCACGATGGGCAGCCGTAGTCCTAGTGATCAGCTGCGTGTTGCCCCTGGGAATGGCGCGTCGGACAGTTCATAACCGCAGGAGAGTCGAGTAAGCTGCACTCGACCCGCCTGCTGCTCCTTTTCCCGGAGGCCTCTCGATGCCTGATCTCGCCGATGGTGAATCGACGGAAATGCAAGGTTCCGGCGCGAAGCCGTATGTCATTAAGAATTCGGGCGGGGTCTACTCATGCTCCTGTCCGGCGTGGCGGAATCAGTCCAACGCCATTGAGCAGCGGACCTGCAAGCACATCCGCAAATTGCGAGGCGATGCCGAAGAGGAGTCGCGGATTGGCGGAGCGTTGCCTCAACGTCCCGTGAAAAAGAGAGCCGACGGTGAGGAGGTCACCGGTCCGCCGGTACTGCTGGCCGAGTCGTGGGACAACGCGCTCGATCTGTCCGGGTGGTGGATGAGTGAGAAGCTCGATGGGGTGCGAGCCTACTGGGATGGGCAGCAGTTTCTGTCGCGTCAGGGGAACCTGTACCACGCTCCCGATTGGTTCGTCGAGGGGCTGCCGAGCGAGCCACTCGACGGGGAACTCTGGATCGCCCGCAAGTCGTTTCAGCGGACAGTGGGAGTCGTGCGGCGGCAGGACAAGACCGACCTGTGGCAGGAGGTCAAGTTCCTCGTCTTTGATGCTCCGGCACTGACTGACCCGTTCGAGCAGCGCATGCTGTACTTGGCCGACCGCTTCGCAGAGTGGCAACCGCAATTCGCGGAACCTCTGGGCCAAACCTTATGCCGGAGCGTGGACCACCTGAGAGAAGAGCTGACAAGGATTGAGTCCCTCGGGGGCGAGGGGTTGATGCTCCGCCAGCCGGGTTCCCAGTATGTTGCCGGACGCTCGACGACACTCTACAAGGTCAAGACCTTCCACGATGCCGAGGCCGTTGTGATCGGCCACGAGCCCGGACGCGGTAAGCATGTCGGGCGGCTCGGTGCGGTGAACGTGCGACTTCCCAACGGCAAAGAGTTCAGCGTTGGCACAGGCTTCAGTGACAAGCAGCGTGGGGCTCCGCCAGGGATCGGCAGCACGATTACCTTCCGCTATCAAGAACTGTCGGATGGAGGAATCCCCCGATTCCCCAGCTTTGTTCGCCTGCACGAGGGCTCGGCGGCGGCCCCCTCGGTCGCACCCGCCCAGCCAGTGGCCTCAAAGAAGGCGTCTACCCCCAAGACACCCGCCGCGAAACCAGCGGAGATTTCTGGTTCAATATCTCCCACCCTAGTGCCCCCGCCAAGCTAAGAACTGGGGTAGGAGGGCTGGCCGATATCGGTGAGACTTCGGGGGCACAAGGAGGTGCTCATGAACAAGAAGTAT
>JAYSUV010000402.1:0-11816 GCA_043718945.1 Planctomycetota bacterium
CCGGCGGCTAGCGCCGTGCCGCTCACGGATTGAGCTACGTTTTCGCGGAGCGTAAGAGGACCATCTCGACCCACTGGCTGCAGACTTTGAGTATTCATCGCACTGCCTCTCATCGTTCTGGCACTTGCGCCCTGTCAACGCTTGATGTCGGGGTTCGCCTTGGTCGGGAGGGCGAGGCTCCTGCCGAGCCGCTTCCGCGAGTCGACGTGCCCCCTGGCTCGCGGCTCAGCAGGAGCTTCGCCCTCCCGGCAGGCTCCGCCTGACTCGTTCGACGCCCAAGTCACTGCGTCAGTTCCTCGAACTTCTTCAGTTCCGTGGCCTCGTTCAGCTTCTTGGCCCGGTCGATCATCTCCTGCAACCGTTTCTTCAGGTCGTTGATCGACTCCCGTTCCCGCATCTCGGCCAGCACCTTTTTCAGTTGTTCGATCAGGCGATCCACGCTGGCCAGGCTGTCGGTGATCGCGTCGCGGGGGTCTTGGACCTGCTCCTCGCGCAGTCGGTACAGGCCGATTCGCTGGTCGACTTCGGTGTAGGTGGTCTCGTTGATCGCCTGCAGGGGGACCACGATGCCGCCATCAATTCTGTCGAGCAGTGTCTGCGTGTCGACCCGATTGTTGACCATCTCCTCGCGAATGTCGCGAAAAGCCGCCTCGATCGACCGACTTTCCGCGTGGTTCTTGCGGATCAGATGCAGATTTCGTTCCGCGCCCGCCGAAACGGCGACATCAAGCTGTCGGAGTTGCGCCTCCCAAGCCCCTCGCTCCGCAGCTGCGGTCGGCTCGGTTCCCTTGAGGGTGCTGCGTTCCCCGGCCCGCTTGTGCTGCTCGGTGAGGTCTTTTTGAACCCGAGTCGTCTCTTCGAGGATCTGCTCCAGCCGAGCCCGCAGGTTGACCTCCTGGTCATAGAGCCGCCCGAGCAGTTCTTCGGGCGAGACGATCAGGAAGTCGAAAGACTCGCTGTGGACGCGGTGCGGGCCGGTCTGGTCATCCCCATCGGCAGCGATCACCGAGAGCGAGAGCTTTTGGCCCTCCTTGAGTTCCAGCGGCAGCACCGCGAACCGCTCAGCTGCTTCTTGCGGAGTGGCGGCCAGCGGGTACTCGCGCTGCCCGCGCGGTGAGTTCTGGAACGTGGACTGCTTCACATCCAGGGCATCCACGCGGTATTCAAAGCTGGCTTCGGCGATGCCGTAGTCATCACGAATCGTCCCGATCAGCGGGATACTGGCGGTGCGGGTAATCGCGTTGCGGACCCCTCGGCGACGGACCTCCACGACCGGCGATTCATCCGGCACACCCACGATGACCAATGAAGCGGGTTCCTGGCTATTGACCTCATCGTCGTCGAACAGGTGAATCTGCAACTCCGACTGCGTGGGGATCGGCAACGGGAACGCCGACTGCGAATCGAGCGTCTTGTGCAGTTCCGCAGCCTTCGCAGTGATCCACATCGGGATCACGATCCGAGTGCGGTCGCCGGGGAGGCACGCAGCTGACATCTTCGGCTCCAGTACCACCGTGCGCGGGTCCGAGGTCGGCGACTCCCGCAGCGTCAGCCGGGCCGGTTGCGGCTTCAGTGTCCCATCGGGGCCGCGCTCATAACCAATCGACAACTCCCAACTCCCCGCGCGGATGTCGGCGGAGAGCAGCGGCTTATTGGCGGTCAGCTGGAGATCAAAATGCGTCTCACCGGGGATCGAGACCTGCGTGCCGGTCGGCACCACCGGGCGGTCTTCCAGAGAATCCTGCCCCATGTAGGCCGGGTAGTCGCACTGGAGTTCGACCTTCTCGATCTGCGGCGACTCAACGATCACGATTCGGTACGGTTCGGCGTTGGCGTAATCGCCCCCCCGGACCCACAACAGCTGTTCGTCGGCCACGTTTTTCATCGTGTGGCGGTAGATCCCCGCCGTGGCCGGGACGAGGTTGACGGTGCCGCGCGTGCGACCGGTTTCAGTGAGTGTTCGCCAGCTGAGGACGACTTGCTCGGGGGCGGTCTCGGGCTTGTCGCTGTCGACGAGGAGGGTGAGGTCGCCGCCGCGCGGGTGCTTGTAGACCTGTGCTTTGCTGAAGTCGCGGACACGATCACCGGGCTGGGAGACGACGCGGAGTTGCAGGGCGTTCTTGCGGTACTTTTCCCAGTAGTTCGCCTCGCCGCTGAAATAGGCGGCGACCCAGCGCGACATGGCCTGGGCATTCACCACCCCGAATCCGATCACCGAAGCGAGCATCACTCCCGCGATCAACAGCCCGCGTTTCAAGGGCCGGAAGTCAAACACCGGGGCCACATCCAGCGACCCGATCTGCTGCCCCAGATCCCGCAGCGTCTGCTGCAACATCGCATTTGACACGGCCGACCGTTCGATCTGTTCCCCGTCGAGTTCGACCGCCGAGATCAGCCGCTCCGACAGAGCCGGGAACCGCCGTTCCAGCAGCAGCGCCAGCGACTTCGGCTCCAACGGCCTGAGTAAACGCAACACGACCCGCGACAGGAACAACCACGCAAACCCGGCGATCCCCGCCACCAAGAGCGACCGCCGAAACCACAGCGGAAGTTCCAGCTTGCGAGCGGCAAAGTGCAGTTCATCGGCTGCATACAGTCCCCAGAACACCAGCCCCAGGAACATGACCACGAGGGCCAGCCCCTCCCACAGCACATACCGGCGGATTCTCGACCGCAGGTCGCTCAGGACGCGGGTGATTTCCGGGGAGAGTGTGGAGGTGGGCATTGAGGGTGGCTGAAAGGAAACACGAGCTTCGTAAGGGCTAAGAGTCGAAGGAAGAGAATGGGCCGCAGATGAACACAGATGAACGCAGATGAAGCAGGCCAAATCTGTGTTCATCTGTGTTCATCTGTGTTCATCTGTGGCTAAATCTCTCTGGAATGGTGAGCGCTGGGCAGTGTGTGGCATTCGATTAGACAGGAACGACCAACCGTCAACCGTCCCTGAAGCATAGCTGCTTATACGACGGTGATCGATCCCAATGGGCACTGGAAACTTTCCGGTCCCCTTATTTCGATCCCCGTCCCCGCCTTGTATCATTGACAGCGGAGGTTCGCACATGACCAAATTACTGGAACAAGCGTTTGAGAAGGCGTCGCGATTGCCGAAGCTGGAGCAAGAACTCTTAGCGTCCCGGCTGCTCGCAGAATTGGCCACTGAGGACGCCTTCGATCAAGCGCTCGCTCGCTCGGGCGACAAGCTCGCCCACTTGGCTCAGTCAGCCCTCACGGAGCATCGAGCCGGGCTGACCAAGGAATTGGACCCGGAGCAGCTATGAACTCTCGCACCACCCGAGGGTTCCGCGAACTGATGTCCGCCTTGCCGGAGCATGTCCGACGGCAAGCTCGGGAAGCCTACCGGCTGTTCCAACAAAACCCGGATCACCCGGGATAACGTTTCAAGCAAGTCTTTGCTGACCAGCCCATCTATTCGGCTCGCATCGGCATCAGCTATCGAGCCGTGGGGGTAATCGATGGAGACTCAGTCGTGTGGTACTGGGTCGGCTCGCATGCCGACTACGACAAACTTCTGGCCCACCTGTAATGCTGATGTCTGAAGTATGCGCACGCTGCGCAATGTTTCGGTGTCCAGGAAATCCTCTGTACCCCGAAGGGGTTTCACATCACAGCCCAGGGTCGCGACGCAGGAGCGCACCCTGGGAAATACGGCCCAGAGAAGCCCAACCCTGAAGGGGTTGTACACCCGCTCGCAACGTGTAGAACCCCTTCAGGGTTCGTCCCCGGTGAGCGACTCCACCCAGGGGGCGCTCCTGCGTCGCTACCCTGGGCTGTGATGTGTCGACCCCTTCGGGGTGAGGAGATCACCTCGAAGAGGAGTGATTTCTGGCTAACCGCTTCCCCAGCGTTTGCCGCTGTAATGCGTCATAACGTCGTCTGTTCTCGATCACGCCAGTTTGAGCAGCTTACGTGACAGCCATTCGACCGCCAGCAGACCGACGAGCAGGCCCATTAGCCAGCCTCGGTCCCAGACCTCGTCGATCCGCTGATCGACCACGATCCGTTCCCCCTTGTCCGGCAGCAGCGGAGCGATCGCAGCTGCCAGACTTCCGAAGTCTTTCGAGACTTCGGAAGTCTTCGCGGCCAAGCTGAAGTACTTCCCACCGGTCTGGTCAGCCAGTGAAGTCAGCACCGCGACGTTCTGGGTCATCTCGGCAAACTCCCGCTCCGGCAGGCGAATCTGCAACTCCTCCTTCAGGCGGTCCTTCAGGCCCGGAACCTCCATCTCTAAACGATAGCGTCCCGACAGGTCCGCGCGAAACTCCCCCGTGTACTCGGCAGGTCGGAACCGGTCTTGCGACAGGACCAGCTGGGGTGTCAGCGGGCGACCGACGGCATCGTAGACATCCACGGGGAAGGTCGACGCGGTCAACGGTTGGAACTGCTCATTGAGTACGCGAACCCGCACCGGAATCGTCTGACCCAGATCAAATTCGCGGCTGTCGAGGACGAACATCCCGCGCTGCAGGCCGCGCTTCGAGCGACCCTCGGCCAGCTTGCGCGTCAGCTTGATCCAGAACCGGTCGTACGCCTCCTCCGATTCCGACCGCAGCCGCCAGAACTCGGGGCTGCCGAGGTAGAAGCTGTTGCCCTGGCCGTAGCGCTGGCCAGCGATGAGTGGGGGAGGTCCGTCTGCGCCGCGGGCGAGTGGGTCGGTGAACTCGGCATAGACGGTGACGCCGCCGCGCCGCCCGCGCGTGGCTTGGGTCCGATAGAACCCGGCGAACTTGGTCCAGATCGAATCCTTGGTGGGATCGTCTTCGAGCTTGAGGAACTCGGCCGCCTTGCCGTCCTGCGTCAGGTCAACGGGCCACGCCTGCTTGGCCGAGTCTCTCAATGTCGTCCCTGTGGCCGAGTCGTCGATGATGACCGGGCACAGCGTGCGGACCTTGTTCCACTTCTCATCTTCGGACGACAGGAGATACGTGTACGCATCCCCGGCGATGAAGGCGATCCCGCCTCCCTCTCCAGAGACCCATTCGTCGAGCCATTGCTGCTGCTCAGGCGTCACTTGCGACCAGTCGGCATCGAAGGCCAGCAGCACGTCATAGGCGAACAGCTCCTCCCGCTTCTCGGGGAACTTGAACAGCAGATTGTCGGCGTCCTGGCTGATGCCGACGCGCCCGGTTTGCAGCCAGACATCGACATCGATCGACTTATGCCGGTACAGCAGGTTCTTGGCGAAGATGTAGTCCCGCATCGGTCCACCCGCGACGATCAGTACCCGCGTCGGTCGGTCGAAGACGTTGACCGTTCGCGACTCCGCGTTGTTGTCCATCCGGCTCTCGATCACCTCAGTTCCTGCAGCCACGCGGATCGTATACTCGAAGGCCCCGGCCTCAGTGAGTGACCGCGAGAACTGCACCTCCTGCGGCCCGGCTCCGTCGACCACAGGGACCGATTTGGTGTCGACCACAATCGGCGAGGCATCTTGCGGTCCGCGCTGCAGGAGTTCCACGTTCGCGTTCTGGTTGGAGAGGCCGCGCGTCTGCACCCAGGCGGTGAGTTCAAAGGCGTCCCCCTTGGCCACATCGGTCGGCGAGACAATCTTGAGGATCGACAGATCGACTGGCGGCGTCGTGCCGCCAACGCCAACCGCCATGATCTTGACCCCGTGCTGCTTCGCTCGGGCAACGGCGGAGTCGGGGCTGCGACCGACGTTGTTGGCACCGTCGGAGACGACGATCAGGCCGGAAAGCGTGCGGCCCTTCTGCTCGGCGAGGACCTTGTCGATCGCATCGCCCAGGGCGGTCGCGTTCTTGGCGGGCTTGAGCCATTCATCCCACTGCGGAGGCTGTGCTGCCTCGCCGGGCTTGTTCTCGTTCCCCCCACCCGTCCAGGGAAACCGGTACAGCGGCCCGACCAGATCACTATCAAACGTGAACACATCCACCGCATGCTGCTTCTGCAACGTCGCAATCAGCGGGGACTTCGCCAAGAACTCCCGCACGGCCACAGCCCGTTCTTTGACTGCTGACCCGGAGCGAACATCCTCTGCGGGCTGCTTCATGGAGGTCGACGTGTCGACGAGAATCGCCACTTGCGAGGGGCGGAACGACTCGCGCTGCGTTCGAATATGTGGGTTCAGCGCGACGACGACCAAGCAGGCCAGCGTCGCCAGACGCAAGACCGACAGCCAGACCATCCAGAACGGACTGAGATCGCGCGTATCGCGGCGGGCGATAAAGATCGCCCACGCCCCGGTCACCACCAACCCGACCAGCACCGCCCAGTCGCCGGTGCTGTACGGGACATCCCACTCGAACGCGGACGATACCGACGAGACGGCAGCAGCGGAGTCCTGAGCCAGGAGAGTGGACAGTCGGGAGAACACGCAATCTCACGTTCGGAAAGGCGGTGCCAAGCGACCGCGAAACCCGCTCACGGTGGCCCGATGATTGTGGCAGATTTCGGCTGAACTGGGAACGGCTAACGCGGTTTTGTCATTCCACATCGTGAGCATCTCGTGACTTGAACATTCCACAATCAGTGTTTACTTCAGTAGATTGGAACAGTGACCTTCACTGATCAACACTCTTCCAGATCCGGATGAGCGAAAATCAGCGGAGACAAGTGTTTCAGTCTTTTCTTTCCATCGGCATGCGGTGATGAACACCCATTCTGAGACTGCTTTAGTCCCCCAAGTCACAACTGAACTGCCACGAGAGCCAGAGTTCGCCGACTCCCCGATACGCTGACTGACCGCAGTCATCAGAAGCTGGATGGAGAGGCCTCCGGACTTCTACTTGTCCTTCGTTCCCTTCGTGACCTTCTGTTCAAATCCGGATTGGGAACAGAAGTTCACGAAGGGAACGAAGGTTGGAAGTTCAGGTCGAAACATCTTTGGCCCCTCTGAGGTCCATGAAGCTGCAGAGTTTGGAAGACTGGAAGGTCATGCCCTTCATGAGTGATGAATTGTGACTGTGAGGACTAGCGCATTCCACAATTCGGTGTGCGCCCTCGTACAATGCTGGAACGCTCTGGGGAAACGCAAAACCCCGCAGGCTGCCGTGAGTCACGGCGACGTGCGGGGTTTGTACTGAAGTGGCCAGAGGCGGGATCGAACCGCCGACACCAGGATTTTCAGTCCTGTGCTCTACCAGCTGAGCTATCTGGCCTTATGTGCGGAATCGTAGTGAGGGGCAGGAGTTGTTGCAATCGAAAGATGAAGAGAAGTTGAGAACGGGTATATTCGCCCATGGGCGGTGCTGGGCCACTGACTGGGAAAGTGCGGATCAGTGCCCTCCCTCTCGATCGAGTCAGTCCACACAACCGGCAACCCGACGCGTCAGCGAGGGCGTACGCCTCTGGGTGCTCTCCGAGATCTCTCCCTCCTGCTGCCGCCCAGTGTGGCCGCCTCCCTCGCTCTCGCTCGTCCCTCGATGACGCATCGGGTGACTCATCGTGAATGCCACCAGTGAGCGAATGCTTCCTCGTTCAGATCGCTGGGCGTGGCGGACGACGCGGGCTGTCAGTCGGGAAACTTGAAGTGTCCCACGAAAGTGGAATGGCGGTGGTGCCCTGCCAAGGGGTGAGCCTCTGGACTGGGAGAATCGAAAATGTTTCAGGCGTGTGTGGTATGTCGGCAGATTTTCCCGATTGGCATTCCCAGCCACGACTTGACGCCGATTTCTGCCGATATTAAAAGGAACATACGGATCAGGGGTTGGGAGTGGGTGTTCTACTCCGTAGGCAGCCTGCATCGCGCCATCAGAGGGAAGGAAGACAATCGAAACGCACAGGATCAACGATCAGATCCGAATCCCACAGGTTCGGGTAGTCAATCACTTGGGAGAAATGGTGGGGGTGGTGCCCACTGTCGATGCACTCCGTCTGGCATTCGACGCCGGGATGGACCTGGTGGAAGTCGCTCCGACCGAGCGCCCTCCAGTCTGTCGAATCATGGACTATGGCAAGTTCAAGTACGAACAGAAACGTAAGCTGCACAAGAACAACAAGGTGCATCAGGTCGAACTCAAAGAGATTCGCCTGCGCCCGAAAATCGGTGATCATGACATCGATTTCAAGACCAAGCACGCCCGCGAATTCCTGACGGAAAAGGACAAGGTCAAGCTGACCGTCGTCTTCCGGGGCCGCGAAAATGCTCACCAGGATCTGGGCCGCGATGTCTTGATGGGGATGATTGCCAAGCTGGAAGACATTGCCAAGGTCGAGAAAGCTCCCTCGATGGAAGGGCGTGCGATCACGGCCGTCTTGGCTCCGAAATGAACAGTGTACGGTCACGCTTGTGATGAGGAAGAATTTGCGCGGGTCTGTGGCCGTCGTGTCACAGACCCGTGTTCTTTTCCGCAGGCCGGGATCTGGCCGAGCGGTCAGTCGCACGTTTCAAGGATGTTGCCGTGTCTGCCGATGTCGTTCCGCCTACGGAAGAATGGACCGTGCGCCGCGTTCTGGAATGGACGATTGGGCACCTGAAGAAACACGGCAGCGACACCGCGCGGCTCGATGCAGAGGTCTTGCTCGCTTTTGCACGCGGCTGCTCCCGCATTCAGTTGTACACCGCTTATGACGAGATTCTTCCTGACGCGGCTCGCCAGAAGATGCGCGACCTCGTGAAGCGGAGAGTGAACGCTGAGCCGGTCGCGTATCTCGTCGGCACCAAAGAATTTTATAGCCTAGCGTTCGAGGTCAATCGCGATGTCCTGATTCCTCGCCCCGACACCGAACTGCTGGTCATGGAAGCTCTGCGGTTGGTCAAGGAGATTCCGGCTCCTGCCATTCTGGAGTTGGGAGTCGGTTCGGGCTGCATTTCCACGGCGATCGCGGTCAATTCCAAGACAGCCCGAATGGTTGGAGTGGAACTCTCCCCGCTCACGATGGCGGTGGCCCAGCGTAATCTGGAGCGGCACAAGGTCGCCGACTGTGTGGAACTTCGGTGTGGCGACTTGTTCGGCCCACTCAAACAGGGCGAACTGTTCGACGTGCTGGTTAGCAACCCGCCGTACATCCCCACTGCCGAGATTGAGACTCTGGCTCCCCCTGTCAAAAATCACGAGCCGCATCGGGCGCTCGATGGAGGGGCCGATGGACTCGACATTATTCGGCGCATCGCAGCGAAGGCACCGGCCTTCGTGAAGCCCGGTGGATGGGTGTTGATCGAGTTCAGTCCGGAGCAGGCGGATGCCGTTTTGGCTCTCTTCCAATTGCCAGGGACGGCATTCGAACAAGCGGCGATTGTCTCTGACTTGGCACCGCTGCCGCGAATGCTGCGAGCCCGGCGTCGAGCGCCTTAAAACGTTGCCTTTTCACCACACGATGCTGCCTGAAATCCACATTTTCGGGATGGTGTGCGAATTTCTCCGCAGTTGCCGATTTTCTGCAGAATAGTCCGGCGAGTGCATCCAGCCAGACATAGGGTGATGTAACGGTTACTGGCTCGTCCCCATCCTATCCCTGAACCTCACTCATGTCCGCACTCCTCCGATTCCTGAAGAGCGAAGACGGCCCGACAGCTGTGGAGTACGCCGTCATGCTGGCGCTGATCTTGGTCGTGATCATGAGTAGCGTCAATCTCCTGCAAACTCGAACGGGCGATGTGTTCAACAAGTGCGGGGATGAACTCGACGGTGCGGGCTTCTGATTGGTTTACGGACATGTTCCGAATTAACATCCCGATTTGAACAGAAGGAAACGAAGGTAACGAAGGGGGCAATTCAAAGGCTCTTCGTTTCCTTCGTTTCCTTCTGTTCAAAATCAAATAGGGAAGTTGTTTTGGACCATGTCCTCAGTGCATCGAATCATGGCGCTCGAACAACGCGGCAATTCGGTGATTCGAGATAAGCGGTCGACACCCCAATCGCTGTGTCGAGCAGGCGGAAGGCTCGGTTCTCACGAATCGCGAGCGGTCCGACCTTGCAGACCGAGAGGCTCCGGAAGCCTGGCGAGTGAGATTTAGCTCGCCACAATCAAGGCTTGGTGTGCCCTCACACAAGACTGGCAGACGCAGGCCCGGTCCAGAGACTCTTCCGGCACCTGCTTCAGCAACTCTGGGGTGAACTGTTCGGTCACACACCAGCAAGCCAGCGGTCCTTCTCGACCGCATCCAGTGTCCGTGTCCGTCCGCTCGCGGGCACATTGATTCGGCTGGCCGCACAGTGGGCAGTGGCTGGCGCAAACGGTCATGCTCCCGTGATACTCCAGCGGAGATAGGCTTCGATAAACGGGTCGAGTTGGCCTTCCAGCACTTCCAGTGGATTACCGGTCTTGAGGTCGCTGCGGGTGTCCTTCACGAACTGCTCGGGTTGCAGCACGTAGTTACGGATCGTCTGGCCACCGAAGCCGATCTTGCACTTCTCGCCGCGACGAGCGGCTGTGCTGGCGGCCTTCTTTTCTTCGCCCAGTTGATAGAGTTTGGCAATCAACATCTTGCGAGCGGCAGCCCGGTTCTGGTGCTGGCTGCGCTCGTTCTGGCACGTGGCAACGACGTTCGTGGGCAAGTGGGTCAAGCGTATCGCCGAACTGGTCTTGTTGACGTGCTGGCCCCCGGCTCCACTGGCCCGGTACACGTCTTCGCGAATGTCCTTGGCCCAATCGATCTCGACGATGTTTTCGTCATCCAGGTCGGGCGTCACGTCGACCGCCGCAAACGCAGTGTGCCGACGCCCCGCCGAGTCAAACGGACTGATCCGCACCAGCCGATGGTTACCCGTTTCCCCTTTGAGGAAGCCGAACGCGTAGTCGCCCACGAAGTGCAGTGTGGCGTTGCGGATGCCCGCCTCTTCACCCGGAGACTCGTCGAGGAGTTCGACCTTGATGTCATGCAGATCGGCCCAGCGGGCGTACATCCGCATCAGCATCTGGGCGAAGTCGGCGGAGTCGGTCCCGCCTTCCCCCGCCTGCACCGTCATGTAGGCATTGCCGGAATCCTCGGGCTTGGACATGCTGGCTTGCAACTCAGCGGCATAGAGCTGCTTGCCCAGGGCAGCTTCCTGCTCCCGAATTTCCGGAGCCAGGCTGTCGTCCTCTTGAGCGAACTCCAGTAGCACAGTCAGGTCATCGGCTCCCCGAGACAGAGCGGTCAGCGGTCCCAACTGCTTGGTCAGCAGACGCCGCTCGTCGATGATCTTTTGTGCCGCTTCGGCGTTATCCCAGGCGTTGGGAGCCGTCATCAAAGCATCGAGTTCATTCGCGCGGGTCATCTTGACGGCGTAGTCAAAGAGAGTCCTTGAGCTGGGTGATGCGCGCGATGAGGTCCAGGCAGCTGTTGCGGATTTCGTGGTCGAGCATGTTTCGCCATTCCTTGGTTGTGACCCCGAATCGAATTCGACTCAGAGACGGTTTGAGTGGCCGCAGTATAGGTGCGAGGTGGGGATTGAGAACCGAGCGCTCTGCCAACCCCAAATCTCGGCTTTCGCCGGTATCGGGAGGGCGAGGCTCCTGCCGAGCCGCTTCTGCGAGTGAACGTTTCCCCTGACTCGCGGCTCAGCAGGAGCTTCGCCCACCCACGGGCGAATTCCAGAATCCATCGCAATCGCATGGACGGGGCGATTGAGCGATCACTGCCTCACAACTTCCACACGAGCGGGACAATGATGATCGTCATCGTCCAGCAGATGATGTCGAGCGGGATGCCGATGCGCAGGTAGTCACGGAACTTGTACCCTCCGGGGCCATAGACCATCAGGTTGGTCTGATAGCCGAGCGGCGTCGCGAACCCGTAGGACGATGTGACCGCCACCGCCAGCAGCAGCGGTCGGGGGTCGATACCAGTCTTCTTCGCGGTGGCCAGAGCCAAGGCCCCCATGATCGCGGCACAGGCGTTGTTGCTCAGCAGTTCC
>JAYSUV010000403.1:0-4051 GCA_043718945.1 Planctomycetota bacterium
GTCGTCTGCAAGTCATTGAACGTCAGCCCCGTCCCGACCACGATCGGCCAGAAACCATCCTTCTCCGTGGGTTTGTCCTTCTGCCAGCGAACCTTGAGGTAGTCTTCGTAGAAGCTGCGAACCTCGCCCGAGTCCTTTTGAATCGTATGCAGCGCTGGTCTGGCGATCATGTAGAACAGGTTGGTATGGCAGGTCGCACACTTCTTCGTCTTGACCCAGTTAAGCGCCGAGCGATCCAAGTATTCTGCGGCCTTCGCCGCCGAGAACTCAGCTGCCATGGGCTCGTCGGGAGAAATCTCCGGCAACCCTTCCGGAACATCCTTGAGCGTGATGGGCTGCTGCGCTGCGACGAACGACGGCGCGATGGCCAGCCAGAGGAACACACGAAGGAGGTTGGTCATCAATGGTCTCACCGACAGTGTGCAGGAGTTGAGGATCTCGGATCAGAGTTCTATACAGCTCACCCAGAATCTCATGTCAGACTTTAGCGGCGTGCCCACAAAAGCCCAGGTGTCGGATCGAGGTCGTGCCAGGCCATATGTGATGGAGCAGGGATGAACGCCCCACGGGCCAGCCGCTGTTCCCACTCAGCGAGGGAGGCTCGGTTCCTCCTGACGCCTCGCTGACAAGTTCCCCTCAGTGCTTAAAGTGCCGCTTGCCGGTGAAGATCATCGCCATGCCGTGCTCGTTGCAGGCGGCGATCACTTCGGCGTCCATCTTCGACCCACCCGGTTGAATCGCAGCTGTCACTCCGGCCTTCGCAGCGGCGTCGATGCCGTCACGGAAGGGGAAGAAGGCGTCGCTGGCCACGACAGCGCCGCGGCTGCGGTCGGCGGCTTTGTGGGCGGCAATCCACGACGAGTCGAGACGGCTCATCTGTCCGGCACCGACTCCAACGACCATGCCGCCATTGATGAGGACGATGGCATTCGACTTCACATGCTTGCTGACATTCCAGCCGAAGGCGAGATCACGTCGCTCGGCTTCCGTCGGCGGGCGGTCGGTAACCACACGCCACGTCGACGTGTCCTCCGGCTGGTCGTCGCGTTCTTGCACCAGCAGCCCGCCGGTCACGCGGCGGTACTCGAATGACCGGGCTTGATGGGCGGTGAAGTCCGGGCACCGCAGCAGCCGCACGTTGTTCTTCCATTTGGGCTTCGTGGTCAGTAACTCAAACGCCGCTGGCTCGTAGCCGGGGGCGATGATCGACTCGATGAACCGGTTCGGCTCGCACAGTCGCTCAGCAGTCGCCACATCGACCGTTCGGTTGAACCCGAGTACCGACCCGAACGCACTGATCGGGTCGCCCTCGTACGCCTTGTGAAACGCCTCGGCCAGAGTGGCCCCAATCGCACAACCGCACGGGTTGTTGTGCTTGATGACCACAGCTGCGGGATCGTTGAACTCGCGGACGATGGCCATCGCGGCGTCGAGGTCGAGCAGGTTGTTATAGGAGAGTTCCTTGCCATGCAGCTTCTCGGCTGCGGCCAGCGAGGCGAGCGGCGGGTTGCGCTCGCTGTAGAAGGCGGCGGCTTGATGCGGGTTCTCGCCATAGCGCAGCACCTCTTGCCGCACGAAGGACAAGCCGAGTTCCGCCGGGAAGGGACGCAGCGCCTCATCCGTGGCGGTGATGCGGTCGAAGTAGTCGGAGATCGCCCGGTCGTAGCGGGCCGTCATGCGGAAGGCGTTGAGAGCCAGCAGTCGCTTGGCCTCCAATGTCAGTCCCTTGCCACACAGGGCATTGAGCACCTGCGGGTACTGTTCGGGCTGGGTCACGACTGCGATGTAAGCATGGTTCTTGGCCGCCGAGCGAATCATGCTCGGTCCGCCGATATCGATGTTCTCGATGGCGTCATCGATCGAAACGTTTGGCTTGGCGACCGTCTGCTCGAACGGGTACAGGTTCACCACGACCAACTCGAACGGGACGATCCCATGCTCGCGAATGGCCGCTGCATCGTGTGCGAGATCGGGCCGACCGAGGATCGCTCCATGAATCTTGGGGTGCAGAGTTTTGACCCGCCCGTCCATGATCTCGGGGAAGCCGGTATAGTCCGAGACATCGGTAACTTTCAGTCCCTGCTCTTTCAGAAACTTCGCAGTCCCTCCCGTGGAGAGAATCTCAAATCCCAGCGTCGCCAGCCCCTTGGCGAACACAGCCAAGCCGGTCTTATCACTCACACTGATCAGGGCACGGCGGGGAAACGCAGACATGAGGCAATCGCCAAACAGGGGTTACGGGGCAAGAAAACGACTCTACCGGGAGCAGGAGTGAGCGTCAAATGGGGGACGCAGCAGCGACAGAGTGGCTCGGGTAACGTCCGAGGTCTTCTGAGGCATTGCCTATTTTATGGACGACGGAGCGAGACTCTCGTTCGAACATTCAGAACCATGCGAAAAGCCCACAGGTCGTAACCGGTGGGCTTTCTGTGACCACTGAGGACTTCTAGGTATTACGGCAGTGACAGCGTCTTCAAATCGCTGCGTCCGTCGGCCGATTGAGTCAGCACGACGGCGTGCGTGTCGTTGAGCCGTTCCAGCTGCACAACGCCCTTCCAGTCGGCGATTTTCTCGAACTTCTGTCCTGCGGTGCCACCGCCTCCGACTGGGGCTTCAATGGCAGCGGCTTTGTCGAGGTCGACGGTGCTGATCTTCATGATCCCATGCGCACTGTTCGCAAGCAGCAGGAAGTCCTGGCCGTCCTTCTTATAGGCAATCATGTCGAGCGGTTGATTGCGGTTCCCGAGTTCCGCCACGGTCGTGCCCTTCACTTGGCTGCCCCCGGCGATGGCCGAGACGGGGAACTTTACCAGTGGAGTGCAGACGAAACCGGCGAGGACATTCGCCTCGCCATTGATGATGAACGGGACGAACGTGCGGATCGGAGCGTAGTTCTCCAACTGGCCGTGGGCTCCGTGGTAGATCTCCAGTCCGGTCGAGGCGACCTTGTCGTTGAACGGGAAGTCGAACGACCGCACCGTCGACGGCGTGTCTCCGCTGGCGATGCCGGACACGAGCAGCTTGCCATCGACGAACGCGAGGTCAGTTACGGCATTCATGCGATGGTTCTTCGCCCGCCGCCCTTCGCCGACGACCTTGTCTTCGGGGGGATTCGGGATGTCGAGCTTGGCAAACGCGATCTTGTCGAGTGGCAGCGATGTGATTCCACCCTTGCCATCGAGAGTGACCAATCTTGGCCCGGCCCCCGTGGTCACCGACACGAACAGATGCCCGCTCAGTGGATTGACCGCCAGATCGACGATCTCGGCCTTGTCGACGCTGAGGATTTTGGCAATCGCCCCGGTGGCGTTCTCTTGATTCTGCTCGACCTTCATCGGGTCGCCGGGTTTGTCGCCCGTCTGCACGGCGTAAATCTTGGCCGCCTTGCTGTCGCCGACAAACAGAATGCCGTCTGGGCCAAACGACAGCACGTTGGCCGATTGCAGCTCAAGCTTCCCTTCCGTCAGACCGTATTGGTCTGCCCGCACCACTCCACTGACTGCCAGCAGCAGAGCTGCTCCCCAACCGAGTTTCCGTCCAAGTAAACGCATGATGTCTCCCTTTCATCGGGTTGATGGAACTCCGCACATGTCACACTGTCCGGCGGAGGAGAGGGAATGTCAACTCTCCCGACCGTGAGTCCTGCCCCCTCACGATAATGACACCTGGCCCCCCCCCGTTGAGGTGCGTACATCAAGAAAGTCGGCAACCGTCCCAAATTCACCACGGGGCGGCAGCGTGATTCGATTCCGATATTCCGAGTGCCTCTCGCGAAGGCGCGGAGTCGCGAAGCGATCTACGCTGCCCCACCCGACGGGCGGCGGAACTGCCCGTTATCTTCGTGGCTTCACGTCTTCATGTGAGGCACTCTGTTCCCACAAATGGCTGAGACAAAACACGGAGGCATGGAGAAATTCAAGAGTTTGGGAGCCGCCGATGAATACAGATGAACCCAGCGCGGCCTCGCCGCAACCAAAAAGGGAAAGAGGTACGGCGTGACCGGCTGGTGGTCGAGTGGAGTTTGAACACGATTCCATTCTCATCCGCAGAG
>JAYSUV010000404.1:0-4050 GCA_043718945.1 Planctomycetota bacterium
CCGGCGGACACAACGACATCCACGGGGGAGCGGTACTGCCGGATGCAATGCGGTGGTTGTGGCGAGAGTAGGTTGATCGCCCGTTCGTGAGCCGGTTCCCCGAACCGCCGTACCACCAGATTTCTGAATTCCCAGACAAACCACGGTGGGGGGAACCGGCGGCTAGCGCCGTGCCGCTCACTTCCCACCCCGGAGGGGTCACAGCCCATAGCCGGTGGTCGAGCGCAGCGACACCACCGGTTCGCGGGCCCAGCAGTGCCCTGTATCCCGGAGGGATTCCAGCCGCCATTGTCATGCGAGTGACGCGAACGGCTGCAATCCCTTCGGGATAGATTGGCCGGGAAGCCGCTTTTCCGGAGGTGTCGCTGCGCTCGACCACCGGCTTTTGGCTGAAATCCCCTCGGGATAAAGCTCATTCGGATCAGTTCCTTTTCTTCTCTCTCGTTTGACAAAGTCCCTCCATGCCCACCGGAAACTGGACACGCACCACCGTCGGCACTCACCTCGTCGAAACGTGGGTGCCGTCGACACTGGCCACCGGCGAGGCGATACTGTTGCTGCACGATCTCGATGCGGTCGCCCCCTCGGAACGCTCCGATTGGCGGGGGCTGCTCGAAACCTCTCCAGTCCCCGTGATCTGCCCGCTGGCGGGTCGCAGCTGGTGGCTCTCGCTCCCGACAGCTGAGTTCCCCGAAGGCGGGCCGCTCGGGTGGGTGCGGTCGGATGTCGTGAGTTGGATTGAGCAGGCGTTCCAGGTGAAGCCGCCTCGCATCGGTGTCATCGGGGTCGGCATGGGGGGGCATGGGGCCTTGAACCTTTCCTACCGCTCGGCTCGCCAGTTCCCGGTCGTGGCGGCGATCTCCGCAGCTGTCGATTTCCATCAGTACCAGGCGAGCGAACCGGCCTTGAGCGAAGTGTTCGAGTCGGTCGAGGCGGCTCGGCAGGAGACGGCCACGCTGCACCTGCACCCGCTGAACTGGCCGCTCTTTCAACGGATTGCCTGCCACCCGGCGGACTCACTGTGGTTTGAGGGCTGCGAACGGCTGGCGAGTAAGCTGGGATCGTCTGGCATCCCCTTTGACCGGGAGTTCGGCAGCTTGCCCGCCTTCGAGCGAACTGTCTACGAGAGCAGACAGTTGCAGCTGTCGATCGAGTACATCCTCCGAAATCTCGCCTCCGCCGCAAAGCAATTGGGCGTCGTGGGATAGGCTTCCAGCCTGTCGGGAGTCGGGAGTCGGGAGTGCTCGTTTGCCCCTCAACCCTCAACCACTGGATATGGCCACGGACAGGCACGGATGAAACACGGAAGGGATTTTCGCTCTGTTCGCATGTCCGTGTTCCATCCGTGCTTTTCCGTGGCGAATTCCATCGTCTTTTTGTCCCGCATCGACATAAGTGGGTAAAAGCGGGAAGTGGCCCTCAACCCTGAACGATCTGTCCTGCCAAGCTGGAAGCCTGTCCCACGGTCAGCTGCCCAAGTTCCGATTGGGTAAGCTCTCCGGCCTCTGCGCCTTGCAGAGCATGGACTCTTCCAGATCAACCGATACAATTCGCACCATGAAGAGTTCGCAGCCATCACGTTCGTGTTGTTGTCCGGGGTTGTTCCTCCGGATGACGATGGCGTTCGTGTAGCCCCGCCCCCGTGACAGTCTGTCGCAGGTGGCAGATTCGCAACGATCACCAAAATTCGTCTCAGCCCGGAGGTCACTTCCGGGCTGATCTTGTTGATGGCCCGCGCTGATCTCGACTGACTCTGTTTCTGTGGAAAGTGACCGCATGTTTGACCCCTCGCACCTCCTGCTCGGCCTCGATCTGTCGTGGGCCGGAATCGTGGCTTTGCCGTGGCCGATGATTGTGACTCTGGGAGTCCTCGTCGGGATCATCGTCGCCCTGTATTACGAGAAGATTGCCGCCGAGCTGATCATGCTCGCGGCGCTGATCGTCTTGGTCTTGTGCCAGGTGATCGACATGAAGACCGCTCTGACCGGGTTCTCCAACGAGACGATCTTCACAATTGCTGGACTGCTGGTCGTGGGGACCGGTCTGCAAACGACAGGAGCCATCGAGTACATCAGCCGGGCCATGCTGGGACAGCCGAAGAAGGGGACTCCGCTGTTGCGGTTGATTGCTCCGGTCGCGGGGCTTTCCGCGTTCATGAACAACACCCCGCTGGTGGCGTTCTTCCTGCCGATCTTCGTGCATGTGGCCCGCAAGCTGCGGACCTCGCCGTCGAAGTTGCTGATCCCGCTGTCTTACGCCTCGGTCCTGGGAGGCACCTGCACCTTGATCGGGACCAGCACCAACTTCGTGATTCACTCCGCGATGAAGGACGCGGGGATGAATGGAATGGGGATGTGGGAGCTGGCCTGGATCGGTGTTCCAGTCTCAATTGTGGGTCTGTTGTATCTGCACTTTTTCGGGGATCGACTACTGCCGGATCGCCGAGACATGCTGGAGTACGCCGAGAGCCACCGCCGCGAATATACCGTCGAGTTGATCGTTCGCCCGACTTGTTCGCTCATCGGATCGACCATCCGTAAGTCGGGATTGCGCGATCTGCCGGGACTCTATCTGTATGCGATTGAGCGGGATGGTGAGCGACTCTCCCCGGTCGATCCAGATCAGTTCCTGCTGCTGGACGACATCCTCTGCTTCTCGGGAGTCGTCTCGACCATCCTCGATGCCCAGAAGATTCGCGGCTTGGAACCGATCGACCACCACGAACAAATACTGCCGCACCCCGCATTGTCCTCCCTACCCGCTGCACAAGGCATCCCCACCGCAGCTCCTCGCTCCGGGAACCAACTGTGCGAGGCGGTGATTTCGCCGACTTCACCGCTCGTGGGGATGACCGTCAAGGAGGCTGATTTCCGCTCGCGGTATCATGCTTCGATCATGGCCGTCCACCGTAGTGGGGAGAAGATCGAACGCAAGATCGGCCAGATTGTCCTGCAACCGGGCGACACACTGCTGGTCGACGCCCCCGAGGACTTCATCCATCGTTGGCGGAACTCGCGTGACTTCTTCCTGGTCTCAGGACTGGAGGACAGCGCCCCCATCGACCACCGCCGGGCGTGGATCGCGCTCTCCATCTTTGCCGGGGTGGTTCTCGGTTTGACCTTCCTGTCGGAGCATTCGGCACTCATCTCGCTGATTGGGGCCGCACTGACGGTGTTGACCGGCTGCACCACGTCCCGCGAAGCGAACCGCAGCATCGATCTGCCTGTCTTGATCTTGATCGCAGCTGCTTTGGGTGTCAGCAAGGCCCTCGACAAGAGCGGGGCGGCCGAGTGGATTGCGAGCTACCTGATCGGGTGGGCCGAGCCGTGGGGCAAGGTGGCCGTGCTGGCGGTGGTCGTGGTGCTGACCGGAGTGCTGACCGAGCTACTGAGCAACAATGCCTGTGCCGCGATCATGGGGGCTCTGGCGTTGGCCACAGCGAAGAAGACGGGCATCGACCCTCGGCCGCTGCTGCTGGCGGTGGCGGTCACGTCGTCCTACGGGTTCGCCACGCCGCTGGGCTATCAGACCAACCTGATGGTCTACGGACCGGGAGGGTACAAGTTCCGAGACTACCTGCGTATCGGGATTCCGCTCGACATCATCTGCTGGGTCATGACGATTATCATTGTCCCGTTAGTGTGGAGTCTGTAAATGCTTGATCCGTGGTGGGTCTGGCGGCCCGAAACGGCGAGTCTCTGGGACCGGGTCTATCGGGGCTTCAATCTCTGCGAGGGATTGATTTGGTGGGCGTTCGGGGGGCTCGTCCTTCGTCGTTGGTTTGTCCAGCGTCGGTCGCCATGGGAATGGAGCTATGCCATGGCATTCGTGGCGTTCGGACTGACCGATTTCTGTGAGGCTTATGCCCAGTCGGCCCCGCTCGTCGCGGTCAAGGGGCTGGTGCTGGCTTGGCTGTTGATCACGCGCCACCGGGCGACGCGCGTCTGGTATCCGGGAGCGAAGCTCTATTGAGGAACTCGGATACTCTCCACCACGCCCGTTGCTTTGATGGGCCATCGTGCATGTTCTCGTTCGTTCGAGTATCTTAAT
>JAYSUV010000405.1:0-4044 GCA_043718945.1 Planctomycetota bacterium
AATCGAGTCATGGGTGAAGATGTAAATCACGGGCAGATGAGCCAATGCGGCGAGCCGAATCGAGGGCCGCAGGTAATCGGCGAAGACCGCAAAGGTCGCCCCGCTCGCCCGGAAGATTCCGTCATAGGCGATCCCGTTCATGATCGCCCCCATTCCGTGTTCGCGGATGCCGAACCAGACGTTGCGACCGTCGCCGGTGCCGTTCTGTGGCTCGAAGTCCTTGCCGCCCTTCATGTAGTTCTTGGTCGAGCCATAGAGGTCCGCACTGCCCGACACGAACAGCGGCAACGCCTTCGCAATCGGTTGCAGCACATCGCTCCCCGCCTGCCGAGTTGCGATCTTGGCGTCAGCCGGGAACTCGGGGATTAGGCTGAGCAGGTCGGCGGGCACCTTCTTAGCGACACCATCGGCGAGCAACTTCGCCTGCTCTGGATTGGCCTTCGACCAAGCTGCAAACATCTTCTGCCAGCTATCGTACTTGGCGATGAGAGTCTTCTTATGCTCGGCGAAGAACTTCTTCACCGTGTCCGAGACATAGAAGTGTTCCGCTGGCAGTCCCAGCCCCTTGCGGGCCGCATCAGAGAACTTCGCGCCCCCTTCGCCATGCCCCGCAGCTGTGCCCGCGACTTCTGGGATGCCGCGACCGATCTGCGTCTTGGCGATAATCAGCTTGGGGCGACCGTTGTCAGTCGCCTTGGCCTGTTCGACGGCCTTCACCACGGCGGCGATGTCGTGTCCATCGATGGTGACTGCGTCCCATCCCATCGCGGTGAAGCGAGCGGCGGTGTCGCCGCTCTGAGTCTTGATCGCCATCGCGTCGAGGGTCACGTCGTTCGAGTCGTAGATCAAAATCAGGTTGTCGAGGTGGAAGTGCCCGGCGAACGAAGCCGCCTCATACGCGACCCCTTCTTGCAAGCAGCCATCCCCAGCCAGAGCCACGATGTGCTGGTCAAATATCTTGTATGACTCGGTATTGAACCGCGCCGCCGCCATCTTGGCCGAAACCGCATACCCGACCGCATTGCCCACGCCCTGCCCCAGCGGCCCGGTCGTTGCCTCGACACCAACCGTCTCGCCAAACTCGGGATGCCCCGGAGTCTTGCTATGCAGCACGCGAAAGTTCTTCACCTCATCAAGTGAGAGATCGTATCCGGACAGGTGTAGCCAGCTGTACAGGAACATACTCCCATGTCCCGCCGACAGGATAAACCGGTCGCGGTTCAGCCACTTTGGGTCCGCCGGGTTGTAGCTCAGTGCCTGCCCAAACAGAGCCGCCCCGACCTCCGCGGCCCCCAGCGGCAACCCCAAATGCCCCGACGAACACTTGTGAACCGCATCAATCGCCAACCCCCGGGCAATGTTCGCAGCTTCCGAAAGAACGTCGAGAGGGAGTGTGCTCATGTCGAATCGAGTCGCGGTCAGGAGTGGGGGAATCCGGCCAAATCAACTCCAAAACCGAGGAGCCTTGCCAAGTCGAGAATGCTAACGCTGCCAAGATACGGTCGCAACCAAGCGGTGTTGACTCAACGGCTTGAAGTCGACGGGCAGGAGGCCAGGTCGGGGGGCACGGACTGAGGCTTTGCAAAGGCCGAGGTTTCTCACCGCTCTCCACGCCCTTTCGTCAAGCCTACAGGGCGTGCCACCCAAACGCACTCCCATTCAGGCTGTGGGGGTTCTACAGTCGTGCCACCCAGCCTCCTGCCACGCACCCCGCGTGGAAACATCAAGGCAACTCATTGCCGCCACCGGCAAGTTGAGGCTCCAGAAATACACCGGACGGTGCCTGCGATCCTGAGATTTGAATCTCGATCAAGTATTCCCTGTCAGGGGAGAAAGATAGATCACTCAGAGACTCGTGCCACAAACTCGACGCGTCTGTAAACCGCGTCATGTGCCACTCTGAAAGTGGTGCAGTGATGCCATAAACCTCTTGCCCGTGGTCGTCCAGAATCCGCACCTTGAAAGTCCAGTCCCCGTTCAATCCGACTGTGGCGAAAGATTCCGACCTGTCGGGCAAGACAGCTACCAAACTAAATGTCATTGGATCGCGGGGTAGGCCCTTGACGCGAAATACGGTGCGAGTCGAGTTTGCCACTTCGAAACGTGGAAACGTGACGATGTACCGTGGGTATGACCAGAAACCGAGATCAACGATCTTTCCATCGCCGGACAGCATTTCCGGGCGATACCACTTCGACCAGACTCCCAGTGCCAGAAAACATAAGATAGAGATGGTTGAGATCCAGGCGATCTTCGATAGGCGATTGCCATAGCCAAACATGTTAATGGATCTCTGAAAGTGCCGTAGGGTGGGACTAGCTCGCTTTGGAGCGCAGGCCCACCATTCGGGTAGCAAACAACGTTTGTGGTGGGCCTGCGCCCAGAGCGGCTGGTCACACCCTACGTCACTCCAACTACCCCACACCGCCCTGCCCCTCTTGGCAAGCTGCATCCCCCTACGGGGCCAGCAGCTTGGCGAACAAGAACTCATTCGCCGTGGCGTACTTGTCCGACTTCGATGTCCCCGGCACCAGCAGGTGACATTCGACCTTGTGAGCGTCGCACTTCTCCTTCAGCTTCACGCCGTAGACCGGGTGATGAATCCCGTGCCCGGCGTCCTTCGATGGCAGCGTCATGTCTCCGCCATAGGTCATGAACAGCGGCGGGTCTTGGGGGTCGACATGGTTGTATGCCGAATACTCTTTGTAGAGAGCCTCGTGCTTCGCATAGTTCGCCAAGGCTCCTTCAATCGTCGCCTCGCCCACGGCCATGTTGATCATGCGGTGCTTCAGAACATTCGGCCCCAGCCACCCTTCAATCACCTTCGGATCGATCGAGGTCTGCCCCGCACTCACAGCTGCGGCCGTCACGCGGGTCGATTGGCGGAGTACCGGATCAGTAGCGTTCGGATCGGCCAGGTCATCGTGCAGCAGCAACCACATTGAGGTACACGCCCCCGCACTCCCCCCAGTCAGGGCGATGCGGTCCGGGTTGATGTTCCACTCGGTCGCCTTGGAGCGAATGAACTGAATCGCGCGAGCGGCATCAAGGACCGGCGCGGGCAAGGGATGCTCGCCCGTCAGTCGATAGTTAATCGCCGCACAGGAGATCCCCTTGTCGAGAAACGGCTGATAATGCGAGGTATCCTGCTTCTTATCCCCACTCAGCCAGCCACCGCCATGGATGTAGACCATCAACGGACGCGGCCCCTCGCCGGGGGCCTTCCAGAAGTCGATCACATTCATCGGGTCCGAGCCATAGGAGACGTTCGCCTCCGTCGGCGCGACCTGCGGACCAACCGCTTTCTTCGCAGCTGCGGGCTTCTTCGGTGCTGGCTTCACGGGAGCATCCGCCGCCCAAGTGGCACATGACACAGACATCACCACGAGACTAGCTGCCATCACAAGCTTCTTCATCACGGCACTCCAGAAGAACGGAATCAGATGAGAGGTCGGTCGCCTCACTGGTCGATCCAGCCGGAGTCTACCCACCCGCCAACAACCCCGCGAGTGCCAGCCCGCTGCGTCTCAGCCCGCAGCGCCAGCAAGGGAGTAGGGAGTAGAGAATCGCAGCGCACGAGCCTGGTGATCTCGCGACTCACCCCAGAAACTAACCCGCTGCGTCAGCGAGGGCGAGCGCAGAGGGCACTCGTCCAGTCTGCCACAGCCCCGTCCGAACCAGAAACTCGGTCCCGCACATTGGGTTCCTTCGGCTCCACATGAAATCCCCGCTCTCCCTCGCTGACGCGTCGGGCTACCAGAAGGAGCCCACGCCAAGAGCTTCTCGCACGCCGCACTCCGCAGTGTGGCACAGGTTGGCTCGCTTGGGAGCCTACCTGTGTGCCTTGGCACAGAAGGTTCTCCGTGATAGACATCATTCCACAACCACCTCTTCCGGCTACCGCCGCCCCGGTAGGGTCCAAAGCGACCCAACCGGGGCCACCCCGCGACAAGCTCTCGGGCCGCCCGGACTTCACGATCCTGATCTACCCGGCCTACCTCGTGACGAAGGACATGACCGCGCTGACGCCGATGATCGCCGTCA
>JAYSUV010000406.1:0-11736 GCA_043718945.1 Planctomycetota bacterium
CCCAGAATGGCGATTGTCTTGCCCTTGAGCATGGACAGATCGGCGTCATCGTCGTAGTAGACCTTGATCGACATGGCGGAGTTCACACAGGAAAAGGAGGGTTCAAACTCGCAGCGGGGACAAGCCTTCGACCCACTGCTGGACAATCATCCCCGACTGCTCGGAGACGGTTCGCAGGGCATCCCGGCCCCGCACTGCGACCCCCCGCGCTAGGCGGAGGGTTGTTCGTTGGCGGCCACTTCCGAAGATTCGTTGCCTCGCAGGAGAGCGATTCGCCCGGCCCGCACCATCTCGATGATCCCAAATGGCCGCACTGCTTCGATAAACGATTCGATCTTCTGCTCTTTGCCAGAGATTTCAATCATCACATGCTCGGCGCTGACATCGACGATCTGGCCTCGGAAGATCTCGACCAGTTCTTTCACTTCCGACCGCTTGCCGCCCTGTGTGCTGACCTTGATCAGCATCAGATCGCGCTCGACGAACTCCTGGTGGGAGTAGTCGATCACCTTGACCACGGTGACGATCTTCTCCAGCTGCTTCCGGATCTGATCGAGGACGCGCACGTCCCCGGCCACGACAAAGGTCATCCGCGAGAACTCGGGATTCTCGGTGGCACCGACGGCGAGGCTGTCAATGTTGAACTCGCGTGAAGCCAACATGCCAGAAATGTGAGCGAGCACCCCGGGCCGGTTCATGACCAGCGCGGAGAGAACGTGACGCATGAGATCGTTCCTGCAGCCAAATTGTCCAGAGGACGCCACGGAAACCAGTCGTTCCCGCGCGAAGCCCACAGTCTATCCCCCTCTGGCAGGGCACACAACTCAGCGCCGTCCACGATTCGCCCTTGCTCTTGGAGGGCATGCTCCAAAGCCTGACTGACGGTGACACTTCATGTGGTTTCGGACAATATTTCGACGGGAATCGACGTACAGCGGGCCAATTTGGTGTCCGCCGTCAGAAACAAGCCGCACCCGGCCTCAATGGCTGCAGCCAAATGTAACGCATCGGCCGTCTTGAAGGCGAATCGTGCTCGCAGTTCCGTGGCGCGATCGAACACGGCGCTGTCCAGGGGGACTCGTCTCACGTCCCAAAGAGCGAAGAATCCATCAAAGATCGCCAGCCGTTGAATGTCAGCCAGTTGAATCGGCTTGACCCGGCATTCCAATCGAGACAGATCGCTAATCGCGATCTCGTCACCGGCAGATCGCAAAGCGGCCAGTCGCTGGGCCGCGCGGATGTGGCTCGCGTCACTGGCGTCCAGAAAATGGATGAGGATCACGCTGTCGCAATAGATCAGCACGACGGCTTCTCCGGGTGGTGCTGCTGCCATTCCTGTTCCCAGTGCAGACCGTCCACTCGCTCCGTCTCTCCACGGATTTGCTCAATCTCAAACTCAATCTGGCTGCCGGGCCGAAAGCCCGACCCCGCCTGCTCCAATTCCTGGCGACTCCGTTGCAGGTAGCTCCACCAGTCCTCGGTTTGCACCACCATTCGCACCCGTCCTGGTGGCAGGCTGGGCTGCGAGTCCAATTGGAGTGTGCCGTCAGGTTGGATTGTTCCTTCGATCGTGATTTCATGGAGACTCATGGCGTCGACTCACTTTGGAAATTGGCCGAGTTCAGTCTAGTCGAACAATCGGACGACTTCATCCTGATCTTTCTTCTTTCCATGAAGGTGGCTGCATTCGCCCACAGACGAGTCAAAGGAAGAGGCCGCTCGCAACGGGATACCCCCTTGTGTCGCCCGGTCGTCACCCATGCATTATATTCCAATCTTCTCGACGTGCTGGGTTCCTGGCATCTCTCGTCTCGTGGTCCCGAATTGCCCGCTCAGGCATTCGGAAGAAAGTCCGTGACAAAATCATTCGATTCTCACGGATCTGGAGTATTCGATGTTTCTGCGAGTTTGGCTGGCCAGCCTGTGGGTGGTGTCGATGGGGGTGGTGGTATCACCTGTGCGGGCGGACGATGCCCCGCTGGTGGAGTCGCGTCTCGACCTGTTTCGAGGCGGGGACGGGGCGTACGACCTGTATCGGATTCCGGGCCTCGTCGTGACTGCCAAAGGCACGGTGATCGTTTACTGCGAAGCTCGCCAACGGGCCGGGAGCGACTGGGGGCCAATCGATTTGGTCATGCGGCGCAGCACGGATGGCGGCAAGACCTTCTCGCTCCCCGTGAAGATCGCGGATGTCCCCGGTCCCAAGACCAAGAACCCGGTGGCTCTCGATCAGAAGCTCGCGGTCGAGGGCGAGGTGACCTACAACAACCCGGTCATGATCGCCGAACCCGATGGGCGGCTGCATTTGCTGTTCTGTTTAGAGTACATGCGGTGCTTCATCACCCACAGCTGCGATGACGGGGAGACCTGGTGCCCGCCGGAGGAGATCACCAAAGCCTTCGAGCCGTATCGCGCGGAGTACGACTGGAAGGTGCTGGCCACCGGGCCGGGGCATGGCGTGGCGATGACCTCGGGGAGGCTGGTCGTTCCGGTCTGGCTCTCGACGGGGACCGGGGGGCACGCCCATCGCCCTTCGGCGGTTTCGGTCATCGTTAGCGATGACCACGGTCAAAGCTGGATGCGCGGACCGCTGATCGTCGGGACCACCGTAGAGACTCCCAACCCCAGCGAAACAATTGCCGCCGAGTTGAGCGATGGCAGCCTGCTGCTGAGTATCCGCAACGAGTCGATGCGGCACCGGCGGTTGGTCACGCGGAGTACCAACGGGTTCGATGGCTGGTCGACCCCGGCCTTTCACTCGGACCTGTTCGAGCCCATTTGCATGGCGAGCCTCTTGGGAGTCCGCCAGGACAACCGCGTCCAGCTGATCCATGTCGGCCCCGATTCGTCTGATGCGGCTCCGCCCGCACCGCCAGCAAATGAGGTGGTGAAAGGGAGCGGAAAGTCGCTTCCTCGTCGCAATCTGTCTCTCCAGTCCAGCGACGATGATGGACGGACTTGGTCCCCGCGCGTCGCACTGGAGCCGGGCGTGTCGGGGTACAGCGACCTGGCCTTTCACCCAGACGGTTCGGTCTTGTGCCTGTTCGAGTCGGGGTTCAAGGACGCGGCGGGGAAAGCCCGAGGTGGACAGCTGACATTGTTGCGGATGAAATTGCGCGGAGTGTTGGATGCGACCGCATGCGAGGGGTTGAACCAGACCCGGTCGAGGTAAAATATCTGAGTGTCGCAGCCACTGTTTGGAGCGGTTGTTCTGTAACTTGAGGACTGAGGATTATGGACGCCTTACAACTTAGAAAGCGTTGTGTCATCGCAGGTTTAGTCTCTGCAAAGACGAATTTAGAATTGATTGTCGCTCAAGTGACTTCAGACATTTTGTCGGCGGGTGGGGAGGTCGTTGCAGTCTTCGTACAACGTAGAGGAGTCTCTCGCTCGCGTCATCCCGGCGGTGCGCAGGAGATGCATTTGCCTCTCAATTCCCGGACAGCGATGAGCAAAGGTAAGGTAGAAGAACTCGCGATATTGTGCAGAGACAATTCAATTGATGTCATTGTCTACTTGGGATCAACTTTGCCTCATCAAATCAAGAATCTGTCTGAGTTGACAAAATGTCGCATTCTTCAGTGGCAGGCCGACGAGTGACATACATAAGGATGTTGGCGACTCGATCGGCCGCTTCGGGTTGGGCAACACGTGTGATCGCCTGACTGAGTTCGTGTCGAGTGAAGAGATCCGACAAGAGCGGAACGACGGCAGCGGAAAGTGCGAGTGCGGTCTGAGGTGGCGTTCCAGCTTGAATCACCAGGCGGGCGGCCCCTTGATCCGCATACCAGCGGGCATTAGCCGTCTGGTGGTCGCGGGCAGCTGTCGGGAGCGGGACGAGGACGGTGGGGGCTCCGAGGCAGGCCAGTTCGGCGAGCGAGGTTGCTCCCGCGCGGGCGATGACGAGGGTGGCGGTGCGGTAGTAGACGCTGGGGTCGGTGATGAACTCGACAGCTTCGGCCTGGAGAAAATCGGACAACCGAGAGGATCGCTCGGCGATGGCGTGCTGGTCGCCCGCCCCCGTCTGGTGGATGAGGTGCCACCCCTTCAGTTCAGCCGGGCGAGTCGTGACCCACTCGGCCACGGCCTCGTTCAAGTGCCGCGCCCCCTGACTGCCACCGAGGATCAGCAGCTGGTTCGGCAGGCGAGCGGGTAGGGGGTCGACAGGGAGCATTAACCGCCGAACAGGGTTGCCGGTCACGGTGACAACACCGGCTCGGTGCTGGACCGATCGCGGGAGGTAGGCTCGGGTCTCCTCAAAGCTGAGGCAGACCTGGGTGGCCCAGCGGCTGAGCCAGACGTTGGCTCGACCGGGGATCAGGTTCTGCTCCAGCAGGACAACGGGGACGCCCGCACGGATGGCAGCGAAGACCAATGGCACGCTCGCGAAGCCTCCACAGCCGACAACAACGGCTGGGGACTGCTCCCGGATAAGTTGGCGGGCGGCTCGCCAGGCGTGCCAGTTCTCACTGAGGACTGTCCACGGCTGCCGCCAGATGCGACCGGGGGAGATGGAGGCGAGATGATGCCGCTCAAAGGGGGTGCGGGCGAGGATCGAGCGATCGATCTCCTTCTCCGAGGCGACGATCCCGATGCGAAGTTCGACTGCCTGCCGTTGCAGTTCCTCAGCCACGGCGATCGCGGGGAACAAGTGCCCCCCGGACCCGCCCGCAGCGAAGAGAATCGTTCGGCGAGACATGTATTTGCTCGGGAGGATTGTGTGTGCCAGCCAAACGTTGGTGAGAGGCCAACTCTTGCCCCCTCTCCCCCGCGATCGACTCGTCTTTCGTTGAGGACTTGATTGCGGGGGAGAGGGCTGGGGTGAGGGGGCCACACCGACACCTTTCGCCCCTCACCCCGGCCCTCTCCCCACAGCCACGCCCTCCCCGAAAGTCACACCGCCGGTGGGGAGAGGGGGCAGCGTCAGCGGTCACGACGTTGGGGACGTACGCCCCAGAGAGATTGTGGCTCAAGGCCCCGCTTCGCACCACGGTAATGCAAAGAACGCGACAGGGATCTGTCGCGTTCTCGCTGCATCGGGGTCAGAGACAGGGTCGTTACTCGGCTTTGGGCTCAGCGGGCTTCTCGTCAGCGGGCTTTTCTTCCGCTGGCTTCTCGTCGGCTGGCTTGTCACCTTCCGGTTTGTCACCTTCCGGCTTCTTGTCTTCCTCCGGCTTGCCATCTTCTGGCTTGGCAGGAATCATCTTCTTCAGCTCTTCGATCTGCTTCTGCTGCTCTTCTTCCTTCTTCTTCTGAGCAGCGAGATCTTCGGCAGCCTTGGTCAGCGAGGCTTGAGCAGCTTTCAGCTCTTCGCCAGCCTTGGCAGCGACCTTGGTGGCTTCTTCCGCAGCTGCGACGGCCTTGGCCTTCTCGTTGTCGGCGACCTTCTTCGCTTCTTCGGCGGTGGTCTTGGCGGTGTCAGCTGCGACCTTGGCTTCGTCGGCGGCCTTCTTTTCAGCGTTCGCCTTCTGGGCAGCGGCCTTTGATTCCTTGGCGGATTGAGCCATCTTGGCGGCGTTGTCGTCGGCAGCCTTCTTGGCGGCGATGTTCTCTTCCGAGACCTTCATGGCGGCATCGCGTTCGGCGACGGCCTTGTCGGTCGCAGCCTTTGCGTCGGCGAGTTGCTTCTCCATTTCGGCGATGCGAGCTTCCGCACCCGTCAACTTCTTCGAGGTGTCAGCAAGAGCGGCTTCCGCGACGTTGGCCTGCTCCGCCCGCTCAAGGGCTTGGGAGTAGGACAACATACGGCCATAGCTGCTGCCGCAAGGGTTGTAAGTCACACAAGTGTTCGGAGCACACGGAATCGAAGGGGCACAGCATCCCCGGCGTCCACCAGCGAGTACGTCACCGGTCCATAACGAGGCAGCTGCCGAAGCAGCTAACAGAATCTTGTTCCAGTGCATGGTCATTCTCTCCGCGATCATCTGTAGTGAAGGGCCGACTTTCGTCGGGATGGTGGGCGCTCCGCGAGGCAGCTGCGGCGCGATTGGGGGTTCATACTATTATCATGACCCCAGTACCCTACCGATTCAACCCAGTTTTCCTGATCCGCAAAGTCTCTGGCAAACAGAGCTTGTTGGGCAAGCATGATGCAAAAAGTCCACGCGACCCGTAGAGAGGACATGGACGGATTCACCCATTCGACGGGAATAATGCGGACGCCAAGATCGCGACCATCGTTAAACCTGCCACCAACTTTCCGACTGTACCCAGTAAGCGGGTGAACAGGGATGTATGGATGCTGAGGCGGCTCCACCCCTGGCGTTCACTGTAGAGCACCTCGCCGAAGTAAGCCCCGCCTGCGACTCCCGCGAGAGTCCCCACCAGCAGCGACAGCGAGTTGCCAATGATGGGAATCGGCAGGGTCAGGACCGACCCGATCAAGGCCCCGCTGATGCCGCCGATCATGGCGATAACCAAGCTGCGGCGATGAACGCCGCCCGCGTGTCCGGCGGATCGACCGGCGAAGTATTCGACCAGTTCGCCGACCACCGCCACTCCGGCCAGCACCGCCACAGTCGTCCACGTCAGCCCGAGTTGCTCATTCTTCTGCGGCAGAAAGTAGGCCGAGGCTGCCGACAGGCCGACCACGACCCAGTTCCCCGGAAACCGATAGAACGAGCCGATCCACGCCGCCACGCTGACTACAATCAGCCCGATGCCCGCCGCGTAGTACACCCAGTCAGGTTGTGGCATGTCCAGTGGTCCGCAGGTGTTTCAACACAGGGAGAAGGCATTGAGTGATTCTCCCTTAAGGATCGTACCACGAGCAACGACCGATCGGACACGATGGATCAATCGCCTCTACTAAAAATCCAGATCGCGGCCCCAATCGTCCCCTGCTCGTGAGCGGCACGGCGCTAGCCGCCGGTTCTTTTCACCGTGATCCTTCCAGAACACGCTGACTGGCGAACAGCGGCCCGGGGAACCGGCGGCTAGCGCCCAATGGCACTTACTTTACCAACCCGAAGCGTCAGCGAGGGCGAGCGAAAGCGACTTTTCCCTAGGGTTCCCTCGCTGACGCGTCGGGTTAGTAAGCTAAAGTAAGCGCCATTGGGCTAGCGCCGTGCCGCTCACGAAGTGGTGCCGCAGACACTGCAAAAACGCCCACAGCCGGGCCTCGCATGAGACCCGGCTGTGGGGAGATGATCGAGTTTTGCTGCGGGGTTTGCAGCTACTTGCCAGCGGCCCCGACACTCGGAGCACCCACCCGTTCCGACTTCCGATTCGGGCTGTCATCGGCCCCGAGCGGCTCGTCGCTGGGCAGCACTTGGGCGACATCGATGCGGTTCTCTTCGCCGCCGAAGGCCGACAGGTAACCCAGGATTTCCTGGTAGTGGCCGTAGACTCGCATCGAGTCGAAGCGGGTAATGAACCGGGTGCGGTCGCGGCTGTTGAGGCGGGTCCAGGCGACGATGGCCTTGTCGATCGCTCCCGCTAGCACCAGAGCGTGCGTGCTCTTGAGCTTCAACTGGGATTGAAGCGGGATGTCCGGGTCGCTGCCGTCGAGGGCGAATGGCAGCGAGAGCAGGCCGCCGGACTGGTTCTGAATGTCATCGCCGCCGAATGGCTTGTCGCCGATGTCGATCGTGGCCTTCGAGTCGATGGCCTTTTCGATCTTGTCGCCGAGCGGCACGTTGTCTGGGTTGTGCGTCACCCGCCGCCGCCAGCGATCACAATAGACGAGTAGCTTCACCAAATGGTCGCGGGTCGGGTCATCGAATCCGCCGCGGTCCGACAACTCGTCATTCGCGAGCAGTTCGGAACGCATGGTGAACAGGGGGGACAGCGCAGCTGCGATGTGCAGATTGCGGAGCGTCACGATCGCTCGTCGGAATTGTTCGTGACCGGGGTCGCCGATGGGCATGGGGGGGGGGCCTTGGGGAGGAGGAGTGGGGGAGAGAGACTCGAAACGGGCAAGTGGCGGACATTTCGCCACCCCGCTTGTCGGGGTGGTTCCAGCGCTTGTGCGCTACGAATCGCCGCAGCTTTTTCCGGTAGCGCACAAGCGCGGGAACCACCGGGGCAAGCCCGGTGGCGGGATATGTGATGTCGGCAACTGACGACTTCCTCGCTGGCTGATCGCTGATAGCTGACAGCTTCCCCTACACCTTGGTCGTCAGCGGAGCGACCTCATCGACGCGGTGGTTGACGGCAGCGCGGATGCGGTGGATGAGGGCGGTCATCAAGGGGTCGGAGTCGGCGGTCAGCTTGTCGAACTCGTCGTCGAGGAACATGCCGCGCAGCGCGTCAAGTGTTGCCACACGTCCTTCTGATTGGCGGAGTCCAAGTAGCTCACTTGCTTCATCCAACTGTCGGGGAAAGGGGGCGCGGGCTATTGGCACAGCCACACCGCCTTCCGCTGCGGGGGACTTACCCTGAGTGGTCCGGGTTGCGCGGCGCTGCAGTACCTTGAGCAGCAACATCAGCGCGACCCCGCCAATACCGCCGGTGACCGCTGTGCCGCTGATGACTCCGAGCGAGGTGAGGACCGAGATGGCCACCGGAGCCAGCCCGAGGATGCGGGACCACAGAGATGTCGATCCGGCTGTCACCACAGGCGGTGCGGGGGCGATGAGGACCGGCGCGGGCGGTGTGGTGAGAAGGGGCTCACGGGGGAGGACTGGCGGGGGGGCGATCAGCGGCACCACCGGCTCGCGGGGGATTACCGGGAGTGTCACGGGCGGCGGCGTGGCAGGAGTCACGGGCGGTGAGACCGACTCCGCCAGCCCGAGTTGCTTCAACAGCCACTCCGCCCCGTGGTAGCCCTCGACTCGCCGCTTGGGAGTCCTAAAGACTGGTACGCTGCGGATGCCCGCTTGAGCCGCCAGCGATTGAGACTGGTCGACATCCCGAATGACCAGTTGAAACTTGGACTCGAGTCGAGAACGGAACTCCGGCTGGTTCGCGAGGTCGCGGTGAAACTGCTGGCAGGGAGGACACCAACTCGCGGTCCAGATCGTCAGCGTGGGGCGGGAACTTACTGTCGGTGGCGATGGGCGAGTCGGACCGGTCGGACGGCGATGCCAAGGGCAGTTCACGCAGTCACAGCGAGTTCCCGCTACGAGCCGCTTCTGCTCCCACGTCTGCCACCCGAACAGGAGTTGCGGCAGCTCCGTGCGGTAGACCTTCACCAATGAGCGAGAAGGAGGCTCGGTGGCCAGTTGCACGCGCAGTAATTCGTGCGGCGTCCCGCGCGACAGCAGGTACTCGACCAGCGAGAACCCCTCGGCATAGAGTCGAGAGGTCTCGTCAGCCGTGGCGGGATAATTCAGTTGGTCGATCGTCGTCGGGTTCAGCAGTGTGACCCGCGATGCCTGACGTTGACGACGCAATGACTCGTGCGAGGTCTCGGATTCAAACAGCGTCGCACAGCCTTCATCGAGCCAGCGGGGCAACGGGCGGCGGCACAAGCTGGCCCGGACGGCGTGGTCCACCTCGTGCGGAAGGACATCGCGGAGGACCGTGTCGCGGTTGCCACGGAGCGTCATCTGCCAGCCGAACACCTCGCCGTTTTGAATCTGAAAGCAGGTCAACCCACTGCCGGGACCAGAGCGCGTCGACCAGCGGACGGGGCAGGGAGCTGACCAAGCTCCTGGAAGCGAACGACCCGACCAGAACCGGGCGGAGCATTCGCGAGCAGCCTCAGCTGCGGTGCGCAGCTCGGGTTCGGTAGCCGAAAAGTTCTGAGCCCACACGCGGGGGGCCTGCAGCAGCAATGTCGCGAGGAGAAGTTTCGCCAACGCGAGAACGGCCATGCGTAGGGTGGGACCAGCCGCTTTGGGCGCAGGCCCACCATCGCCCTGCTGGACTAGGTCACACATGGTGGGCCTGCGGTCGAGGCGACCTTGTCCCACCCGACGCAATGTCATACTCCAATCACCCATGATTCAGAACCTCCCCATCCGACAACCGATCCCAGCCAGCCACGCGGTGGTACTTCCCCAGCGTGACCAGCAACCGCAGCAGGCGGGCGGGCGAGAACCCGGTCGGGTTCGCATGGTTCAGGCGATTGAGCCGCATTAAAATCGCAGCCACCAGCTCCGAACAGAACAGCGAGTGCAGGTCCGCGCCGGGCAATAACCCCAGCCAGCGAATCGCCCGCGTTCCGGAGAGAATCGCTCCCCCCAAGTCGTACCCGACCGGGTCTGACAGAAAATGACGAAACAGAATCCCGCGCAGGAGCAGACGCTCCTCGCGGTTCAGTTGGTTGATCTCCGTCAAGCGATACAGCTCGACCCGCCCGCCCGCCACGAGGTAATCCCTCAATCGAGTCTCGGGGAAGTGTGCCTGACACCCCGAGACTTGTTGCCCGCGAATCAAACAGGGATGCGGGCACATCGTCGTCGACTCGACCCACAACAGGCCGCGATCCGACTCCGAGAGGATCGCCACATGTGATGGCCCGAAGCGTAAACCCGAGGGTGCGAGCGGGGACCAAGTGGCTGCCCGGATGAACCGGCTGACCCCGTCGGCACCGTAGCAGGCGACTAAATCGCCGGGCAAGAATGAGACAGCATTCGAGCGCACGACAGAACCTCAATCAGGTTCGAGTCGGCAAACGGCCAACTCGTCACCTCATCGGGAGCGGTCGCGCGCCAGTTCGTTGAGAGTCGTGACGATCAGCCCATCGATTGACTTCGCTCAGCTCTCAACCCTCCTCCTCAAATGCGAACAGCCCTCGATGAATCGAGGGCTGTTGGTGAAATGGCTCAATCTGCTCTGCGGGAACTACCAGCCGCGAACGCGGGTCACGTTGCGGTAGGGAGTGGACCGCTCGTGAACTGAATAGCCAGGGCCGTAGGTATGGCTATGGAGAGTCGATGGAAACAGGCCCGTTCTGTACGTCGTGTAACCGTACGATGGAGCGTAAACGGTGCTGGAGACAACCACGGGGGCGGGTGAAACGTAGACCGGAGCTGGAGCGTAGTAGGAAGTCGTGGGCTCGCTGTAGACCGGGGTCGGCTCTGACGAGTACGACACCGTCGAAATCGATGACGTGTAGACGGGAGCCGAGTAGACCGTTTGCACCACCGGAGAGACATACACCGGGCGAGCCACTACTACGGGTGCGGCGTAGTACCGCGGAACTACGCCGACCACGACCGGGGCCGAGTAGACCGGACGGACTGGGTAGTAACCGGAATAGCTATACCCGACGGGTGAGTAGAAGTATTGCGCCTGGGCCACGGTCCCGGACATTGCCGCAACCAACCCAAGAACACTCAACACAGCTGCTTTGAACATGACGGAACTCCTGATCAAGCCCAGGCCCCCTCGCCGGACAGGCTCTATTCGATAGCAGCTGGTGACCCACTCACCCACCGCCGGGGATTCTGCGCAATTGGTAAGTGAAGCATAATCGGCAAAATGCGCAATGTCACCTGAGCAGCGGCAAATTTTGCTGTAGGAGTACGTCTGCAACCTGAAAACCGAGAGAGAGAGCTGATGATTCTCGGCTTGTTCATTGACAATGAGTGGAATTGCCAGAGTTTTTATCGCAACTGGCGGACGAAAAGAGTCCCCCGCCCCCAGGTCCGTTCCGCCCGGCCTTGGGAGCCAAGCGACAAGGGAGCACACTGAATCGTGGAATGCTTCAAGGCATTCAGGCGAACGGTCAGACTTATCTGACTGGTGGCACGGGCGTCCCGCCCGTGATCTCTGGAGAAATAGGTATCCCCTTCGCTCAAGTGACCCCCATAGGTGGCGTGAGTGTCCCGGCTGTGGGGAATCGGA
>JAYSUV010000407.1:0-4038 GCA_043718945.1 Planctomycetota bacterium
GGACGGATGACGACCGTCGCGTGACCGGGACGACAAGGCGGGTGCATCTCAACGACAGCTCGTTTGACCTGACTGTCATCGAGGTAGACCCCGGCGTGCTGGAGCGAGTCCCACACGCCTTTCTGAAAGTTGTCCCAATCACGACGACGGGCATCCGGGGGATAGAGGTCCAGTTGGACCTGCAGTGGGCCAGAAAGAGGCTGGCCGACCCGCCCCGCGAGGAGCGAGAGCACTTGGGAGCGGTACTCTCGACCTTCGCGGCTGAGGAGCGTGCGGTAGCCCACATGCCGGTAATACCGGTTGACGCTCGGCGGGAACGGCAGCACATAACTCAGTGGGGCTACCACTGGAGCTGCCCGATCAGCAGAGGACATAGCGATGTCCCCCGGTTCAGCTCTCAATTCCGCTTCCACGGTGCCCCTCCGGGGCTTAGTGCCTGCGCACCGCTGCGCGGAGCTCCGGAAAACGGGATCGTCGCAGGGGTGCCGGGAGCGGCCATCGGAGGAGGAGGAGGTGTCGCGACACCTGCATCCCGGCGTTTGTACCCCTTGATCACGTTCGTCATCTCGTCGGTGTCCTCCCGCTTCTTGCAGGCCACCTTCACCAGCAGCGGTAGATCATGCAGTTCGCAGCTGTCCTGCGGCTGCGGGATGCCTACCGCTCGGCAGATGGAGGAGAGGGCTCCGCGAGCGATCCGGACCGCTGTCTCGTTGGCATTGTTGAGGTTCAGCCGGTCCCAGAGCTTGCGCCCCTGGTGCGGACCGTCGATGACCTGCAACTCCAGTTCGAGAAAGGCTCCATCACCCGCCTTCGTCGGCTTCATCTCCGACGCAGTGATGATGCACAGGTAGTCCCCATTGGGGAGGGGATCGAACGAGTCGTTCGGTTCGACGGTGTTGGCATCGAATCCACGCAAATCAGCCATGAGTGTTCTCCAAAGAATTGAGAGTGAGTGACGACTGCGCGGACCTTCAGCGCAGTGAGTGAACAAGAAGGCAAAACCGGGACCGGCTACGCGGTCTGAACCGGGCCGAGGTATTGGGCATAGACCCGGAAGTCCAGCAGCATCTCTTCCGGCAGACTCAAGCGATTCTTCGCCATGTGAGCTGGACGCTCAGTCGTCCGAAGGATGCGATCACCGGTGCCGATCCCGCGAGTGCGGACGCTGTCGAACCCCTCATCCGTCTGCTTGGTGTGGACCTTGTAGCTGGCGAACAGCACTTCATCGCACCATTCTTGAACCAAAGCCGACGCATGCTTGTTGAGGCGGGGCGAGTACCGGTCGTACGCCTCGGTCTCCGGGTTCTCGAACCGCTCGATCTTGGCATGAGCGATCAACACGACCATCATCTGACGATCATTCCGCAGCCCGTTCAGGCCATCGAGAACTTCCCGCCAGTAATCGATGGCATACATGTAACCACGAGCGAACCCGAAGTCCTCAATGTTGTCGACCTTGGTCTTGTTCCCCGGACCGCGATCTCGAACCACCTGCTTCCAGATCAACTGTTCGAGCCAATCGAGCGAGTCGATGACGACCGTGGCATAGTCATGGGCCTCGGTGTAGAGAGCCGTGATCGACGCCATGACCTGCTCGAATGATTCCGCCAGCGGAAACCGGGCAGCCCCCAAGTTCGCCAGACCGTCCTCGGTCTGAATAAAGATCGGGTCCGGAGCCATCGCCCCAAAGGTGCTCTTCCCAATCCCATGCACCCCATACACCATCACCCGCCGAGGCAGCACCTGCGCCCCTTGAGTGACTGTCGACAACAAGCTCATACGTTCTCCTGGATTGAGGTTTCTGGTGAATCTCCACCGGGGCCATATCCCTCGGCGACAAAGTGTTGACGCAACTTGTCCATGCGTCGGCTGACCTGACTCTTCGAGATCTTCAGTCGTCGAGCGATCTCGCTCGGACTCAGCTCTTTGAGGAGTTCTGCGATCTCCAGCAGATCCTCCGGCATCGTGGCCAGAATGGTCACGCAGTCCGTTCGGATATCGATCAGTTCGTGTTCGCTCACTGCGGGTTGGCCACGCACGCCATCCAACAGGCCGTTCTCGGCCTCCTCGGTCAGAGGAATTTCCAGCCGATAGTCGCGCTTCATGCGTTTCTGTAGCCGGATCAGTTCGCCAATCCTGCGATCGACGACTTCATGGATGAAGGTGATCGGCTGGCTGAGACCACGGTCGTACTGTGGCCAGATCTTGATCAGATGCAGCAGCAACCCCTGCGCAATGTCTTCTGAGGCGTCGTCGTCAAAACCGTATTTTCCGGCCAGTCCCTTCGCCTTACGCCGTATGTACCATGTGGCGTAGCAGTTGCTGCGTTTGTGTGCGTGGCCGAATGGTGAATCGCTCATGGATGCTCTCAGGTTACCGGGCCACCGAGCGTCGTATTCGACATCGAGCGTGCCCTCCTAAGAGTTACTCACCGCAGAGGGGGTCAAGCGCACCGCTCTGCCGCAAAATGACATTGGAAACGCATCAGTATCATTTTCCAATGTGAAACCAATATTGGGTCAATATTGGCAATGTGATCCCAATATTGGCCCAATGTGGGTTTTTGATACTGATGCGAATGGCTAGATCAGATGACCCTGATGGTCTCGCAAACTCCTCTCGTCCGATCGGCACAGGGCTGATCGCCAAACGAACGACGAGCGGAGAAACGCGAGATGACAAACACAACGGAACGACTGACGCTGAATGAGAAGCTGAATCTGATCAAGAGCCGGGCCCGCCTGCAGGGCTTCCGGCGGCACGACCTCGATGACGCAGTGCAGGAAGTGATCATGGCGGCGCTGGAGTTCGAGTACGACCCTGACAAGCCCAACGGTGGCACGGAGACGACCGCGCTCACGACGGTCATTGATCGGCGGCTCAAGCTGCTGAAGCGAACGAATCGGCGTTACGCTGGTTTGATCGAGCGAGCAACGGATCGATTGGCGGCGGACCATCAGTGTTACTTCGACGGCCCCTGCGTCAATGATCAGAGCGGTGAAGAACGCATCGCCAGCGCCGAGGTCGAAGCGGTCATCGCCCGGATGGAAGAGGAGATGCAGCAAGTTTGTCGCTTGCTAATGGCCGGGATGCTGACACGGGGAATCGCCAAGCGATTGAAGATGGGTTGGTATCGCGCGGATGAGCTTGTCGCCGCCATCCGCGAACGGTTCGAAGCCGCCGGACTGAACCCCATCGTCGTCGAATAACGGGGAGCCAATCATGGAACATCCCCCGCACATCACTGGACTTCCGGCCCCGTCTGAGCCATCACTGAGTCCCGACGGACGACGCCCGCTGTCGATGGAATGGATCACCGACGACCTGCTGCAAGCCACGCTCGCAGCCTGGTCGCCCCGGTACGAACAGCCCCTCAACGCGGACGATGCCGTCGAGATTCTGATGAACGTCAAACGGTTCTCAGAAGCACTTCTCCGAATCAGAAAGGACGAACCATGAACGTAGTGATCTGGGCTCGCGTGTCGTCGCGCGAGCAGAAGGAAGGCTACTCGATCGACGCCCAGATGCGGGCGACGCGCGAGCGGGCCGCGAAGAATGGCTGGACCGTGGTGCGCGAGTTTGAGGTGGCCGAATCGGCCAAGCGCGGGGCGACACGGGTCGTGTTCAACGAGATGGTCAGTTGGGTCAAGGCGAACGCCAAGCGTCAGAACTTGCGCGTGATCCTCAGCCACAAACTCGACCGCATCTGCCGCAACATGCGGGACGCGGTGCGGATGCAGGAACTCGAAGATCAGCACGGCATCGCGCTGGCCTTCGTCGACAATCAGTTCGGCCCCGGTCCGGCGGGAGCGCTGTCGTTCAACGTGATGGCGGCGGTCGCTCAGTACTACAGCGACAACCTCCGCACCGAAGTCCTGAAAGGGATCGAGGAACGCTGTCGCCAAGGTTGGCAGCACGGGCTGGCGTCGTATGGCTACATGAACTGCTCGGACGAAAGGGAAGAACCGATCCAGCCTCATCCGCAGAACTCGAAGGCGGTCGTGCGGGCCTTCGAGCTGTACGCCAGCGGTCGGCACA
>JAYSUV010000408.1:0-1491 GCA_043718945.1 Planctomycetota bacterium
CCCAATACTCCATCACCCACCCCTCCCTGTGCCGCCAGCCTCCCTAGACGGGCAGAATGGTAATCGAGAGGAGAATTAAAACAACAGGCCGTGACGTCCACCCGCTCGCTGTGGTTTGGCAAGTAGGATGGGCAATCCTGCCCGTCCCCGAGCGACGCTCAAGCGTCGAGAACAGGCGACACAAAAACGGGAGGGACACTGGCCCCACGTGGAACTGCTTTGGTAGGTCACGCACAGCGGGGACGGGCCAAATGGGCCCGTCCTACCTAGAGTTACAACGCCCGGCGTTGTTTGCGGCCCTTGGTGAAACTCGACAGCACCAGTTGGCTCATGTCCTCGGCGTTGCAGGTCGCGCTCACTCCGCGGGTGACGATGGCCAGTTGCTCCACGAAGTTCACCAGCCCGTGGTAGAAGTAGTCCTCGATCAGGGCGAAGCTGGAGACGCGAATCCCGGCGTCAGCGCAGCGCTTGGCCTCGGCGAGCGTGATCGCAGCTGTCTTCTCGGCGGGTGGGTACATGAGGACGAGCTGTCGGCCTTCGAGATGGGCCGTCGGTTCGCCATCGGTGATGAGCAGGATCTGGCGGTTCTGGGCCGACTGCTTGCCGAGCAGCCTGCGGGCGAACTGTAACCCGGCGTGGATGTTCGTGAAGTGTTCGGGCACGAACGCAGGCGGGTGGTCGAGGTCGATCCGCATCCGCACTCGTGAATCGAAGATGCTGACCTCTTTGGGGGCCGAGTAGAGCAGTTGCTTCTCGGTCAGCGGCGAGGCGTATGAGTAGAACCCGACGACCTGAAGAAAATCCCCCTGATAGCGAGTGCGGACGAGAGCCTGCATCGCCATCGCCACGCCCTTCGCGGCACCATACTTGCCCCCGCGTGTCATGCTGCCGGACATGTCGAGCAGCACGACCGTAGCACAGTTCGACTGGTAGTCCATCTCCTGCACCACAAGATCGTCCTCGATCATGCGGATGGGAGTTTGTGCCCCCTGCCGCTGCAAGGCATTCCGCAGCGTCTCATTCATGTTGAGGTTCGACACCGGATCGCCGAACTGGTACGGCCGGGTCTCTTCGAGGTTCACCTGCCCCGGCCCGCGCTCGTCGGTGTCGTGGCGACCCACCTGATCGCGGCGGGTGTTTTGCAGCAGATGTTCGAGGGCCTTGTTCTCGACCCGCCGCAGGCCTTTGGGAGTCACCGAATATCGCCCGTCCTTGTCGCGTTCGACCAGCCCACGCTTGACCAGCATGTCGACGAGATCGGGATGTTCCTCTTCCCACCGTTCCAGATTGGGCAGGATCTCCTCGCCGTAATTCATCAGGTACTTCGAGAACTCATCGAACAGCTCGTCCGCCGATTGCGGTACGAACTGCTCAGTCCCGTCCCAGCGAGAGAATTCGTAGGTGGCCATGTGGTCCTCTTTCGTGGGGCACGTTTTCAACGTGCCCGTGCTCAACCCCGTGAGCGGCACGGCGCTCGCCGCCGGTTCCCCT
>JAYSUV010000409.1:0-36764 GCA_043718945.1 Planctomycetota bacterium
TGGTTGAAACACCGAAAGCACCAGATCGAAGGCCGAGCCTACCGCAATCTGCTCAACGCCTGATCCCACGCTTTCGATTGGGCGGGGAGGCATTTAGAACGAAACATGCCCGACCAGAGCGACCTGCACAGCGCAGGCTTTATAAGCAGGTTGTTTGGAGTATGGATCAAACACGGCGTCAGTGAGACGGTTCGTTTCCACATAGTGCATGGGCAAAAAGACTTGTCCCACCGGAACGGTCGCCGTCAGTATGGCAACCGCGTTGATGGCCCCCCGACGGGAGCGAATCTCGACCTTGTCATGCGGAGCAATCCCGAGGGCTCGGGCATCGACCGGGTTGATTTCCAGATAGATCGACTGCGGATAGAGCTTACGCAGGACTGCCGATTTCGAGGTCCGTGTCTGCGTGTGCCACTGCGAGGCTGTTCCGCGCCCGGTGAGCAGCAGCAGCGGGTACTGGTCGGTTGTCGGTTCCGGGAGGTCGCGAGGAGCCTCGAACAGGAACTTGGCGCGGCCATCCGGATGGTAGTAGTGGCCGTCTTTGAAGAGGCGACGTTCTGGGGGAGGTTGAGGGTTGAGGGTTGAGAGTTGAGGGTCAGAAGGGGAATCTTCAGTTCGGGGTCTTTCGCTCAACGCGAAACCCTCAACGCTCAACGCTCCCTTCACCGGCCACTGCACCCCGCCCGCCGCATCGATCTCGGCATAGCTGCCCATGCCGGTCATGTCACTCGGCTGACCGGCGGAGAGCCTTTGCAGGATCCGGAAGACCGCTTGCGGGTCGGTCCAGTCCTGGAACATTTCGCTGCATCCCCAGGACTCCGCGATCAATCGGAAGATCGAGAAGTCGGCGAGAGCCTGGCCCGGAGCGCGGGCCACTTTGCGGACGACGCCCACCCGTCGTTCGGAGTTGATGAACGTGCCGTCCTTCTCTCCCCATCCGGCTGCGGGGAGGACGAGGTGGGCCATCTGTGCTGTCTCGGTGGTGGTGTACATGTCCTGCACGACAAGGAAATCGAGCCGGTCCAGCACGTCACGGGCGTAGTCCTGATTGATCCACGAATGAGCAGTATTGGTACAGACGACCCAGAGACCCTTGATCTTGCCCTTCAGGATGCCGTCTAGAATCTCGCTGTAGACCCAGCTGTTCTCTCGGGGGATGCGGGCTTCGTCGATGCCGAGGATGTTGGCCACATGTTGGCGGTCTTCGGGCTTGGTGAAGTCGCGACCGCCGATCAGGTTACTCGTGTTGCTATAGAGCCGCGACCCCATGGCGTTGCACTGCCCGGTGATCGAATTGGCTCCCGTGCCGGGCCGACCCATGTTGCCGGTCATCAGCGCCAGGTTGATGATCGCTTGAGCAGTGCGGACCCCTTGGTGACTCTGGTTGACTCCCATGGTCCACCAGAACGAAACACGCTTCCCGTTGTGAATGCGATGGATCAGATCTTCAATCAGACTCGCACTCAGGCCCGTCTCCGTCGACACGACATCGAGCGTGAACGGCTCGACGAACTCGGTGAACGCCTCGTACCCACTGGTGTGGGCCTCGATATATTTGCGGTCGATCCAGCCGCGATGGATTAACTCGCGGGCCACTCCATAGAGCAGCGTCTGATCCGACTTCGGGTAGGCGGGCAGATGCAGCGTGGCGGCCATCGCCGTCTCGGTCCGCCGAGGATCGATGACGATGATCTGCGGCTTGTGCGGGTTCCGCATCACCCGTTCCCACATGATTGGGTGGGCAATACACAGGTTGCTGCCGATCAACACGATCGTGTCCGACTCCTCGAAATCCGCATACGTATACGGCGGGGCGTCGAACCCGAACGACTGCTTATACGCCACAGCTGAGGTGGCCATGCACTGCCGCGTGTTGCCGTCGCCGTGCCGCATGCCCATGCCGAACTTGGCGAGGCTGCCGAGGAAGGCGAGTTCCTCGGTCGTCATCTGACCGGTGCCGAGGAAGGCCACGCTCTCGGGTCCGTGCTGGGCTTGGATGGCCTTGAACCGGCTCGTGAAGGCGGCCAGTGCGACATCCCACTCGACGGGGACCAGCTTGCCGTGCGCATCGCGAAGCAGCGGCCTGGCCGCGCGATCGGGAGCGTTGAGGACGGTCAGTGCCTCCCACCCCTTGGGGCAGGCCATGCCGAGATTGACCGGGTATTCCGTGCGCGGGGTCAGACTCACCGCTTCGCCGTCCCGCATGTGAACGTTGAGCCCGCAACCGGTCGAGCAGTACCCGCACACGGTCGTCGCGATCGCATCCGGAGCCTCGCGCTCCGGCACCTGCCCGAGTCCGAACGCACCCGGCGTGAGCAACAGCTCACGAGTGAGGGGACCGGTGGTTTGATGGAGGATCGACATTGGGGGCCGGATGGTTGATGGTTTATGGTTGAGGGCCAAAGCCCACCGGTTGCAACCGGTGGGCTTTCCTCTGGCTGACTGCTGATCGCTGAAGCTGACGGCTCCTAACTTCTTACCGCCCCCGGCATGCGGGGCGAAGCGACGGCGGCGAAGTACAGGTACCTCTCCAGCAGTTCGCCGATGAGCAGCAGCGTGAGCGAGGTAGTGACGAGTCGCGGAGAAGAAGTGCCCTCTCCGGACCACGCCAGCCACGGCAGAACCACCCCGCCGACAATCCCGAACAGGTTCCGGCCCAAAGCGATCCGCGCCAGCGGTCCGACAAGCAGCCGGGCTGAACGACCGAGTGTGGTGACGTGCGGCGAGAGCAAATAGCGGTACAGCACTGCCTCGCTGAGGAGTTTAAAGACGGCCACTCCGACGACGACCTTGGCGAGGACCACCGACAGCGGGAACGTGCGGCCCTCGTCGCCTCCGCTCCAGGCGACCGCCACCCAGAACGTGGCGGTCCCCAACAGGATCGTGGTCAGACTGAATCGATTGAACGTGCGATCGAAGCGCCAGAACTCACGGCGAGTGACGGCATAAATCATCACGGAGCAGAACACGCCGACGAGTCCACTGGCCACGACCGACCAACCAATGAGTGATGTCTGCGACACCAGCCACGCGGGGAGACGATCGCGGAAGATGACCATCCCGGCATACAGGATCGCCGCATTCGCAAACGCCCCGAACACCACGATCTCGCGGCTCAACCACGAGTGCCGCAACCCGATGACCGCTCGAAAGGCGTACAGCGGTCGCCCCAGATGGAACGTACTCGCTGCCAGGGCCAGCAAGCCAAACACGAGGGCGATCCCCACATGCAGGGGCATGATCGCCGTGAGTTGTTCCGCTCCAAGATAGAGCGATGCGATCTGTCCAGAGGTGAATGCTCCCACCGACAACTGGGTCAGCACCAGCATCAGGATCAGCGGCCAGTGGGGGTGCTGCGGGGCGGTCTGGTGGTAGTCCGCCGGGAGCGTGTTGCGGGGAAACGCTCTGCTCGATTTGTAGTGTGTGGTCGGGTGGGTGAGGTGCGGGTCGGGAGCTGCGGGGAGGAACTGGCCGACCTCGCAGTCCTCGATCACTTGAGCGATGTCGACGATGCGGATGGCAATTGCCTGATGCGGACAGGCTTGCACACAGGCAGGTGCCTCACCGACCGCCAGCCGGTTCGAGCACATGTCGCACTTGCGAACGATCCCCTTCCCGGCGTGATACTTCGGCACCTCATACGGGCAGGCCAGCGTGCAATACTGGCAGCCGATGCACTGGTCATCGAGATGCTTCACGATCCCCGTCACCGGGTCTTTCACATACGCATCGACCGGGCAGCCGGTCATGCAGGCTGGTTCGAGACAGTGATGACACGCCGTCGTCACATGCTGCATCAGCGGGTTGGCAGCGGTCCCCCCGACGAGCAGCCCGACATCGCGCCACGTCTCGTCGTCGTCGAGACCGTTGAGCGTGTGGCAAGCTGTGACGCACGCCTTGCAACCGGAGCAGCGATCAAGGTCGACCTCAAACGCATACTGCTGCCCCGGTCCCGGCGGCGTGGCCGGGAGCAGTGATTCGTAGTAGCGGGCCTGCACCGGTGTCGAGGTCCGCGCGTGATCGATTGCGAATTGCTCGACCGCAGTGAGTTGTTGTTGGTCTTCCAGCAGGTACGCCAACAACGACGGCGCCGGAGCCTTGACCCCACACGCCCGAGGGGAGGTCTCCAGAATCGGCAGCTCGAGGGAACCGTTATACACGGGTGCCCCCGAAGAGAGATTCACCACCGAGGCACGGAGGCACGGAGCGGTCATGTCGAGAAGTTTTTAACGCAAAGACGCAAAGGCGCAAGGACGCAAAGGAATCAGGAAGACGCTCTTCTTTGCGTCCTTGCGCCTTTGCGCCTTTGCGTTGAATTCTGAATCTTCTCGTGCTTGGGGTTTCCATGATTACCCTCCACACGATGTCGCCAACCGGCACCCGACCTCGGTGCCGATCGTTTGCTCCAGCACTTCCGCTGCTGGAAGTTGCAACATCACCTTGTCGCCCTCAACTCGCACCGGGAAGGTCTGGATGTGGTACTCCTCGTTCTGAAGCGAACGGCCATCGTTGAGTGAAAACGTCTTCTTGTGCAGCGGGCAGGCGACTTTCGGTTCGCCTTGGTGGTCTCCGATGATGCCGCGTCCGAGGACGAATGCCTTCTTGTGCGGGCACATGTTTTGGCTGGCGTACCACTCGCCTCGGCTGGTGAAGTTGAACACGGCAATCTGCACGCCGCCGTACTTGATCGTCGCTCCGCCGTCGATCGGGAAGTCGCTGACTGACCCGACCTGCACCCAGCGGAGGTCTTCCTCGGCGGGCTGCGGAATCTCCTGGGCCACCTTTTCGAGGTGGTAAAACTGCTGGAGCGAGACGACCTCGCTCGGCCAATCGGCGGGGCGTTCCTGGTCGCGTTGACCGACGATCTCAATGCACGGCTCGGTCTCATCCGTATTGACGAACTGCTCGAACCGCTTGCGCTTCTCCGGGTCGTTGACGACCGTGGCCCACTCGCACTGATACGTATCAACCAAGTGTTGCAGCCGCTCTTCCATCTCCGCCACCAGTCCGAGCTTGTCGTGGATGATCACATCCTTGAGATGCTCAATCCCGCCTTCGAGTTTCTCCAACCAGACCGAGGTCCGCGTCAGTCGATCAGCGGTCATGATGTAGTACATCACGAACCGATCGATGTAGCGCAGGGCTGTCTCGGCATCGATATCCGAGGCGAGCAGATCGGCATGCCGGGGCTTGGCCCCGCCGTTGCCGCACACATACAAGTTGTACCCATGCTCGGTCGCGATCAGGCCGACATCCTTGCTCTGAGCCTCCGCACACTCGCGAGTACATCCTGAGACGGCCATCTTGAATTTATGCGGCGAGCGAATTCCCTTGTAACGGTTCTCGACGCGGATCGCGAAGCCCACGGAGTCCTGCACGCCATACCGGCACCACGTACTCCCCACACAGCTTTTCACCGTGCGGAGTGACTTTCCGTAGGCGTGGCCGCTCTCGAACCCAGCGTTGACCAGCTTCTCCCAGATCGACGGGAGATCTTGCACCTGGGCTCCGAACAGATCGACTCGCTGGCCACCGGTGATCTTCGTGTAGAGACCGTACTCCTTGGCGACCTGGCCGAGGACGATCAACTTGTCGGGCGTGATCTCGCCGCCCGGCACGCGCGGGACCACCGAGTACGAACCCCCGCGCTGGATGTTAGCCAGGAACCGGTCGTTCGTGTCTTGTAGCGTGGCGTGCTCGTCATTGACGATCACTTCGTTCCACAAGCTGGCCAGGATCGACGCGATCGTCGGCTTGCAGACCTCACACCCTTGGCCGCGCCCGACCGTTTCGAGGATGTCTGCAAACGTCTTGAGTTCTTTGACCTTCACCACCGCGAACAGCTCGGTCCGCGACAGTGGAAAGTGTTCGCACAGGCTGTTGTTGACGGTCTTACCGGCCAACTTGAGTTCGGCCTTGAACAGGTCCGTGACCATCGGCAGACATCCGCCGCAGCCCGCCCCGGCCTTGGTACAGCTCTTCACAGCCGCCACGGACTCCAGTCCCTGATTGCGAATGGCGGAGCAGATGGCCCCCTTGGTGACGTTGTTGCAGGAGCAAATCTGAGCGGAGTCGGGGAACGCATCAACGCCACCGCCGATCGCTCCTCCGCCGGATTTGCCGACGATCAGTTCGTGCGGTTCGCAGGGGAGTGGTGACCCGCTCTTGGCCAAGATGGAGAGCGTCCCATACTCCGACGCATCACCGACCAGGATGCCGCCGAGCAGCGTCTTGCCATCGGGCGAGACGATGAGCTTCTTGTACCTTCCGTTGAACGGGTCTTCGAACGTCAGCGGCACGCCTTTGTCGGGCGGCAGTTCGATGTTGCCGAAGCTGGCGACATCGACGCCCATCAACTTGAGTTTGGTCGACATGTCGGCTCCGGTGAACCGCTTGTCGCCGCCGGTCAGCACGGAGGCCAGTGTCTCGGCCATCTCATAGCCGGGGGCCACCAGACCGTAGACCATGCCCGCGTGGGCGCAACATTCGCCGATGGCGAAGATGTGCGGATCGCTGGTCTGCATGTGGTCGTTGACGGTGATCCCGCCGCGTGGGGCCATACTCAGCCCGCATTGCTTGGCGAGTTCATCACGCGGACGAATGCCGGTCGAGACGACGGTCATGTCGACATCGAGCCGCGACCCGTCGTTGAACTCGATGGCCTCGACCTTGCCGTTCCCGTGGATCTCCTTGGTTCCTCGATTGAGGTGGACCCGCACGCCGAGGGCCTCGATCTTCTTGACCAGAATCCGCGACCCGGCATCGTCGATCTGCCGAGGCATCAACCGTCCGTTGTACTCGATGACGTGGGCTTCCAGGCCGAGGTCGTACACCGCCTTGGCCGCTTCGAGTCCCAGCAGACCACCGCCCAGCACGGCACAGGTCTTGGCCCCCTTGGCATAGGCGATCATGCGTTCGAGGTCTTCGATCGTGCGGTAGACGAACACCCCCTGCTTCTCGACGCCCGGCATCGTCGGCACGAACGGGTACGACCCCGTGGCCATGACCAGCGTGTCGTAGGCGACCTCGCGGCCCCGGTCCGACTTCACGACCTGGCGTTCGCGGTCGATAAAGTTCGCCCGGTCGCCGATGTGCAGCTCGACGCCGTGGTCCTCGTACCACCCCTTGCGGGCCAGCAGCAACTTCTCCGCGTCACGATGTGCGAAGAAGCTCGTCAAGCCGACACGGTCATACGCGGCGCGAGGTTCCTCGCAGAACGTGACGATCTTAAACCGCCGCTCCGGATCGGAGTCGATCAGCTTCTCACAGAATCGCAGTCCGACCATGCCGTTGCCAACGATGACAAGCGTCTGCTGGGCTGTGAGTGGGCGGGACGAAGGAGGCGGTGGGGCGAGTGTGGCAAGCATGGCATGATAAAGGACGGGCCCAATTGGCCCGTCCGTCCCTTGAGCAGAGGGAGGTGATAGTCGCCTTTCGCTCCGCGAAAGAGCGTTCTTTCGCGGAGCGAAAGACGACACAGGACGGGCCAATGGGCCCGTCCGACGATGAGAGATGCACAGTTCGTGCCGTACGTGAAATCAGGCAGTCGCGGGCTGGGCTTCGGGAGTCTCTGCCGGGGTCCAGGAGATCAGTGCATAGCACACAAACGCCGAGCTGGTGACGACCGAGCCGAGGATCAAAATCGCCGTGGGCCACGAGAGATTCTCGGCCTTGAACAGGAACCCGGCGGCCATGTACCCGAGATTTCCCCCGGCTCCGACGATCCCCGCGACGGCCCCTAATCCCTTGCGGTTCATGAACGGCACCACTCCAAACGTCGCTCCGCACGACATCTGCGTCAGCGTGCTGAGCAGCAACATCGCGGGCACAGCTGCATACAAACCGCGCATCTGAGAGAAGAGCATCAGAGCCATCCCACAGCCGAGCAGCGTCACGCACAACCAGCGAACGCGGCCCGCCAGGTTCCCCTCGGCACCACAACGATCCGAGAACAGCCCCCCCAATGTGCGGGCGAAAATGTTCGTAGCTCCGAACAATGCAGCCAGCATTCCGGCGTACTTGGTGGCGGTCAGCGTGTCCATTGATTTGAAGGCGTCGAAGTAGTCGACGTAGTACAGGACGGCGATGCTTTTCATCGTCAGCTCAGTGCCGAAGCAAGCGGCGTAGGCCAGAGCCAGACCCCACACGCGGCGGTCCTGACAGACGGTGGCGAAGGAGACCTTCGGACCCTGAGCGACTGCGACAAACCCATCCGGACGGTCCTGCGTCAGCTTGTAGTACGCAAAGGCCATGCCCCAGCACAGCACTCCGGCAATCACCATGCACAGTCGCCAACCGACCGCTTGTGAGAAGCCGAGTGACATCAGACCGGCCAATAGCAGCGGCATGATGATCTGAGTCGCCCCGCCGCCGAAGTTGCCCCAACCGGCGGTCGTCGCATTCGCGGTCCCCACGCACTTGGGAGAAAACATCACCGACGTGTGATACTGCGTGATGACAAAGGCCGCTCCGATCACTCCGATCAGCATCCGGAGGATTAAGAAGCTGGTGAAGTCATGCGCGAACCCAATCGCCATGACCGGCAGCGAACTGACAACCAGCAGCGTGGCGTACGCCTTGCGAGGCCCATACTTGTCGCAGATGCCTCCGATGATGAGCCGGGCGATGATCGTGATCGCGCCCGCTCCGATCATGCACCAGCCGATCTGCTCCTTCGTCAGATGCAACTCTTCCCGAATGATCGGCATCAGTGGAAACAGGCCGAACCAACTGAAGAAGCACAGAAAGAACGCCAGCCAAGCCATATGAAAGGCCCGCATCGACGGGGAGGTAAAGTCGAGCAGATTGATCCGGTCGGCAGGGCCAGCGGCAGTCACGGGTAGATCCTTCAGCGATTCCTTGCCACAACTTCCGGGAGCGCGTCGGATGCAGGCGAGATCTCAATAACTTTCGATAATGCAGCAACCATGCCATGCAGTCGCTCTGATCCGTTGACCGCTGAAACGGCACTCCTTGCGACACATCGCAGTGTTGATGAAGTTCACGTGAAGGTCTGGCTGCCCCGTACGATGGCAGGCGTGCTTTGCAAACAGGCAATGTTGTGTCACACGAGGGCGGGAGTGTGACTCGCGTCTGGTTATGCCGATTCTTCGTGTCTATGCCGACAATTCCGGTCCCCTTCCGAAGCCGGGAATCAATCCGTAATTCGACTCGACCGATATCGTCTTTGCGCTCGTTGTGTCGTCCCCCTCAATGGAGGCCACGACTGTGGCCGCGTGGCCACTTCATGGAGTGATTCGAATGCGGACCCCTGGATGGGTGAGTGCCAGTTGCGGCCTGCTGTTGCTGGTTTACGGCGTGATGGGCGGCTGCATACTCGCAGACGATTCGGTGGCGGATGACGCGACAGTGACTCCGGCAACAATTGCCGATGACACTGCATCTGTCTCGGCTGACACCGTGACGAAACCAGTGATTCCAACTCCGGCCCCCAAGCCAGCCCCGAAGAAACCAACAGCTCCCAAGAAGAAGGTGCCGCCGATCTTCCCCGGCCCGAAGAACTTGCCGCCGACTGGTCCGTATAAGCCGGTCTACTTTGACAATGACTTCTCGTCCAAGGGAAAACCTGGCGCGGAGTATGTCCTCGGCGAAGAGTTCAAGCTCCAGAAGTTTGAAATGCTCGATACCAAGATGGTGTTCTCCACCGGGGGCGAGTTCCGGCATCGATACATGAGCCAGGACAACCGGCTTCAGCCCGGCGGTCCAGGTCAAAACACCAACAACCTGACTCGTTGGCGGCACTACTTGGACTTGAAGGCCGGAGACAACTTCCGGTTCTATGTCGAAGGCATTGATGCGGCCAGCTTCGGCGAAGACCTGCCGACGCAGGCCATCGACGAAAACCGCTGGGATCTCCAGAACGTCTTCATGGATGTCGAGGTGTTTGACACCGAGACTGGAACGCACACGATCCGCGTGGGGCGCCAGGAGTTGCTGTTCGGTCGGCAGCGGCTGGTCTCCCCGCTCGACTGGGGCAACACGCGGCGAAACTTTGAGGGTCTGAACTACATCGTGAAGGAGAAGGACTACAAGCTCAACATCTTCTCGGTGAATCCCGTGAACTCCGCCACCGGCTTCAACTCCCTGGCCAAGAATGACCACAACTTTGACCAGGCCAACCGGGACGTGTTCCTCAGTGGAGCCTACTTCAGCTACACCGCCCTCGAAAACACGAACATCGACCTCTATTACCTGTGGCTGCAGGATAACGTACAGGTTCCCACGCGGGCCGATGGGCATCGTCACACGATCGGTTCCCGGTACACGAAGCTGTTCCCACAGGATGGCGGGCGAGTCTGGGACATGGATGTGGAAGGGGCCTACCAGTTCGGGACGGACAACAACAAAGAGGTCCAGGCCGGTTTCGCCACAGGAGTATTGGGCCACACCTGGAAGAATGCTCCGTGGAGTCCACGTTTGAGCGGACTGTTCTACTACGGGTCAGGCGACAGGAATCTGGCCGATGGCCAGAACAACACCTTCTACACCATGTTCCCGCTGGGGCATGCCTACTGGGCGATCAGCGACAACCTGTCGGGACAGAACCTGCTCGACTACTCCATGCAGCTCGACGTGAAGCCGTCCAAGAAAACCGGGGCGACAGCTGCCTACCACTTCTTCGACCTCGCCTCGGGAGGCGACCGGGCTTACAACGTCGCGGGTGCCCCGATCGGAGCACCAGGGAACGGGACCGACCTCGGCCAAGCCCTCGACCTGTTCGGGTTCTATTCGGTGAACTCCAACCTGGATTTTCAGGCCGGGTATTCATGGTTCTTCTACGGAGACTTTATCAACAATCAGGCCGCCACGAAGCGGGACGACGCGAGTCAGTTCTACATTCAGACCAGCCTGCGGTACTGAGGAGTGCGGCCAGTCTGCTTACAAAAAGACTTCCGAAGTCTTCCGAGACTTCGGATGTCTGGAGGGGCAGTTTCCACGGGATCGTCATGCGATGGTCGTCCCGGTGCGTGGCCACGAATCGTAATGCTCATCGACCGTGACTCAAGGACTTTCTTCCACGTCCTCCAACGCCCCCGCATGCACGATCCCTGCAGCTGAGGTGATTCGCTTGACGAGGATTGTGGCGTAACAGCCGCGAGGCAGCGAGAACGCCAGCCTGAGTGCCCGCTGACCGCGATACATGTCGTCCTCGACCTCGGTGCTACTGACATCCGTGGGCCGGACGAGGGCGGAGCGCTCGCCCTTAGAGAAGAAGCTGTCGCGTGGGTGTTTGATCTTGAGGTCGACTCGGGTGAGTCCCTCGCGCTCCAGAACACGATCGGTGATGACGGTGATTGGAGCATCGTCCTCATAGATGGATCGAGCCGAGGGGAACGGGATTTCCAGCGTGGTCAGATCAAGTGCCGCCTCGGCGACCAGCGAGCGGAAGAACGGGGCCGGTCCCTGCGACAGCGGCACCTCGACGCGGCACTCTTCTGGGCAGCTGGTACGGATCGCTTCGGCCAGGACTTTGTTCCACAAGTGACTTTGAAAGGCTGAGAGGTACAAGCCGCGCATGTCTTGCCGCACTCGGGTCCACGCTCCCTTGAAGTCGGTCGTGTGCTGGACCAGGTACGACACAATACTCCGGCGGTGCGAGCGCCCGAGTCGCTCCATACACAGCGGCCAGTCGCCCCAGTGATCGCGCAGGATGGCCTTCTCTTTCTTCTCTGCCGAACGGTCGTTGTGTGAGTGCGCGGCCATGCAGAGCCACAGCGTCCGCTCAAAGTCCCCGGCAATCCACGGACGGGCGATGAACTCCCCATCAGAAGTCACCGAGCCGAACCGCTGGTCGTCGAAATAGTTCGGCAAGCCCCACTGCTTAAGTTCATTCAGGGCCGCAATCGCCCGCGAACACTCGTCCGGAACCATGTCCCGCATGACAATCTGGAATGAGTTCCCCGTGATCTCGGTCGACCGAAAGGGGTTGTCTGACTGACCCAGATAGCTCAGCCCCCAGAAGTCTCGCTGGGCATTCCGCGCCGGGCCGCGATGCACCGTGACGAACTGCGAGGTCTGTGCGTGCTTGTCCTTCAGCCCGCCGTAGGACACGCGCTCACGCGGCAGATTCCACATTTGCAACAGCTGGGTGATCGCCTCGGGTGTGCCGATCCCGCGCTTCTGAAGTTCGTAGACCGTGAACTCCCCCTTCGCGCGAATCGGGAACTCCGACAGCTCGGTGACGATGAAGTCCTCGGGGCGACATTTCAGCTTCATGAGGGGAGTTTATCGAATGCGACGTACTCCCGTTAGGCGACGGCCAGTGGAGAATGACCTGCGAGAGGGTGTGGCCCAAACGCTGCTCTGGGCGTCTGGGTGGCAGAGCAACAAGAGGCGACGGAGGACACGACCGAAATTCAATCTCTCTTGTTCCTGCGTGGTCCAGACATCGCATTGGATGTCTGGGCCCGCGACAGAGATGGCCCTTCTGAGTGAACTGTCGCGGTTGCGGTCGGGTGGCGGGGTCAGGAGGCTTTGCGGATGGCCCCGGTGGGGGCGATGTGACCTGCCTGATGCCCTCAGTCGCGGTCGCTTGCTCCGACATCAAAAAACCCGCCGTGACCTGCCCACCTGGTCGGGGCCATCCGCAAAGCCTCCTGACCCCGCCACCCAATGCGATTCAAGCTGGTCAGGCCACCCTGCCGAAGAGACCCCGCAGTCTTAAGAAGACTGAATTTGGGTGGCACGCCCTAACGGCTTTGAGGAAGGGCGTGGTGGATGCCTGCTGGCCCACTCTCCACGCCGTTCGAAGACTCAGGGCGTGCCCCGCGACCCGCATCACGCATCACGCATCACGCATTTGTTAGTCGCTGTCGTCCACCGTAACAGACAAGAGTTTCTTCGTTAATACTCGTAGAGCGGTTACATGTTGACTCGCATCGGTCTCTGTCAATTTACGCTGGCCGGTGTGTGTGATGTTTTGCCTGCAAGCGATTGCATCGGAACACCGTGACAGGAGCTGTGCATCTAGAAATGACTCTGGCAGAACCAATGGCAACAGGTGCGAGACAGACGTAGAGAACCCAAGGTGCTTAACGTTCGATGCTAGATCGTGTGTGGCATAAACACGATCATCACGAAACATGCTTTTGTCAGGTGATTGCGAGAATTTGTTCAGGGCCAGTTCAAGCGCGATTACGGCCTCAAGAACCGCAGAACGCAAATGACCTTGATCAAGCATTGCATTGCCGTTTGAGAGAAACTCCTTGATTGCACTGGGGCGTTGACTCCGTGAAAGGTGATCAGCAATTGAAGTCCAATCAGCGAGGGTGATGTAATCGCCTGCGTATGGATTACAAAGGGTGATGCGGTCATCGTTTGGAGGGCACCAGCGCACGGGATCTCGGTCGGGCGCGGAAACGCGAGACCGAAATTCTTGGTTCTGAGACATTATGTTCGTTGTCGAAAAACGAAGGAGGCGGAGCCAATGGTGATTTTTATCGGCATATACCCATGCCGATAGGAGATTCACCGTTCTGACAACCTCCTCTAATGCATCTTTGCCGAGTTGCTGGTATTGCATGGCGTAGTTACGCACATTTGAATCAGTTGAGTCCAGAATGGAAGCTCTTTGTGGCCAGTCGTGATTCTCAAAGATGAAATGCGCCAACGCATCGTCCACGGTTGCTACGCATTCGACGATCACAGTCTTGACGGCAGATACTTCGTTTGTCACCGACTCTTTGGTTGGCGATTGTCCTCGTGACTCAAGGCATTCGAGATCAAACCATAATCGTACGTGATACTTACTGGAATTCAGCGCAAGGGCCGATTCATGGCCCAGCGGAAGCCATCGATTGAAGAGCATACTGCCATTCAGTGGGACGCGGAAATGGATTGTGAGTTGCATAACGTTCCCGAGTTGCGAGGTGGCCAGACACTGCTTTGAGCGTCTGGGTTGTGGAACAACAAGAGGTTACGGAGGACACGCCCGGCTTTCAATCCCTCTTGTTCCTGCGTCACCCAGACATCCAACGCGATGTCCGGGCCACCTCATGTCTAGTGTGCGCCTCCCAATGGTCGGTGGAGTCAACTCTCGCCAACGGCTGTGTTCTGAGCCGCGAAGCGGTGGTAGCAGATAGCCGTGGGTGCAACCCACGGAATTCGCATCCCCGAGCTGTCCCAGCCGCGAAGTGGCGACAGCAAGATCAGCGCGGCGTCAGCGACCGTCTCGGTGAAGGAGGGCGCTGTCGCCGCTTCGCGGCTTTAAATCATGCGGGAAAAGGGTCCGTGGGCTGCGCCCACGGCTACTTGCTGTCACCGCTTCGCGGCTGAGAATCAGCCTCACGATCCGAGTCCGCTGGTGGAACCAAAGTTCACCGACTGGTCGGACGCTCACACGCATCGACCTCAATCGAAATGGGTGCTTCGGATTTCGACTCTCCCCCGAGCTACTTCTTCTGCCATAGATCCGTGTTCTTCATCACTGCTCGTGGCCCTTCCCCGTCGAGCCACTGTTGGGCCTGCTCATCCCCCTTCAGGTAGGCATCCCAAAACGCCGTACTGAGCGACAGGATCACGCGGTGGTGATTCGGGTTCCGCTTGTTCCTTTCACCGGGGAGGGATCGATCGGTGAAGACCGAGTGTTCGGCCTCATCGAGTACCAGTTCATACTTTCCATTGGGGGGCAACGCGGTGTACACAGCTCGCCGGGTTTCGACGGTCGCGCCCCCGATCGCCGAAACGTCGTGCGTGCCGGTCATCAGCAGCCACGGAATGCCCACCTTGCCAAACGCTGACGCCGGATCACCCACAGCTGGGCTGCTGGGGCTCATCGGCAGGGCGGCCTTGATCCGCGGATCGGTCAGGTTGAAATTCCCGCGAGCCGTGGTTTGCCCACTGACAGCCTGTGTGGTCACGGCACCGAACGAGTGGCCCGACATCCCGACCTGGTTCAGATTGAACGCCTCGAACAGGTCGTGCTTCGAGTCCTTGTTCCAGATCTCCAACTGATCAAGGACAGCTGGGACATCTTTCGCGCGGAGCAGAAAGTTCTCCGCATTGGCGGCTTCCTTCATGGCGGCCATAATCTGAGCGGGACGTTTGCCCTTCCAGACCGAGGTATCGCTCCCTGGATGTTGGAGGAACACCGCGATGTAGCCCCGCGCGGCCCAATGCTCACCGAGGTAGAGCCCCATTTCTCGTGAGCCACCGAGCCCGTGACTGAACAGCAGTACCGGGGCCGATTTGATCTTGCCGCAGCGGTAGATCCGGATCGGGATGTCACGATTTCGAGCCTCGTCGTGGATGGTGAGATCGAGGGGCACGACCTTCTCGACGTGAATCTTCGTGAGCGGATCATAGGCCCCCGCGACCCGGTCCTCCGCTCGAAGTGATGCCTGCAATGCCAAGAACGCCCAGAGCATCATCAAACCACATCGCCACATCGCACCATCTCCGTAAGCAGGTTGTTACAGAGCGTCGCCGACAACTCGACCCCCGATGTCCGGTCTAACCCCAGATCGGGCGTCGAGGTTTCGCCAAAGTCGGAGAGAAGCCGCAAGTAGGTTCGCAATTCCACGCAGACTGCCTATTTCTTCTCGCGAGGTCGCTCGACCGAAAAAACTGAATCCAGGAATGTCATTCCCGTTGGAGGCTTGCTGCAACGGATGGTATATAAGTGGTCTGTTCCCTCAATTCTCTCACCCTGAGGCCCCCATGGCTGGCAATACTCCGAATTCTCCGTTGAACGCACCGCAGGAACCCGACGCCGGAGTCCGGATCGAACTCGACGATACCGGTGTCGATGGCCTGTACTCGAATCTGTGCCGCGTCTCCAGCACTCCGGAAGAAGTGATCCTGGACCTGGCGCTCAATCCGAATCCGATGGGGGCTTCGGTGCAGAAGATCCGCGTCGCTCAGCGCGTGATCCTCAATCACTTCACTGCCAAGCGGCTCGCGGCTCTCCTGACCGCGACGGTGCAGCGGCATGAGCAGGTCTTCGGTCGTCTGGAAACTGATATCCGCAAGCGTGTCCAAGGCGATGGCAACCCGCGCTGAGCCGGATTGCTAAACCAGTCGGTTAAACACCCACGGTCGGGACGGTCGCGAGAGTGGCTGCGCTCGACCGTTTTCGTTTCCGGACTCGATTGCACACAGCTGGTGAGTCTGAGAACCTCTGAAGAAGGGTGAGCAAGCGAAAGCCCTCCTCCCCTCTTCCCCTCTTCCCCTCTTCCCCGCCCGCATGCTCGCCCGTATCCGCCACTTCCTCGAACTGATTCGCTTCAGCCACACGGTGTTTGCACTGCCGTTTGCGCTGTTCTCGGCGATCCTCGCGTGGAGGCAGGCCGAGTTCCGGGCACGCGATCTGGTTGGGATTCTGCTGTGTATGGTGCTGGCCCGCTCAGCTGCGATGGCGTTTAACCGATTGGTTGATCGCGACATGGATGCCGCCAACCCGCGCACGGTTCGACGGCACATTCCTGCCGGGCTGTTGACTCCGCAGGCGGTCACGCTGTTTGTGGGGTTGTGTTCGATCGGGTTCGTGGCCACCACTTTGATCTTCCTGCCCAACCCCTGGCCGCTCTATTTGTCGGTGCCGGTGCTGCTGTTCCTGTTGGGGTACTCGTATGCCAAGCGGTTCACCTCGCTGTGTCACTACTGGCTAAGTGCAGCCCTGATGCTCTCGCCGATTGCTGCCTGGATTGCCATTCGCGGCACGGTCGAGACTCCGGCCGCGCTGTTGGCCGCAGTCATCTTCTTCTGGGTGGGCGGCTTCGACATTTTATACGCAACACAGGACGCCGACTTCGATCGGGAGCGAGGGTTGTCGAGCATCCCGGCACGCGTCGGAATTCCGGCGGCGCTCAAGATCGCGGCCTTCAGTCATCTACTGACCGTCGGGGCGTTATTGGCACTCTGGAAGTTCGCCCCGCTCGGGCCGGTATTCCTCGGAGGCGTGATCATACTCGCCCTGCTGCTGGCGTATGAACACTGGCTCGTCCGCCCCGACGATCTCAGCCGAGTGAACACCGCGTTCTTCCACGTGAACGCCGCCGTCAGCATGGGGATTCTCGTGCTGGGACTGATTGACCTGTGGGTGGGGCGGTGACGATCACTGGGACTCTCATACTCACAGTTCGCCATTAGGCCTTTGTGGGCTTGCACCGATACCCAATCCCACGAACGGTTTCCACAATGTCGGCGAGGTCATCGAGCTTCTTTCGCAGCGCCCGGATGTGAACGTCGATCGTCCGCTCCATCGAGTTGGCGTCCTCACCGCGACAGCAGTCGAGTAGCTCGTGCCGACTGAAAGTCCGGCCCGGATGGCGGCCCAGGGTGAACAGCAACCGGAACTCGGTCGGGGTCAGCAGTAACTCGACTCCATCGCGCTTGACGATGTGGTTCGTCTTGTCGATCTCGATGCTGCCAATCACCACGACATCGGTGACCTCAGCGGCGGGGTCGCGGCGGCGGAGCAGGGCTTTGACCCGCTCGATCAGGGGCTTGACCCGGAATGGCTTGGCGACGAAGTCATCCGCCCCCATGTTGAAGCCGACGATCTCGTCGGTCTCATCGCCCTTGGCGGTGAGCATGAGGATGCGAATCCCCTGCGTGCGCGGATCGCTTCTCAACTTACGACAGACTTGCAGGCCATCGACATGTGGCAGCATCAAGTCGAGGATCATCAGGTCCGGAGGCGCGGATTGGCACTTCTGAATCGCCTCCCGACCATCGCTGGCCGTGGTGATTTCGAAGCCCTCTTTATTGAGGTTGTACGCGAGGACATCCACGATGGCGGGCTCATCGTCCACCACCAGAATTCGGGTCTTGCTCATGGGTTCCGTCTGTAAAGGATGACGGGCCCGGTGTTGCGGCGGCGAGGGCCTACAAAGTCCCCTGCATCTCGTCGCGATCCAGGCTCTTCCAGTGTCGAATAATCTTGCCTTCGACAAGATAGACGACATCTTCAGCGATATTGGTCGCGTGATCCGCGACCCGTTCCACTTGCCGCACTGCTGAAAACAGGTGCAGCAAGGCATCCAGCCGATCCGGCTGGCGATGCATCTGCTCGATCAAATGTTGAATCATGGAGGCGTTCGCCTGGTCGACGGCGTCATCGTCCCGGCACACCTTGCGGGCCAGCTGACTGTCGAGCGTGACGTAGGCGTCAATACTGCGGTGCAGCATGTCGACCGCGGCTTGAGCCATATCGACCAGTTTGTCCGGAATCTGGAGTTCGGGAGCGTCGAGCAGCCCGACAGCGCGCTCGACGATGTTCACCGCGAGGTCGGCGACCCGCTCTAGCTCGCCAGAGATCTTCAGCACGGTTGTGATCCGGCGGAGGTCGATCGCCACCGGTTGATGCAGCGCGAGGATCTTGAGGCACTTGTCCTCGATCTGCACGTCCCAACGATCAATCTCGTCGTCCTGCTTCGTGAGAGCCCGTGCATCCTCTAAGCTCGGCTGTGACAGCTGAGCCACCGCGCGATGGATCAGGTCTTCGACCTTCGCGCACATCGAGAGCAAGTCCCGGTGCAGGTCGTTGAGGTCGATTTGGAGATGAGCGGACATGGCGGGGATCGTTAAGGGTTGAGGGGTGCTGGGCAAGCCCAGGGGTTGCAACCCCTGGGCTTTCTGGCTGAAAACTGACCACTGAAGACTGAAGACTTCTATCCAAATCGGCCTGTGATGTAGTCTTCCGTGTGCTTCTCGCGCGGCTTGGTGAACAACTGTTGTGTGTGACCCATCTCGACGAGATGGCCCTGGTAGAAGAAGGCGGTCATGTCGCTGACGCGAGCGGCTTGCTGCATGTTGTGAGTGACGATGATGATCGTGTAGTTCTCTTTGAGCTCGAAGATCAGGTCTTCGATACGCGAGGTCGACGCCGGGTCGAGGGCCGAGGCGGGCTCGTCCATCAACAAGACATCGGGATTGGTGGCGAGGGCTCGGGCGATGCACAGCCGCTGCTGTTGCCCTCCCGAGAGCGCCATCGCGGAATCGGTCATGCGGTTCTTGACCTCCTCCCAGAGCGCGGCCCGCTTCAGGCAGGTCGTCACGATCTCGTCGAGTGCCCGGCGGTCCTTGACCCCGGTCAGCCGAGGTCCGAAAGCGACGTTCTCGAAGATCGACTTCGGGAACGGAGTCGACTTCTGGAATACCATGCCGACCCGCTTGCGAAGTGCGACGACATCGATCTCCGGTCCGTCGATGTTGATCCCTTCCAGCAGAATCTCGCCCGTGTGACGCGCCCCCTCAACGATGTCATTCATGCGGTTCAGCGTACGCAGAAACGTGCTCTTCCCGCACCCCGACGGCCCGATCAGCGCTGTGACTGACTTCTCTGGAATCTGCATCGAAATGTCGAACAGAGCCTGCGACGCTCCGTAGAAGAAGTTGAGATTGCGCGTCTCGACCTTCACACGGTGCGTCTGCGCTCCCGTAGCTGCGGGGTCCGCTGCGCCGTTCGGAACGCCAGCCTTTGCCCGCTCTGCAGCAGCACGATCGTTCATCAGGTTGGTGAATGACTTGGCCATAAAGGGGGTTCTACCAGCGGAGCTTCTTCTGGTATCGATTCCGAATGACGATGGCGATTCCGTTCATGAACAACAGTAGGCACAGCAACACCAGAATCCCCGCCGCAGCGACGCTCTGGAATTCCTGCTGAGCCTGGCCCACCCAATTGAAGATCTGGACGGGCATGACAGTGTACTTGTCGAAGGGAGCCTGGAGCAGCCCACTCGGATGAGTGGTCAAATCCTTCAGCGATCCGATCCCCCCGGGAGCGAACCGGGCAAAGCCGACCGCGCCGACCACAATCAGCGGGGCCGTCTCGCCGATCGCTCGCGACACCGACAGGATGATCCCGGTCATGATTCCTGGCACAGCTGCGGGGAGGACTTGATAGCGCACGGTCTGCCAGCGTGTGGCCCCGAGAGCGAGTGAGGCATGCCGCAGCGACGGGGGAATTGATCGGAGGGCTTCCTGCGTGGCCACGATGATGACAGGGAGGATCAGGATCGACATCGTGAACGCCCCGGCCAGCAACGACTTGCCCAGCGGGAGGGGGATCTCGATCCCGGCGATGATAATGGCTTCGATGTGCTTCCCCGCTAGGCGTGTCACCATCCCCTCGCGGGCGAAGACATCAAACATCCGCACAAAGACGGTCAGTCCCAGAATTCCGTAGACAATCGACGGCACCCCGGCGAGGTTCGACAGGTTCACTCGGATAAACCGGACGATCCAGGTGTCGCGGGCGTACTCTTCCAGATACACAGCGGCCCCCACTCCGATAGGAATGGCGGTCATGAACGTCAGCAGAATCAGCCAGGTTGTCCCGATCAATCCGGCCCAGATGCCCGCCCGCTCAGGCCGCTGGGAGTCGAAGCTGGTGAGGAACTGCCAGTCGAGAAATCCCGTGGCCTTCCACATGACGGTGCCCACCAGCAGGCACAGGATCGCGAGGCTTGACCAGGCTGCGGCACGGCAGATCGTCTCAAAGACGATCTCCGCCGGGCGAATTCCTGCTTTGCGAGTGAGCGCCTGACGCAGGTCGCCGACCTCTGACGAGGTGGGGATGGGGGGAGTTGTTGGAGCGGGGGTGGTCTCAATGATACACCTCCCGGAATCGACGCATCACCGCGTGCGAGATGACGTTCATCCCGAACGTCATCACGAACAGGCACAAAGCCACCGCGTACAGGCTCTGGTACTCAATCGATCCCGAGGGAGTGTCCCCCTTCGTTGTATTCACGATGAAAGTCGTCATCGTCTGCACGCTCTTGAGCGGGTTCATCGTCAGCTGTGAGTTGTTGCCAGCGGCGATGGCCACCAGCATGGTCTCTCCGATGGCTCGGGCCACTGCCAGTAGAAACGCGGCGACGATCCCGGAGAGGGCAGCCGGCACGACCACTTTGAGCGAGACATCGTACTTGGTCGAGCCAAGCGCGTATCCCGCCTCGCGCAGAGTGCGCGGTACAGCTCGAATCGCGTCCTCGCTGAGCGAACAGACCATCGGCATGATCATGAGGCCCATCACGATTCCCGCACTGAGTGCATTCGTGGCGTCGACCTCGAATCCGAGGAGCGTATGGAACAGCGGCTGGACGAGATACGGAGTGACGAAGATCAACGCGAAGTAGCCGTACACGACGGTGGGCATGCCGGAGAGAATCTCCAAGATGGGTTTGACGATCGATCGAGTTTTCGGTCGCGCGTACTCACTGAGGTAAATCGCACTGAGAATCCCCAGCGGCAATCCTACAAACGCCCCAATGATCGCGACCAAGATCGTCCCGCTGACCAGTGGCAGCACTCCAAAGTGCTTCTCATTGAAGGTCGGCGTCCACCGCGATTCGGTGAAGAACTCCCACAGCGACACTCGTCCGAAGAACGGCAACTGCCCTCCGAACGGCACCACAGTCTCAATCAGCAACACGAAGAGGATCGCCAGCGTGACCAGAATCGACACCGAAGAGCAACCAAACAACGCCCATTCGATGGCCGTCTCCCGCAACCGTCCCAGTGAGAACTGGCGGCGGAGGACGGGAGCCGGAGCGGGCTGTTCAGGAGTGGTCGGCGAATTCACGGGCGGTGATACCGTCGGAGTTCGTGGCGAGGGGAACTGGGCTGCGGTGGTGGTGCTGTACCGGCGATGCGACTACTTGGCTGCGGGCAACGCGGCGTTCAAGACATCCACAGCGGCCTTGAGCTGAGCGTCGCTCATCTGAACGGCTTTGGCTTCGGAGACTAACTTCTGGCCGTCTACGGAGAGGAAGAACTTGAGAAACTCGGCCACATGGGCTTGCTCCAAGGCCTTCTTGCTCACGTAGATGAACAGGGGACGCGAGAGTGGAGCATACTTCCCGGAGCGGATGTCTTCGAGTTCCGGGGCGACTGCATCGGCGGGGTTCTCGGTGTTGGAAATCGGCAGGGCCTTGACCTTGTCTTTGTTCGTCACGTAGTAGGTGTATCCGAAGTAGCCCAGCGCCGCTTCGTCCTGGGCGACCCCCTGGACGAGAACATTGTCTTCGGTGTTCTGCTGGTAGTCGGCCCGGCTCGACTTCTTCTTCCCAACGATCACTTCCGTGAAGTACTCGAACGTCCCCGAATCAGTGTCCGCTCCGAACAGCTTGATCTCGCGATCGGGCCAACTCGGGTCGATTTCGTTCCACTTCTTGATCTTGCTATCTGGCGACCAAAGCGCCTTCAGCTGGGCCACGGTCATGGCCTTGCACCAGTCATTCTTGGGATTGATGCAGACCGACAGTCCGTCGATCGCGACTTGGATTTCGACCCATTCGATATTCTGCTTCTTGAGTTCAGCGACTTCGCTCTCGGAGATCGGACGCGAGGCATTACAGATGTCGAGTTCACCACGCACGAACTGCTTGAACCCGCCGCTGGTGCCCGAGATCCCCACCGGAATGCGGACCTCCGGATGCTTGTCGCCGAATTCTTCGGCCACCAGCGAGGTGATCGGAGCCACGGTGCTCGACCCGTCAATGCGAATCTCGCCCGAGAGCTTCTCAGTGGTCGGTGATGCGGGAGCCGTATCAGTCCCGGTTGAGCCCGCTCCGGCGGCTGTCGGTGGAGATGTCTTCGTCTCGCATCCCATCGACAAGCTGAAGCCAGCCATCACCACCATCCACATCGTCAATCGTCGCATGAAATCAGTCCTGGACAAGGAGTTGAAGCACCAATCGTTTCTTGTGCTATGACGGTATCCGTCAATTGTTAAGATGTAAACCGACCGAATGTGAAGAATTGATGAAGACCACCAAGCATCTCCAACTCTCCGAAAGCATGGAAAGAGCCGATCCGTTTCTACTCGGAGATGACACGCGCCCGCACTTCCACCAGCAGGGTGGGCTGATCCGGGTGGTCGGTGGCGACCTCCAGCATGTGCCGGAAGTCACCAGTCTCCGAGGGGGCGAACGTCAGGTTTCCCCAGTGAGATTTCACGGGAGCGTCCGACTCCGGCTCAATCGACAAGGCGAGTCCGTCTTCAGACGGGCCGATGATTCGGAACGGCTGGTCGTCTCTGGCCAGAATCTGAATCCGGCGCGTGACCAGTTGCCCGGCGGGGACATCGCCGAAGTGGACAATCTGCGGACCGCTCAGCCCACTACGGAATCGCAACGCGAGCTTGATGTCCGCCTGCGGAGAGCCAGGTTCCGCTCCTGTGACGGTGAGCGTGCGAAAATCTTCCCGGCCGGCCGATGATGATTCCGGCCTGGCGATGGAGGCGGACAGACGCCAACTCTTTCGCCAGAGCTGTTCGCCGGGCTCCGATGCTGGCACGTCCGAGACGGGGCCGACTGCGACAGGTTCCTCGGGGTGGGCACCGGCTGGCCAACCGGTGATCACGGGAGGACGGTCAGCGGCCTGCGGATCTCTGGCTGTGCGAGTGATCTCGAAACGGACCGCCTGCGGGGGCGAGTCCTTCACGAACTCCGCACTGATCAGCCCGGGATTGATGCGGTACTCCGCAATCGTCACGAGTGTCCCTTGGCAACTGATGACCTCTTTGGGGGCTGCGGGAGCGGGCTCATACTCGACCGAAAACTGGTAGTCGGAGGCGCGGTCGTTGGTGGGGCGGGGAGGATAGAGCGTCAGAGTCTCGGTCTGACCCGCCCCGAGTTCGAACACGTCCCCGACCTTCAGGCGGGTCTCTCCCCGCCGAATCGCGTAACAGCTGCACCCGATCGACCGCACGCGAATCTGAACCGGTTGGCTCGTACTATTGCTGAAAAGGAATGCGAAGGCCCCCTCGGTCTGGTCTTCGATTTTCTGATCGACCTCGCCGAGCAACCAGGTCTTCGACTGCTGGGGGTCAGAACAAGAGACCGTCCCAGCCCCGCCGGGTCCACATCCCATCAGGGCGAATGCGAGTGAGACGAACGAGCAGAGGTGAATGTAGTAACGGATGATCTTCCCCGAACAGAACTCTGTGGTCGCGTTGACAGAATGTGAGGCTCCGCGAACGAGCGAATGCTGTTCGGGTGCAACTGGTCTTGGTTGGTGAATGGGTTGTGACCCACCATATCCGCAGGGAGTCACCGAAAACAAGCAAGGCGAGCGGCCTGTGAAAACCTACCCGCAAGACTTCCGAAGGGGTGTGGTCGCGATTGTACGCAGGTTTGCGCTCCTCGGCCCCTACGGGGCCTCACTCGAAAGCCCAGGGCGCAGCCCTGGGAAATCGCCAGCCAAACGTTCCTCAAGGCCCCACGGGCCGTCACTCGACCTGGACAGCGGGTGACGACCCGTTGGGCCTTGATCGTATAAAAAAGGACACGTTTCCCAGGGCTGCCGCCCTGGGCTATCGAGTCGAGCCCCTGTGGGGCGAGAATCCCAGCGGATTCTGCGTACAATCGCGACCACACCCCTTCCGAAGTCTCGGAAGACTTCGGAAGTCTTTGGTACGCGAAGGCTGGCCGCTCGCCTCACGGAGTCACTGAATCCTTGCGGTAATATCCCCTCCGTGGCCCACCCTCTGCCATTCTTACAAAGCCAGTTTTGTCGAAAAGCACCAGCGCCGCTGATCGGAGTCAGTTAGCCGGGTAAACTGACCACTCTAGGGAGTCATTCGAGGGCCGAAACCGGCATAAACTGCCGTTACAACCCGCAAATTCCCCCAAGTTGATGACGGGGGCGGCAGTCCCTGCTGTTGTCATCCGGAGCGAACCGGCAGAAATGTACTTGAAAGCGATACACTGACGGATCTCCCGGATTCTGGGAACTACTACAAAATCTCGCGGCCTCCCGCTAGCCACCAGCACGCGACAAGCGAATAACCTTGACATGCCAGTATTTTCACAGGGGGAAACGAGTTTGGCACGGGTCGTGCATTATCACTTTGCGACGGCAACGACAGGACCAAAACCCCTCGCACAACGGATCGCGAGGGCACCTGTCGGGGAGCCTGGAACAACCCAAACCTCTGCAAACTGGAGACATGCCATGTTGGTTCTGACCCGCAAGAAGTGTGAAATGATTCGTATCGGTGACAATGTTGTCATCAAGGTGATCTCGTGCGGCAATGGAAAGGTCAAGATCGGGATCGAAGCCCCAAATGATGTCCGCGTCGTTCGGGCTGAACTGACGGTTGAACCGAATGCACCGATGATTCCGACCCAGACCCTGCGTGACCGAGTGCTCGCCCGTCGCCATGTCATCGCTGCCAAGTAGTCGCTTCCCCTGATATCTCCTCCCCGAGAGCTGTACGATGGCTCTCGTCCCCCCCCACGGTCGCCGTGTGCGGCCCGGTTGAAAAGGACTTTCTCATGTTCCACAGCACTCCCTCTCGTCGCCCCCTCTGGACCCTCTCAGCTGTCTTCTCCTTGCTGCTGATTCTGGGAGGTGTCACGCTCAGTCTGGCCCAGGAAACCCGGTTGGTCCTCCCGACCTCGTTCGAAGGCTGGCAGCCCCCCACGACTCCCGACAGCTTGCACGGTGAGTTCAACACCCCGGCGATTCACCACCTCGGCCAGCACCTCAAAGCCGAACAGCCCCCAGACCTCCTGCGGGTCGCCGTCCGCCCGGAGATTTTCCGCCCAGCGACGAACCAGCCGGTCAACTATGCCCCCCCGAGCAACGATGACCTCCCCGCACCCATGCAGCGACCGCTGTCAAAGCCCACCACCCAGCCCGCCGAAAACAACGAAGAGAAACTCCAACTGCGGATCAGTTCCCGCTACCAGGACCCCAAGATGCTGTCCGTACTCAAAAGTACGAATATGCGTCAGATGTCGTCACTGTTCGTCGAAGTCTCGAAAACCATCGATGCCCGGCACGTCAGTCCGACCTCCTACGAAGTCCGTACAGCTGCCGCTCTGGAAGGTCTCGTCCGAGCCTTGGCGAACCCCGAGTTCCTCAAAGTGTCTGGGGCTCGTGGCAGCGATGCCGACCTGCAACAGGCGACGACCAGCCTCCACGAAATGATGAATCAGCAACCCGCCCGTTCGGCGGAAGACGCCATGGGAGTAATGCAGTGGGCTGCCGACACCTTGAATCAACAACTGGGAATTCGCCAGGAGATTGTGGCCCTCGAGTTCCTGAATGCGACGCTGGATTCACTGGACAAGTACTCTTCCTTCATGCCCAACAAGGTCGGAAACGCCCCCAGTGCCCAGGCCAACTTGGCCACGGCGGGCCTCGAAGAGCGCATCGTCGGCGTCGGCATCGAGATGAAGAAACACGACAAGGGGGCCCTCATCATGGGAACCGTCGAGGGGGGTTCCGCAGCTGAGGCTGGCCTGAAGCGGGGCGATGTGCTGATTCGGATCGGCCAGCAGTCCCTGACTGGGATGAGCCTCAACCAGATCGCGGAACTCGTCTCTGGACCAGCCAATTCCACGGTCGACATCCAAATCGACCGGGCCGGAAAGCGGTACGGTGCCACCCTCGAACGCCGGTCGGTCTACGTCGGCAGTGTGACCGGAGCCACGATGGTCGACGACACCCGTAAGGTCGGCTACGTGAAGTTGAAGCAGTTCTCGGAGTCGTCCGCCGAAGACTTGGAGAAGGCCATGTGGAAGCTCTATAACGCCGGAATGAACTCGCTGGTCCTCGACCTGCGAGGCAACCCCGGCGGCCTGCTGACCGAATCGATCGAAGTCTCCGACCTGTTCCTTCCCAGTGGAGTGATCGTGTCGACCAAGGGCCGGACCCCTTCGGACAACACCACCGAATCGGCCAAACGGGCCAAGACTTGGAACCTGCCCCTCGTCGTCCTCGTCGATGAAAACTCGGCCAGTGCCAGCGAAATCTTCGCAGCTGCGATTCAAGAGAATGGACGCGGGGTCGTGGTTGGTCGTCACTCGTACGGCAAGGGCACGGTGCAGACGCACTTCCCGCTGACCACGGTCTCGGGAGTGCTGAAGCTGACCACCGCCAAGTTCTACTCCCCCACGGGACGCGAAATGGCCGGTGCCGGAGTGACCCCGGACTATGTGGTGCAGGCCGCGAATGAAGAGACAGCTGCGAGCCTGGTGGATGACAATGACCTCAAGACGGCTGTCGAAGCCATCGAGACCGGACTGCCGCAACAGTTGGCCAAAGCTGCAGGCCAGGGAAAGAAGCTGGGCACCCGGCCAGTCTCTGCTCCCCGCGTATTCGAAGAACTGTCCGCTCCCGCCGTGGAGCGGTAGCCCTCGTCGCAGAATACGTGAGAATTCTGCCGAATCCCCCTTCCTCTGACCGACTCCCCCTGACGCGACATCTTGGAAGCCACAACGCCACCGGGTGCTCCCTGCCCCGGTGGCGTTTGTGTGTTGTCGGGAGGCACCTTCCTCGGGACTCATCGAGGAAGCCCTCCTCCAGTCACCAAGTGTTCAGAGTCGCAGCTGGTTTATAAAGTGGTTTGCGGTGGGTACTCATCATGCCGCTCGCCGGAGTTTTAATCTCGATCTCACAGAGAGAATCACCTATGTCCGACACACTGTTCTCCGTTGCCAATCAAGTCGTTCTCGTCTCCGGCGGGAGTCGAGGCATCGGCAAAGCCCTGGCCCGTGGCTTCGCCGAACGCGGGGCTTATGTCTGGATCACCGGGCGTGATGATGCGACGCTCCAAGCGACTGCCTCGGAGATCTCCGTCGGTGAACACCGGGTGCGCTATGCGGTCAGCGATGTCACGCGAGTGAATGACTGCCAGCTGGCGGTCGAGGTGATCATTCAGGCCCACGGACGTATCGACACCCTCATCAACGTGGCCGGGATCAATGTCCGCAAGCCCGCTGTGGAGGTGACCGAAGAGAACTACGACGCCATCCTCGGGATCAACCTGCGCGGGGCGTTCTTCATGGCCCAGGCCGTGGGACGAGTGATGCTCAAGCAGAAGAGCGGCAGCCTCATCAACATCGATTCGCTGAACAGTGCCGGGCCGCTCAAGAACGTCGCCCCCTACGCCATGAGCAAGTCCGGTATGAACGGGATGACGCGGGCTCTAGCTCTCGAGTGGGGACCGAGCGGCGTCCGCGTGAACGGACTCGCCCCCGGGTTCATCCTCACCGACCTGACCCAGAAGCTCTGGTCCGACCCGACCATGCAGGCGTGGAACACTGCCAACTGCCCGCTGGGTCGCTTGGGGAAACCCGAAGACCTCGTCGGCACCGCCCTCTTCCTCGCCTCCCCCGCAGCTGCGTTCCTGACCGGGCAGACGATCTATGTCGACGGAGGATTGGTCTGCGGACGAGCCTGGCCGATCCCCAACGGCGGCGGGCAGTGAGCGCGGGATGTTAAGGCCACCGGCCAGACTTCCGAAGGAGTGTGGTCGCGATCCTACGCAGAAATCGCTCGGCCTCTAGCAGCTCTTCCACCTCGCCGGGTCACGGCTGCAAGGCCCGTTTTTCCGGAGGAAACACCCGTCTTTGTCCCGCTAGGGACACCCGACAATAGCCCACCGTTTCAACGGTGGGAAAGCGGTCCCCGACCAACCCGCCGAGTCCCGTTAGGGACGGCAGATGCCTGCGAAAGCCGTGATCGCGCGGCGGTTGTCACGAAGCCACAGAAGACAACCGTGCGAGTTTCTGTCGCCCCTGTCGGGGCTGCGGACGGCGAGCGACTCGTGGTCCCACCGCTAAAACGGTGGGCTAATGTCGGGTGTCCCTGGCGGGACAAAGAGTGGCCAGAGGTGGCCCCTCGAACTGGTGAGGCGTGTGATTTCCCGGTGTTCCACACGTTGGAAGCCCTCGGGTGGAGGTCCGAGAACCTGCGTAGAATGGCGACTACACTCCTTCCGAAGTCTCGCGGGGCGTTTCCACGGGCTGCTCGCCTAAAAGAACCCGCCGCCACTGGGCAGCAGCAGCGGGCGATCTTCCCCATCAAACGTCGAGGGATCGTTGCTCAGAATCGGGATCATCTGGGGTTGCGGGGCTGTCGGATCGATGTCGATCACTAGGGGAAATTTATGACGGTCCAGTTTCTGGGTGTCCTTGAGTGATCTCACGAAATCGGGATTCAAGGAGCGAGAGACGGGGCGAATCAGGATCTGTCCTTCGCGGGCCTCTGGGGCCTTCTCGACGACGTAAAACCACTCCGCAGTGAGTCGCAGGGAACCGACGGGCAACGTCAATGTGTCCACCCGTGAATTGAGGTTGACCAGTCGATCCACATCCTCGATGTCGAGATTACGATTCGCGGACGTGCCTTGCCCGAACTGAACCAGCGATTGTTCTGACTCCAGGATCTCAATGAGACTCGCATAGATCCCATCTCGTCGAACCACGACAGAGACCGTCTCTTCCGGCCCCTTCCAGACTCGTTTGTCGAGCTTAACCTCAGAATGACTGGAGTACCGGACAAGCAGGACCGGCTCTCCCATGGGAGGCTTGTGATCTTCCGTGAGCCAGTCCCACTTTTCCCAATCGGGGGTCGGGACATCAAACTTGACCTGCCCGACGGGTGGGACACCCGGGACGACAATCCGCAGATCAATCGGCCTGCCGGGCCGCAGCGTGATTTCTTCCTCCAGCGTTCCACCAATCGACTCAATGGTCAGGTCGTAAATCCCGTAAGGCAACACCCCGAAATCGGCAACGCCATGCAGATCAGTCAACTCTGACAGATCGCCAATCCGCAAGTCTTCAGTTCCACGATGCTGATCAAATTGAACGACTTGTCCGATGACCGGGATGCCCTCCATCGTTTTCTGGACGAGGGTGAATTTCACCGGTGCCAGTTCGGACGGTCGTTGAACAATCTGAGCGGGACTTTCCTTCCCCAACCGCTCCAAGATCTGTTGTGTCGCCTTCTGGTTCTCATCAATCACCGCCGTCAATGACCGCGACAAAAAAGTCATCCACCCGACCAGAGCGATCATCCCCACAGCCACCGCTCCGAGCATCACACGTTGAGTCATGAGTCGCCCTTTCATTGCATCGAACCACAATCGCCGAGCCACGCTGGCCGGGTCGCCGAAACGCTCAATGACTGATTGCCAGACCGTCACCGCGTCCGCAGATTGGCCGTTCAATGTCAACCGCCGACGTTCTCGCTTCACCGCACAATCGAGGTGGTCCCGCAGCTCATCCAGGATGTCACTGCGCAGCTGGGCCGGCTCCTCATCATGAGGCGGCGGGAGCTTCGCGGAAAGATCGTGGTCCATGAGGGAGGTTTATGGTTGAGGGTTTATGGTTGATCGACAGATTGGTGAGAGGCAAGGCGCTGGCCGCCGGTTCCCCTCACCGTACTCCCAGAAGAACCGGCGGCTAGCGCCGTGCCGCTCACGGAGAGATCCCCAGTACGCCGTTCACCCCGGCGGCGAACGCCTCCCACTCTAGGCGGCGAGTTTGCAGCGACTTCTTGCCAGCGGGGGTCAGCTTGTAGTATTTGCGGCGGCGACCGTCGTGTTCTTCCCAGTACGAGGCGAGCAGGGCATCCCGCTCCAGCCGGTGCAAAGCCGGATACAGGCTCCCCTCCTTGAGATCGAACCGCTTGCCGGACCGTTCGAGGACCGTCTGCGTAATCTCGTAGCCGTAACTGGGGCCGAGGGAGAGTACCTCCAGCAGGAGAGTCTCCACCGCCCCGGTGATGAGTCGTGTGTCCAGCGCCATCTGTATACCTCGTGTGTCTATGCATAATCGTAAGCACCTATGGGTAGGCAGTCAATGTGTGTTCCCCGGAATTCGGGCAAGGCCGCACATCAGGGGCGCTCAGCGGCGAGGTGGTTGAATCTCCGTCTCCTTCGGGGTACAGTCTGCTTCGCGTGTGAATGTCCTCGACTGGCACCTCCACTCACTCCACCGATGCTCGATCTTCCGCCGACTTCCGCCCCTCCAACAATATGGGCGCGGAAGCATTTGCTCGGCCTGCAAGATCTTTCAGCTGGGGAATTGACGACCATTCTGGACGAGGCGGAGCGATACAAGACCCTGTGGAATGCAGGCCAGACCAAGTTCGATGACCTGCGCGGGACCGCTGTGGCGAACCTGTTCTTCGAACCGTCCACCCGCACGAAGACCAGCTTTAGCCTCGCCGCCAAACGCCTCAGCGCCGACACGGTCGACTTCACCGCGTCGAGCAGCAGCCTCTCCAAGGGCGAGACGTTCATCGACACCGCCCTCAATATCCAGGCGATGGGCATCCATCAAATGGTCGTTCGGCACAGCTCGTCCGGGGCTCCGGAGCAACTCGCTCGCGAGGTCGATTGCTGTGTCATCAATGCGGGCGATGGGACGCACGAACACCCGACGCAGGGGCTGTTGGATATCTTTACGATCCGGTCGCACCGTCCGTCTCTCAAGGGGCTGACAGTCGCCCTGGTCGGTGACATCAAGCACAGCCGTGTGGCCCGCTCGAACATCTGGGGACTGACGAAGCTTGGAGCGCGAGTGATCGTCTGCGGCCCGCCGACGCTCATGCCCGTGGGGATCGAGGAGTTCGGTGTCGAGGTGGCCCACCGGTTGGATGATGTGCTGGAAGAGTGCGACTGCATCAACATGCTGCGGGTGCAGTTCGAGCGACAGCGCGGGGCATACTTCCCTTCGGTTCGCGAGTATGCACACCTGTACGGGATGAACGGCACGCGGATGAAACACGCCAAGCCGGACGTGCTGATCCTCGCTCCCGGCCCGATCAATCGCGGGGTCGAGATCACTCCCGATGTCGCCGATGGGAAGAACTCCGTGATCCTCGATCAGGTGACCAACGGCCTGTTCATCCGCATGGCTTGTTTGTCCTTGCTGAAACGAGCCAGCGACACCAAGCCCCAGACTCAACAGGAGCAGTCCCGATGAGTCCCACTCTCCCTCATCCTTCATCCTTCAACCTTCATCCTTCTTCCCTCCTCCTCCGCAGCGCCCGTCTCATTGACCCCCTCACTGGCACCGACACCATCGGCGACTTGTTCATCCGCAACGGCCTCATCGCGCCCCTCACGGAAGCCCCGCGATCCTGCGACCGAGTCATCGATGCCACCGGCCTGATCGTCTGCCCCGGCTTCATTGACTGCCGCGTTGGGCTTGGCGAGCCGGGCTTTGAAGAAGACGAGACCATCGCCACCGGCACAGCTGCGGCCTTGGCGGGCGGGTTTACGCTGGTCGCCTCACTCCCCGACACTGACCCGGTGGTCGAAACTCGAGCCGCAGCTGAGTTCGTGCGGCAGCAGGCCGAGCGCGCGGGGAACTGCCGGGTGGTGCCCCTGGGAGCCGTGACCAAGGCCCGCGAGGGCAAAGAACTCGCCGAAATGGGCGGGCTGATCGAGGGCGGTGCGGTCGCTTTCACCGATGGCAAACAGCCGATCGCCAATGCCGAGGTGATGCGCCGCGCCCTCGAATATGCGTCGATGTGGCAGAAGGTCATCATGCACTTCCCGCAAGTCCCGGAGCTGGTCCAGGGCGGCGTGATGCACGAAGGGTACTACTCCAGCGTCCTCGGTCTCCGCGGCATGCCGACAGCTGCGGAGGAGATCATGGTCCGCCGGGACATCGCCCTCGCCGAATTGACCGGGGGGCGGATTCACCTGATGGCGGTGACCTCCCTGCACAGCGTCGAGGAGATCCGCGAGGCTCGCAAACGCGGAGTGCGGGTGACGGCCGATGTGACGCCGCATCATCTGTTGCTGACCGATCAGGAACTGGAGTCGTACAACGCGAACTACAAGGTCGACCCGCCACTGCGCACGCAGTTCCATATCGACGCACTGATCGCGGGTCTGAAGGATGGGACGATCGAGACCATCAGTGCGGACCACACGCCGGTCGCCTCGGAGAAGAAGGCCCGCGAGATCGATCTGGTGCCGTTCGGAATCTCCGGCCTAGAGACGCTGCTGCCGCTGTGCGTCGAGGCGCTCATCACGCCCGGCCACCTGACCTGGCCGGAACTGATCGCCAAGCTCACGACCGGCCCCGCGCGGCTGTTCGGGTTGGAGTCGACCAAGACCCTGGCCCCCGGCACGGTCGCCGACCTGACGCTGATCGACCCGACCCAGACTTACCGCATCGACACCACCCGGTTCCGGTCGCTCGGCCAGAACACTCCGTTCCACGACCGGGCCGCGACGGGACGGGTGCATTCGACGATTGTCGACGGGGTGATCAAGTACGCATGCGATCGCGTAGACTGACCAGAGTGAGGGTGGCGATTGTCGCCTTTTTCTCCGAAAAAGGACGCCCTTTTGCGGAGCAAAAGGCGACAAAGTTTGCCCCCGATCCCACAGCCTTGACGGATGGACTAACCAGCCGCGAACAAGTTCCCCGGAGAACATCCATGCCCTACACCATCCCGCCCGATGTGGAAACGCTGGTCGCTCACCAGATGTCGACCGGTCGTTACCAAACAGAAGACGACGTGCTGCGTTCAGCACTGGAGGCACTCACCCAACAGGACGAGGATGTGGTCGCAGTCCAGGCTGCCATCGACGAATGGCGACAAGGCGATTCCGGACTCCCGCTAGATGAGGTAATACGACGCATCCGGGAGAGTGCGACCTCCGGAGCCAATGAATGACACTTCGGGTCAAATTGCAGCGGTTGGCCGCCAGCGACCTGCAAGCGTACTTCGAGTACGTCGCCCGGTTTTCCCGTCCCGATGCCCTCAGCTGGCTCGATCGATTTCACGCAGCATTGCATACTCTCGATGAACGCCCGGATCGATGCAGTTGGGCCCGTGAGAATGGGACAGTCGACGTCGATCTGAGAGAGTTGTTGTTTGGCAAACGTCCCAATGTCTTTCGAGTGATTTTCACGATTGATGCCGAGACTGTTCGCGTTCTACGGATTCGGAGAGGACAGCGGAGTCCGCTTTCCCCCAGATGAATTGCGGGACTCGCTCTTGCCCTGACAACGGACCCACTCATGACCACCCCCCAAACCCTGTTCTGGATCTCCTGCGGCCTGATCGGCTCCGCTGTGGCGGTGCTGGTGGTGACGATCCGTGCGGCGCTGGAGCGGACGACGGGGGAGAAGGTGGACCCCGATCGATTCGATGTCGTGCGGCTGTCGGATTTGAGAGCGGCCAGTCTCACCGTGCGGTTGTTGGAGCCACTGGTGCGGTTGCTGAGTGAGTTCTGTCGCCGGATGTTTTCTGAGTCGCTGCCGTCGGTGCAGAGGGATCTGCATGTCTCCGGGTCAGCGCGGGCGTGGAAGCCAGAGGAGTGGCTGGCGGCGGCGCTCATCAATGCAGTGCTGTTCTCGCTCCCCGGCGGGCTGTGGTGCGTGAGAGAGTTCGGAATCCCCGGATTTGTGATGTACGGGGCTCTGGTGGCGGTGGTGGGGGTGATGCTGCGAAGGCGGTTGCACTCGCAGGCGGTCCGCCGGATGTGGCGGATCAAAACGCGGCTGCCGTATTTTCTGGATCTGGTCAATCTGCTGATGGAGGCCGGGGCCACATTCATGAACGCCCTGCGCGAGGCCGTCCGAGAATTCTCCGAACAGCCGGTCGGACAGGAATTCGGCCGCATGCTGACCGAACTGAGCCTCGGTCGCGCACGCTCAGCCGCTCTCGAATCGATGCGCGACCGGCTGCAAGACGACGAGATCACCAGCCTCGTCGGAGCGATCATCCAGGGCGAAGAACACGGCTCCCCGCTGGCACATGTGCTGCGGGGTCAGGCCGACTTTCTGCGCATCAAACGGACCCAGCGGGCCGAAACGATGGCGGGCGAAGCGGGGGTGCAGATGCTCTTCCCGGCCATGCTGGTGATGATGGCCACCGTGATCGTGATCCTCGCCCCGTTCGCGATGGAGTTCGTCAGCGGAAGCTTCTTCGACCGGTAGTGCAACACTCAACGTTTAGCCGCGACGCGAAGTCTTCGAAGCGGAGCGTCGAGCGCCAGCAGACTTCCGAAGTCTTTACTTCTCGCCGGTCAGTTCCGCGATCTCCTTCGCCGTGAACTTCCGCTCTAGTCTCGCCCCCATCTGAGCCACGACACGCGCTGCAGCGTGCGAGGCCAGATGTCCCGCCTGCTTCCAGGTCAGTCCGTTCGTGATCCCGTACAGAATCCCCGCAGCATACATGTCCCCGGCCCCGGTCGTGTCGATGGCCTTGACGGGCACCCCTTCGATCGGGATGACCTGCCCCTCGTGCATCAGGATTGACCCATCGCCGCCGAGGGTCAGGGCGACGTTCTGGGCGTGCTTGTGAATCTCCTGAGCACACTCAATCGGGTCATGCCGTCCGGTCAGCGCACGGGCCTCATCCAGGTTGCAGAACAGCAAGTCGACCGGGCCTTCGATCAGCTTCAGGAACAGATCGCGGTTGTACTGAATCAGGAACGGGTCCGAGACGGTGAAGGCCACCTTCACGCCGTGCTTCTTGGCCAGATCGATGGCCCGCAAGGCGGCACTCTTGGTCGGCTCGCCGCCGAACAGATAGCCTTCGATGTAGACGTACTTGGCCTGCTTGATCTCCGCTTCGAGGATGTCGTCCGGCCCCAACTGGCTCGACGCAGCGAGATTGGTGAGCATCGTCCGCTGGGCGTCTTCAGTGATGAGCACGACGCAGGTGCCGGTCCGTCCCTCGATCGGGGTGGCCTCAATACTGACACCCCTCTTGCGCATGTCACCCAGGAAGAACTCGCCGATCTCGTCCTGACCAACCTTCCCGACATAGGCCGCCTTCCCGCCGAAGTCGGCCACGCCCATGATCGTGTTGGCCGCAGACCCCCCGGCACAGCGATGCAACCCCGCCCCGTGCAGCTTGGCCAGCACCTGCTCCTGGGTCGGCTCGTCGACGAGGGTCATGATTCCCTTGGCGAAGTGGAGATCGGTCAGTACCGCATCAGCGACACGGGCCTGAATATCCAGCAGGGCGTTGCCCACTCCGAACACGTCGTACTTCATCGGTAAGTCACCTGATTCCCTGCCGGGACATCTTGCTTCATGAGTCAGCGAGACACTCGTCGCTTCCCCTGTCCCGACTCGCATCGTCGGGCGGGGCGTATGATAGAGGGGAGGACCGTCAGCGGCCATCGGGCGGGCGTGGCACGCAACGCCGATCTCCGGGGCACGCTCCGCTTCGAAGACTTCGCGTCGCAGCTAAACGGGGCACCCGGTGCCACACGCAAAAAATGCGAACGCCTCGCTGCGTTCGTCGAGGGGTTAGGAAAAAAGCGGCTCTCCGCCATTCGTGCTTGATTGGAACTGGATGGTTACAAGATGTGGTGGTTTGTCTATTGAGTGAGGCGTTGTTGGGGAAATGGGGAGCGTCACGTATCGCGGAGGCAAGGATGTCGAGCGAGCAGGTTTGGACGATGGCGTTGAATCTTTCAGGATTTGAGGTGGTGGCGACCACGGTCGAGCAGGCCGAGCGGACGATGCGGTTGACCGTCGTGCCGAAGGTTCTGGTCGCGGTCTGTCCGCATTGCGCCAGCGTGTGTGATGAGGTGCATCAGACCCGCGATCTGGATGGTGTGCGGCACTTGCGGATCGCGCGGTCGAACTGTGGGTGCGAGTCTCGCAGTTTTGGTGTGCGTTCTGCGCCCGTGGTTTCACGCCGCCGGTTCCGGAATTGGTCGAGGGATCGCATGCCACCCCGCGGTTTCTGTCGCGGGCGGCGGAATTGATTCGGCACGGCGACATCACTCCAGCCGCACAGTTTCTGCGCGTGCCAGAGAAGACGCTGCAGCTCTGGTACTACGCCTGGGTCGAGTGCCAGCGCGACACGACGCCCGCCGCGCCGATCACGCGGATCGGCATTGATGAACTGTCTCTGAAAAAATGGCTCATCCGACTATTATTTTGGGGTCCCGTGACCGGGGTGGATATTCTATCTCGGATTATTCACGGCCACATTCTGGGGTATCCGATTCTTGGTTTTCGCAAGGTGGGCCCTGGGCGGGCGGACGGGGAGCGGGCCCTCGGAGG
>JAYSUV010000410.1:0-1486 GCA_043718945.1 Planctomycetota bacterium
GAAATGCCATATGCGGGAGACTGCAGGGGATCATCGCGGGAGGTCACGGGCGACATGAGTACTTTTCCTTCGGACTTACTTGATGGAGTCCCTCCAGAGTGAAGGGAGCTGGGATTGTTCTTTCTCGAACGCCGGTCCCATGAAGGGACGCGGAGCGATCTCGACTTGGATGGTGTCTTTCGACTTCGTCTCGATCGTGATCTCGCCCCCGTGTTCGAGCGTGCGCGGGGCGTCCGTACTGCGATTGAGTCTTGCGGGTCCAATCACAACCGAGCGGCGGTCGGGATCGAACAGAAAGTAGATGTGCCGCTTGAGCAGCCCGGTGCGGTTGGTCGGAGACTCCCCCGCTCGCGAAGGACGCTTGCGGCGTTGAATCCGCTGCTGGGCGTCTTGCCGGACGAATGCTCCGAACCGCGACAGCACCTTGCGCTCGGTGCGGCTGACAGCCGACTGGATCGCCTGTCGGTCAAAGAACAAGCCTTTGACCTGGATGATGCGGAGGCCGATGTACATGAGGCAGCTGGCCTCGGACTATGCGATGACACGGAACGTCAGCGTCAGCACGCTGGTGAACGTCCGCAGGTTCTCGATGTGTTCCGGAGCGTAGATCGTCTTGAACTCGGTCTTGATGCAAGCAGCCAGTGGAAACGTGACCAGCCGTTTCGCCCGGAACAACTCACCGATCTCCTCGGCCAGAGCGAGCAACGGATCGAACGATTCGTTCTGCTCGTTGACCGGCTTCTTCTGGATGGCCACGTCGATGGCAATGTCCTGCTGGGACTGGCTGCGTGAGGCTGAGGCATTGACCACGCTACTGGGGACGACGGTCACCTTGAGCGTCTTGAGTTCACTGACCTCGGCCCGGGGCAGGTACGCCCGCGTGGCGGTCACCGGCTGACTCAATGTCGCCGCGTTCAGTGTGGCCACGACGGCATCGGCAATCTGCGTAATGACAGGCATCAGGTCTCCACCGTTCCCACATATTTGGTCGTGATCCGCAGCGTCTGGCGATACGGATCGGAGTACCGCCAGTCGAGGACTTCGAACTCGCGGGAACCTTCACGGATGAGGTCGCCGCGTTCTGGTTCACTGACCTGACCGCCGAGGACGAGATCAGCGGCCAGGATCAGATAATCGCGGTCGGTGTACTCGACCTGCACCACATGGCCATCATCGGCCTCATACTTCGTCCGACCGATCGTGGCTGGAACAGCAATCTGCACGTCACCCCGGACGTACGTCACGGGCGTCGTGAGATGCTTCGTCCGTTGCTGTTCCAGCCAGGCAGCGCCCTGGGCCAGCAGGTCTGCCATCACTGGCTCATCCGGATACGCACAGTCGTGTCGGTCGTGGCTGCCGCCTTCGTCACCTTGCCGATCAGCTTGTTCCCAGTGGCGGTCGCCGTGACGATATTGTTGGTGTCATCCCAGTACAGGATGGTGCCGACCGTATAGGCGACGTTGATCGCCTTCAAGAAGTCGAACAC
>JAYSUV010000042.1:0-55627 GCA_043718945.1 Planctomycetota bacterium
GCCGCCGGTTCCCCGGCCCGTGTCACTCCAGAGACTGTGGTTCCCCGACGAACCACGGTGACAAGAACCGGCGGCTAGCGCCGTGCCGCTCACGGATCAAGCCGCCCCGCTCGCTTAGGATTGAACACTGCCGATGAACTTCTCCGAAGTGATTATCCTCATCCCCAGCCACAGCCTGGAGGACTTCCCGTCTGAACTTAGCGAGAAGCCTGCGGCCAGCTTGCTCAATGTGTTCGCGGTGGCGTGGCACCCAGCGTTGCTCTTGGAGACGCAGGTTCTCCCGCAATGGCTGCGGCACGACAGCTTGGACATGACTCGTCCCGGTCGACTGATCCTGGTGCCGACGGGTTGCGATGATACCGCGACTGGCGATTGGATGCAGGCGGCGAAGGAGGCGGGGTCGTTCGTCGTGCGCGGGCAACATGACCGGAAGGAGATGCAGGTGGCGGCGTTGTCGGCACTCGATGCGATCCCGGCCATTGATGAGGAGTTGGTCGCCGACTTCCTTGCCCTGGGCACGACTTGGCTGCTCATCGAGTTGCTCACGCGGCACATGCGGAACTTCGGGAGCATGGACGAAGTTCGCATGAAGGACGAGATTCTCGCCGCCGCACGAGCCGCTGCTGATCAAGACAGCGATCTCGCCAAACGGCACCTGAAGCATGCGTTCGAACTGCTGCTGGAATGTCGAGAGCGGTTCTACCCGGTGGGGTGCTTTTTGTTAGACCTCTGTCTGGCGGGGCCAACGGCGAAGTTTCCGGAGTTGGAACAGCTCCTCGCCAGCGAGGTGCCGTCCAATGTGTTGCTCAGTGCAAGTGACTTGGTGGAGATCGCGTCGAAGTCCCCTTCGACCATTGATCGCCTGCGCGAGGCGTGGCAGGCCGGACGCATCGATCTTGTCGGAGGCGATTGGCATGAGGGGTGTACGCAATTGGTCGGGATCAACTCGATCCTGTGGTCACTGGAGCGGGGGAATCGCGGATACTCGGAGCGTCTCGGCCAGGCACCGACGATCTGGGGCCGTCGCCGTTACGGGGTCAATCTGGCGATGCCTCAACTCCTGTCGCGGTCGAGTTACAAAGGGGGCTTGCACTTCGTCATGGACGACGGGCTATATCCCGATGAGGAGCAGACTCGCCTGCGATGGCAGGGGCAGGACGGCTCGACCCTCGAAGCCTACAGCCGCATCCCACTGGCCGGGGACAGTGCGTCGAGCTTCCTGCGGTTCCCGATTCGGATGGCCGAATCGATGGACCACGACCATGTGGCAGCTGTTTGTTTCGCGCGGTGGCCGGACCTGAAGCAGCCGTGGTTGGACGACCTGCGGCGGATGGGGAAGTACGCGCCGGTGCTGGGTCGGTTCGTGACGTTTGCGGAGTTCTTCGCGTCGACGGACACCCGCGACCGGTATGCCGATCTGGGGTCGAATGAGTACCTCTCGCCATTCCTGGTGCAGGCGGTCGCGCGGCAGGAGGAGCGCCCGATCTGTCGGTACGGGGAGGCGTCGTCGCGTCGCAATCAGTTCGATCGAGGAGAGTGGTGTACTGCGCTGGCGAGTGTGTTGCGAGGGGAGCCGGTGCGTCGCGCGAGTGAACTGGAGGAGCGCGTCGAGTTGTCCGGGCCGGACGTGCAGACCACTGTCGATGAGGCACTCCCCGCGGACTTGCAGCGGTTCGAGGACGAGTCGGCAGCGCGGTTGGTGCCCTTACTCACCGGTGCGCCGGTGCGTCGCGGGGTGCTGTTGCTCAACACGCTCTCGTACGCCCGCCGCGTGGTGGCCGACTGGCCGGTCGGGTTGCCTCTGCCAGCGGTGGAGGGCGGCGTGATCGCGGTCCAGGCGGATGCGGTGCGGCCCGCCATCGTAGTCGAGTTGCCTCCGTGCGGGTTCCTGTGGCTGCCGGGTGATCGACCGGTCACGACCTCCCCACCGATGAAGAAGCGAGAGGGAGCCTGGGCCGAGGGACTCACGCTCAACAACGACTTCATCGAGGTCAAACTCAGCGAGCAGACCGGAGGGATCGCCGATGTGCGAGCGGCAGGGTTCAACGGCAACCGCATCAGCCAGCAACTGGCCCACCGGTTCCCGACTGCTCGGATGGTGACTGTCGGTGAAGGCGAGGAGGCCGACGAGGAGAGTACCTATTACACGGTGATGGTCTGCGATCAACATCGCGTGGTCTCCGCCGGGCCGACGCTGGCTGCCATTGAGACTGTGGGGCGACTCGTCGACCCGCAGAACCCGAGTCGCTCATTGGCCGATTTCAGGCAGACCGTCCGGCTGTGGCGCGGTCGCCCGGTGATCGAAGTCGAGTTCGATATCACTCCCACGAAGCCGCTCGATGGTGAGCCGTGGACCAACTACTACGCGGCGCGGTGGGCCTGGAAGAACGAAGCGGCTGCGATCACCAAGGGAGTCCTGCAAGCCGCCCAGCCGGTGGTCGGCGAGCGGTTCGAAGCTCCCGAGTACGTCGAGATCGCTGACGCCACCCAGCGCGTTGCACTGCTCACCCACGGGTTGCCGTTCCACCGTCGCACCGGTCCGCGGATGCTCGACACGCTACTGCTGGTCGCGGGCGAGCCGAGCGGGCCACGCACGCTGCGAATCGTCTTCGACCAGCCGTTTCCGATGCAGGCCGCGCTGTCGGTCGCCACTCCACCGGTGGTCATCCCGGTGGATCGCGGACCGTCTTCTTCCGGGGCTTCGGGCTGGTTGTTCCACATCGGGGCCAAGAATGTGGTACTGCTCAAGATCCTCCCACTTGATGGGGAGCAGGCCGCGACTCGCACCGGGTGTGTGGTGCGACTGATCGAGACCGAAGGCCGGGCAGCCACCTTTAAGCTGTTATCATTCCGGACTCCGGTGCAGGCGAGACAGCGGGACTTCACCGGCCAGACGATCAGCACGCTGGGGATTGATCCCGACGGGGGCGTGATCGTGGAGATTGGAGCGTTTGAAGTGTGTGAGGTGGAATTGCTCTGGACGTAGTGTGGGCTTTAGCCCACGCCTCTGCTTCGATCAATCACTTCATAATCTCGCGTGGGCTAAAGCCCACACTACGAAGCGCTCGCTGCGTCGCCACCTCAGATCATCAATCCCGCAATGGCCCCTGTCATGGCCGAGGCCAGTGCCCCGCCGATCATGGCCTTCATGGCCAGTTGGGAGATCTCAGCCTTGCGCTCCGGGGCCATCGCCCCGATCCCGCCGACCTGTATTCCGACCGACGCGAAGTTGGCGAACCCGCACAGGGCGTACGCGGCGATGCGGGCGGTGCGCGGGCTGAGCTGGGCCATCGTCTCCGGCTTGGAGAGATCGGTGTAGGCGATCAACTCCGTGAGTACGAGCTTCTCACCCAGCAGCGTGCCGACGACTCGCGACTCTTCCCAGTTGGCCCCGAGAGTCCAGGCGATCGGACGAAACGCCCAGCCGAAGATCTCCTGCATCGAGGTCGCGGGCACTTTCACTCCCAGACCAGGAATCGTCGGCCCCCACCCGAGCAGGGCGTTCAGCATCTCCATCGCGGCGATGAACGCGATCAGCATCGCACACACGCTCAGTGTCAGCTTCATTCCCTCATTCGCACCGTCGCCGAACGCCTCGATCACGTTATGCGTCTGGCGCGGGAGCGAGACCTTCAGGTCACCGAGGGTCTCGGGCGTTTCGGTTTCCGGGACCATGATCTTGGCGAACACGATCGCTGCCGGAGCCCCCATCACCGACGACGCAATCAGATGACCAGCGATGTCGGGCAGGACCCCCTTCAGCATTCCGACATACAGCGCCAGCACCCCCCCCGCGATGGTCGCGAACCCCGCTAGCATAATCGTCATCAATTCGCTGCGGGTCATCTTGGCCAGAAACGGCTGCACGAGCAGAGGAGCTTCGGTCTGGCCGACAAAGATATTGGCCGCCACGCTGAACGTCTCGGCCCCGCTGGTGCCCATCGTCTTGACCATCACCCAGGCAATGATTCGCACGATGAACTGCATGACTCCCAGGTGATACAGCACCGCCATGATCGCCGAAAAGAAGATGATCGATGGCAGCACTCGAAACGCCAGATTGACCAGCGGCCCTTCGAGGTGTTGCTCCCGGCTGCTCAGTTGACTGAGATGTTTGAAGAGGAAGTCGGTGCCTCGGTCGCAGAACCCGAGCAGCGTGTTGATGGCTCCGCCGCAGGCGTCAAAGAACGGCTGGCCCCAGGGAGTCTTGAGGATGAAGGCGGCGAACAGCACCTGCAACGCCAGGCCGACCAGAACCGGTCGCCACACGATCTTGCGGCGGTTCTCCGACAAAAGAACCGCGATCGCCATCAAGGTGACGATCCCGATCAGACCTTGGTACTGTTGCATGGGGACACCATCGGGAACAAGGAATGTCGATCACCGACACCAGGAAATGATGAGGAGAATCACGAGTGTCTGCACCGGAGCCTCGCAGCGGAGATGATAAACACGTTTCCTCGGTGGAGCGAATGTATGTTCGACACCGTCTGACTCCGGATCCCCAATCGAAGGCTGTCATCTGTGCTGGTGATTAGCCATTCCGGGATGTCTCTGCCATGATAAAGACTCACACTGGCGGAATGCATGCAGACTCACACAGTCATGACGGAACAGGCATGGGGGCGAGTTCAAGTGAACACGGGGCGAACGCTGGCGATCGGCGACATCCACGGGTGCGATACCGCACTGGAGGTGCTGCTGCGCGAACTGAACCTGACCCCCGAGGACACCGTCATCGTTCTGGGTGATGTGATCGATCGTGGCCCAGACTCCAAGCGGTGCATCAATCTGCTGCTGGAGTTGAAGACCCGCTGCCAGCTTCGACACATCATGGGCAACCATGAAGAGATGATGCTCGACGCCCTGTACGGCGGCGAGTGGGCCGAGGCCTGGCCGCGCTATGGCGGGAAGGAGATGCTGCACTCCTACGGCGGCAGCTTCTCCGGCATCCCGGACGAACACCTCGATTTCATGCGAAACGGACAGCCGTACATCGAGACCGACACCACCATTTTCTCCCATGCTTCGATCCGGGGCGAGTACCCGTTAGAGATGCAGGACAAGCACTGGCTGCGCTGGAGTCGCATTGGTCGCCACTGTGTGCCACACTTTTCGGGCAAGCGGGTGATCTGCGGCCATTCGGCTCAGGAGTCGGGATTGCCGCTGATCCTGCCGGGATGGGTCTGCATCGACACGTGTGTCTATGGGGATGGCGGGGCCTTGACGGCGATCGATGTCGACAACGATCTGATCTATCAATCGGAACAGTCGGGTATATTTCGCGGCTGCCATCCCCTGGAGGACTACATCGGGTGAACAGCCACAAACACAACCCGCCGAAACGCAAGAAGCTGTTCCGTCGTGCGGAGGTGCAAGCCTCGGGTGCCGCGCCGCCGCCCCCTGTCGATCAGCCGGTCTCGGCGGTGCGAGTGACAGCGATGCGGTACTCGCCCACCGAACTCCAGGAGCGGGATCTCAAGTCGCCGCATGAGGTCGCTGCGTTGCGTCAACCGGGCTCGATCCTGTGGGTCAATATCGACGGCATCAGCGACCCGCGCTGGTTGCAGACAGTGGGCGAGGTATTCGGCCTCCACCCACTCGCGCTGGAAGATGCCGTGCATGTCCACCAGCGGGCCAAGGTCGACGAATACGGCGACCACTTGTTTATCGTGGTGCGGATGGCCGATGCCGCTGACCGACTCTCTACGGAGCAGGTCAGTCTGTTCCTGGGCCAGGACTTCATCATCACGGTTCAGGAACTGCCTGGTGGCGACTGCCTCGATCCGGTCCGCCAGCGACTCCGCATCAACCAGGGACGCATCCGCCGCAGCGGGCCGGACTATCTGTCCTACTGCTTGATCGACGCCGTCATCGACAGCTATTTCCCCGTGCTGGAGAAGTACGGCGAGGATCTGGATGTACTCGATAGCAGTGCGGACGGGAAGTCGCCAGTTGTCCTGGATCGCTTGCATGCCATCCGCCGGGAATTGCTTCAGCTGCGCCGGGCGGCGTGGCCTCATCGAGATGCGTTGAATGCTTTGCAGCGGCACGAGTCAGACCTGATTGCGCCGGAGACGAAAGTCTTCTTGCGCGACTGCTACGACCACTCCGTACAGATCATCGACGTGCTGGAAACTCAGCGAGAGATGTGTGCTGACCTGCGTGATCTCGTCCTGACCATGGTCGGACACCGTACCAACGAAATCATGCGCGTGCTGACGATCATGTCGAGCATCTTCATCCCACTGAGCTTCATCGCCGGGGTGTACGGGATGAACTTCGACACGGAGGCCTCGGCGTGGAACATGCCAGAACTGGGGTGGCCGTTTGGGTACTTGTTCTCGCTCTCACTGATGGCGGGCACTGCCGGAGTGTTGATGATCTTCTTCTACCGCAAAGGCTGGCTTACTGGTCCCGGGGCCGGAGCGGAACGTAGACAAGTGTGACGACGAAATGTGCAGAGGGCTTGACGACGTTCGAGGTCACGGCCAGTGTTCCCTGGAAGATGTTCTGATGAGTCAAGAATGAGTCCCCGTCGAGGCTGGACGCCATGGAGGATCTATCCAGTCCAGGCTTGACGATTGGATCACTAGACTTCACAACCCTGTGGACAGACTTCTAAAAAACCACATGTCTCCCGGCCTCAGAAGATCGTTCCTGACATGTCCGATGTTGACCTGAACCAACTAGAACTGCTCGCCCAGGTGGATCATCTACTGGGTCAAGCTCGCGTCTGGACCGAGACCGCGTCGCCGTGGCACCCAGTGGTGCAGGCTCAGGGACTACTGCGGCGCGTGCTGGCCCGCACCGATTCGTTGCGGATTCGGTTGGAGGCTCCACTGGTCGTCGCCACGTTCGGTGGGACGGGGACGGGGAAGAGTTCGCTGGTCAACGCCCTGGTCGGAGCGGATGTGACCCAAGCGGGTCGGCAGCGGCCCACGACTCGCCGACCGATTGTGATCTGCCACTCCAAGACTGATGTGACGCAGATCGGACTGCCGCTCGAGTCCTGCGAACTCGTTCGCAGTGACTCCGATCTCGTTCGCGATCTGGTGATTGTCGACTGCCCCGATCCCGACACGAACGAGACCGAAACCCCCGGCAGCAACCTCGAGTTACTCCATTCGTTGCTGCCGTTCTGTGACGTGCTGCTCTACGTCTCGACGCAGCAGAAGTACCGCTCCGCGCGGGTCACTACTGAACTCGCCCAGGCCGCCAGTGGATGCCGTGTGATCTTTGTTCAGACGCATGCCGACCTCGACGAGGACATCCGCAGCGACTGGAGTCGCCAACTCTCGGCCACCTTCACCGATCCGGAAATCTTCTTCGTCGACTCACAGCTAGCCTTTCGCGAACAGCAATCGGGGCAGCGTCCGACAGGTGATATGGGTCGGTTGGTCGACCTGCTGATGCGTGAGTTGGGGAGTGCCTCGCGCGTGCGCATTCGCCGAGCCAATGTGGTCGATCTGCTGTCCGAGGCCATCGACCGTTGTCAGGCTCCGCTGACCGCCGCCGAACCCGAGCTGTCGACACTTGAGCACATGCTGCTCGATCAACGGGGTCAACTGGCTAAGCGGATGACGCAACAGCTGTGCAAGGATCTGGGGGCCAGTCGGGGGTTGTGGGAGCGTCGGCTGGTGGAGGCGGTGGTCGAGAGCTGGGGGCTGAGTCCCTTCTCGGCAGTGCTGCGGGCCTACCACGGGCTCGGTTCCATCCTGATGTCGCTGAGCCTGACCCGCGCGCGAAGTACCGCTCAGATGGCCGTCATCGGAGCGGTTCACGGGTTCCGCATGCTCCGCGAGCGTGCGGAAAGACAGAGCGCAGAGGAGGGGCTGCAGCGGGCCTCGTCACTGGGGCTCGATGACTCATTACTACGTGAGACGGAACTCATCATCGAGGGGCATGTCCGCAGCGCGGGGTTCGACCGGTCGCTTTTGCCGTCATCATCACTCGACCAACTGCGCGAGCAAGCTGCGCGAATCGAGACGCAGTTCCTCGGCGATGCCAGCCAGAAAACGGATGAGCTGATTCACGTCCTCGCCGCGAAGAACTCGCGCTGGTGGGTGCGGGGGTGGTACGAGCTGTGGTTCCTCTCGTACCTGGGCTTCGTGCTGTACCGCATCGGTCGCAATTTTTTCCATGACTCATTCCTCAACGATAAGCCGCTGCTCTCGACCGACTTCTATATGCCCGCGGCGATCTTCTGGGTGCTGTGGACCGGCGTGCTGCTGATGCTCTTTCTGCGGAGACTTCGCAGCGGGCTCCAGCGGGAGATCCAGGGACTCGCCGCCCAACTCGTCGATGTCCGACTCGCTGGAGGCTTGTTCCCACAACTCGAACAAGCCTGCCGCGTGGCCCGGCAGCAGTCGCAGGAACTCTCCCAGCTGCGCGAGTCGGTGGAGCGGATTCGAACGCTGGTGGCCACGGGGACGAGATTGGGGGAGCGACGAGCAACGAACTAAGTTGAGTCATCGAGGATTCAGAGTACGCCACGGTCGAATCAATAATGTAGGGGATGTGTTTCTCACCCCTCGTGAGACAACGCCCGCTCGAAGACTCCGCCGAGTTGTCACATCTGTCGCCAACTTGTCACGATGGGCAGACTCCCCTCGGTTGTCAGGCGGTAGGCCCATTGACTTCATCGGATGGACTGGGGGGCCTACACTCAGAGAGCCACATCGCTCACAACCGTGATCAACGGATAAGACGCTTCACCATGCCGCAACCCTGGGTAGCCATCCAGCGAAATCCCACCTCGGGGTCCGGTCAACGCACTCGCCCCATCCGAGACCTCATCCGTCAGTTGCGAGTGCTGGGGATACGGCCTCGTCTGTTTTCCAGCCGCGCGGACTTTGATACGGCGGTGAACGATCCGGTACGCCGTCCTCAATTGATCGCCGCCGTCGCAGCTGGAGGAGATGGCACGGTCCTCGATTTGGTGAATCGACATCCAGAGCTACCGCTGTGCGTGTTGCCGCTGGGCACGGAGAATCTACTGGCGAAGCACTTGAAGATCCCGCGTGACGGAAGGGCTGTGGCGGACATGATCGCCCGAGGCCACCGCCGCCGCCTCGATCTGGGCCGGTTGAATGGACGCCACTTCCTGGTGATGGTGAGTGCTGGATTTGATGCAGCTGTGGTTCACCAGGTGCATGCCGGACGAAAGGGCGGGCATGCTCGGCACACCAGCTACATCGGGCCGATTCTGAATTCGCTCTGGGGGTTCCGGCCTCAGACACAGACACTCCGGGTGACCATAGATGAAGAGACAGTCGTCCATGAGGGGCAGGTGGTGGTGGTGGCCAACCTGGAGTCGTACGCTTTGAACTTGGGTGTCGTGCCGAATGCAGACGGGGCGGATGGTGTTTTGGACGCGCGAGTCTTCTCGATCCGGTCGGTGCCGAGTCTCTTGCGAATGGTGTGGTCCATCTGGCGGGGCACCCACGAGCATTCGCCCGAGGTCGTCCGCCTGACCGGACGCAGGTTTCGCATTGAGTCCGACATTCCCGTCCCACTCCAAGCGGACGGCGACCCAGCGGGCATGACCCCTGCCGAGATCACCATCGACCCCTTGGCGGTGGCGTTCATCGTGCCTTGAGGGTCTGGATGACGAAGGCATAATTGGGTTGAGCAAGGTGAGAGCAGCCTTCGATTCCTGTTATTGCACTGCAACCCAGACATCCAAAGCGATGTCTGGGCCACCCAGCGGCAATTCCTGAAAAATGAATCGGTGCCCCAGTAGAAGGAGTTCGAATCAGAAGTAAGGCATTCGAGTATTGTCGTCAACGCGAAGAATCCGGTTGTCAGAAATCGCGATTGCTATTTCACCTGAATAAGTTTCGTCGAAATAGCACTCCACCACCAATTGATGTTGAACACCATCAGGGGCCAAGAAGCCAACTTCCAGCCCGGACTCGCCTGTAGGGATCACTCGCCGCTGGCGTCTCTCGCCAGGAGTCAATGACTCATAGCTGTAGCGTGCACCACTGACATAGACAAACACATCACGCATCTCCGAGGAACCAGAATTATGAATCTCAACCAAGACGCCTTCTTTGCAAGGAACAATCAAGCACCTGATTAATGCAAATACAAGACATAGAATTATTGCCACCAGAAACGACTCACGCCAAGTGAGAGAACGAACAAATCGAGCCATGAAGAAGTTGCTACTCTGTTCAGGAATCACATCGGCCTCCTTGGGTACGAACAGTCTGAAAAATTGCACTCCAAGAGATTCCCACCCCCCGTTCCCAATCAGGAGGGCGGGGTGGCCCAGACGCTGCTTTGAGCGTCTGGATTGTGCCGCAACAAGAGGTTACGGAGGACTCGTTCCCCTTTCAATCCCTCTTGTGCCTGCGTCACTCAGACATCCATAGCGATGTCTGGGCCACCTCGCCTCCCAGCCATCTTACGGGGGGCAATCATTCCACCCGCTCGACTTACGCTTGGGGAGTGAACCCCAGCACGATGTCGAACTTGGCGTTTAACTCGCCGACCTTGGATCCCTTCAATGGATCGAAGGCCACTGTGATGGCCTCGCGGGCCTTGGGATCGCGGACCGACTTGTAGATCCCGTCGCGATCGTTGCCGGGGTGCCCCTTGATGTAGCACTGGGTCGTGAACGATTTTTGACCGGGCACCCTGACCCCAAAGTGGATGTGCGGAGTACGTCCGGGATACGACACGGGCTTGATCGTGCGGAACAGGTACTCACCGGTCGCTCCGGTGGTGAAACGACCGAAACCCTGGAAGTTCCCGTCTCGCTTCTCGGAGTTGCTGCTGCCGGAGTGCAGGTACGCCCCGTTATTGTCGGCCTGCCAGATCTCGACGACAGCATTGCGGATCGGCTCCCCATTGGCCCCCAAGATCTTCCCGCTGAGGTACGTGATCTCCCCGACGCCCGGAGTCATGCTGTCGTTCAGCACGATTAAATCATTGTCTGTGTCGAGCGGCAGCTTGTCCGGATAGAACGGCCCTTCGGTCTGTGCGGGGGTCTTCACCAACTCTTCGGCGAACAAGCCCGGCACCGTGAAGAGGGCCGAACCGAAGGCTGTGACTTGGAGGAATTGGCGTCGCGAGGGGAGAGACATAGGGCACCCAGTCAGTGAGGTGATCGAGAATCTCAGTCGCGATCGGACTGAGCGACGAACAAAAAAACCGCGTGACATCGCGCGGCCAAGGCCAACGATATCACGCGGAGCAGGTCTTTGACTACTAATTTGCGGGTGGGCGAGCATTACCACCGGGACGACCCCCGCGACCGCCAGTGCCGCCGCCAGGACCACCACGAGCGGGGAACTCGAACTTGGCTCCCTGCATCTTGGCCCAAGCTGCGGTTTGATCGGCAGTCAGGACAGCGGCCATGTCTTTTTCGTAGGCAGCTCGCTTGGCAGCTCGTTCTTCCTGTGCCTTGCGTTGCTCTTCTTCGGACTGATCTTGGCCGGGGCGTCCACCGCCGGGTCCACCGAATCCGCCGGTCGGTGCATTGGCGTCGTTCAGGGTCTTAATCTTAGCGATCTGCTCGGCGGTCAGACCGAGTGCCTTCTGAACGTCTTCACGAGACCAGGCTCGTGTGCCGTCACGTTGAGCGCGGAGTTCGCTCAGGCGGGCCCACTGTTCTGGCTTCAGCAGAGTCTTGATGGCTTCCTCAGACTTCTTAGCGCGCTCTTCACCGGCAGCACGCATCTCGGCGAACTTCTTATTGCGTTCTTCTTCTGTGAGCTTCTCGAACGCTTCCCGATCGAAACCGGCAGCACCACCCGCACCGCGAGCCGCTTCACCGATCTTGGTCAGTTCCGCCTTCTGCTCGTCGGTGATCGAAATTTCCTTTTGGACTTCTTCCATCGTCAGTAGACTGGAAATCCCGCCGCCGCCGAATCCACCGCGACCTCCTCCGAATCCGCCCCGCCCGCCACCAGGACCTTGAGCGAACGAAAAGACGGGAGCCAGCAACAGCCCCGCCAACACAGCTGCAACACGAATCTTGGACGACAACACGATGGAAACTCCTGAGACTGGGAAGGGGATGTTGAGGGTTGAGGGGAAAGCCCACCGGTTGCAACCGGTGGGCTTCTTGTGACTGAGCGCAAGATATTTTCGCTCAACGATCCTTAGACGACACACAATAGAGTGCCTTGTCCGAGCGGATGAACAGCCGCCCGCCCGAGACGGCCGGGGTTCCGTTGAACTTGCTGGAGTCCGAGGCGAACTTGTTCTCGGCGAGCGACTTGAACTCGGGCCCCGCTTGCCACACATGGGTCAGGCCAGAGCGAGTGATCAGAATTAGCTTGTCTCCTACCAGAATTGGCGAGGCGTAATCCTGGCCCCCGCCCATTCCGCCACCACCACCTCCGCCGCCACGACCACCACGTCCGCTGCCGAATCCGCCACCGCCGCGTCCTTCGGGCGGAGGTTCCGCCGGAGCAGCTGCTCCATCGGGAGTCGGGAAGCGGGCTTGATAGACTTGTTCGCCGGTCGCGGCATTCAAGCAGAGGACCGCGCCGCGTGAACTCGTATAAATTCGACCGTCCGACACAATCGGGGAACTGATCCGTCCGGGGGCCTTGGCCTTCCAGACGGTATGGGTTTTCGAGACATCGTCCTTGCCCCCGGCACGGATGGCGACGCCCTCGCCGCCGCGACCATCGATCGCGTACACGACCTGTCCATCCGCAACCAGACTGGAACAGAACGAATTATCCGACAGCCCCTCGGCATACCACTTGAGCTTGCCGGTCTTCAGGTTAAAGCCCCAAATCTCGCCCGGAACCCCAATCGCGAGTTCGGCGGCTTCGCCTTCTCCCACAATGATCGGCGTCCCCCAGGTCATCCCCAGACCATCGGCCTGAGCCTTCCACACCTCTTTGCCAGTCGACTTATCGAGGGCCACCAGCGCCTGATTCTCTTCACTCGCATTCACGATCAGCAGGTTGCCATGCAGAATCGGGCTCGCTCCCGAGCCCCACCGCATCGGCCCGGACTCTGTGCCCACGCTGACGTGCCACAACTCTTTGCCGCTCAGGTCGTACGCCAGTACCCCGCCCTTGCCGTAGAAGACGTACACATGCTCACCATCACTCACCGGGGAGCCGCTGGCATAACCATGTTCACCCAGCATCCGCGAATACGGGTCTTCCGGCTGGGAAGCCGCGACGCCGACATCCCACAACTGGGTTCCGTTCGTGGCGTCGATACAGACGAGATGTCGCTTGAGATTTTTGAGGTCGCCCGGATCGTTTCCGTCGACTCCGTAGCCCGAGAAGCAGGTGATGAAAACTTTGTGGCCGACGATGATCGGGGAACTGGACCCCGGCCCTGGCAACGCCAACTTCCAGGCGAGGTTCTTGTTATCGCCCCACTCACTGGGAACCGACTCACCCGCCGGGGCAATCCCACTGCCATTCGGACCGCGAAACCGGGTCCAATCTTCTGCATTCGCCACAGAGCTGATCGACAGAGCCAAGCCCGCCACCACGCCAGCTGTCAGCTTCAGATTCCACATGCGAGGGGATGTCCGCGAGAGTTTGAGAAGGGAAACACGGTCCATTGAGAAGAGAATCTCCGGACCCCACTACTGAATACGAACGGTCCTGGTGCAAAGAACGCACCGCCGTTGTTGAATCTACAGGGAAGTTTGGCGATTTTCCTTCCTGAGAAGAGAAAAGTACTTGACTCTACGTGGGACTTCGACGAGCAAAAAGCCGCCCCCAAGTAAGAGGCCAGTGACCGCCTCCCCTGAGAAATGCCTCCCCGGTCCGTTTCGCCCTGACCTGGGGGGCCGCAGGTAACTGGAAGTTTCCCCAGTCCGATCGCGCAGCGGCTCGTCAGTCTCCGACATCACGGCTGGGATCCGCGTCATTTACTTCGCCTCCCCGGTCGTGGCAATGGGCCGAACTCGCGCCGAATACAAATCCAGTGTTTGATACCTCTCCACCCACTGCCAAGGCGTGAATCGGTCTTCCCAATCTGACAATTGAATCAGTCCGTCCTGCAACACCTCCGTGGGGGTCTCGCCGTGTCGAGCAATCAGCCAGATGCGTTCCCCTGTCTGCGGAACACCATTGTGAGGTATGCGAAATCCGGCCCGGTCCATGTAGAACAGGGATGGCAAATCGCAGGGAAGCGGAGCCAGCAACCGATGAGACTCCGCAGGTGCCGACGCGACTTCGCGCTCTAATCGACGCACCACATCAGGGACGGAGACATAGCTCATCCGATTGTCCGACCGGAGTAGAACTGGCCATTGAGATACTCCCTGCCAGATTCCCAAACCGAGAACCGCCAGCACCAGTCCGTGGATGACTCGTGGCGGAGCCTTCAAGGACCGCACGAGGCTGACTCCCCCCTGCGCGGCGACCAGGCAGACCCAGGGCATCAGCCACAAATAGATTCGTGGGGGCGGATTGACATGCCGTACCAGATTCAACCCCACCATCACCGAAAAGGGAATGATCAGTCGCAGCAGCGAACGTCGATCACGCGGCCAGTAAAACAGCCCCGCCAGAACGGATCCCGCCAACACCCACGCGGGCACAGCCCCTTCCGCACAGAATCTCACCGCCCCCGCCAAGCCTTGGCCCGTCTCGATCAGAAAGGCCCGTGATGCTGTGGTCGCCTGACGCATCACGGGATCATTCAGAAACAGCATTCCCCGGCAGATGTAGCCCGGGATGTAGATCAGGCTCGCCACGATGGCCGTCAGCCAGCCCAGCATGACCAACTGCCGCCCCCTCTGCCAGAAGGAGGTCGAACCGGATTCCAGTCGGCCAGGCAAATCGACTGGAGGCATCTCAGCAGGAGCCAGCCGTGACCCCCCGACGAACAGATACCACAGTCCGGACGCGATAATGGCGTACCCCATGATAATCATCGACCACAGGCCAATCACCACCGCCGCACCCGCCTGCATCCAGCTGAGAGTCGTATCGCGATGTCGATCGGAAAGTCTGGCGAACGCGTCATCCAGCAACACGGCCGCCAGCATGACAAACATGTATCCGCGCGCCTCGACGGAATAAATCACCAGCGGCGAGGAGACGGCCAGCCATGCGGTTGCGAGGAGTGCCGCACTCGTCCCCAACCAGCGCCGCGCCCACACAAAGGTGACAGGCAAGGCGGCCAATCCGCAACTCATGACACCAATCCGCAGTGCCCATTCGTATGGCCCGAACAGACGCCCCGTGACGTACATGCCGAGCGTATTGAACAAATGATTGTTCGTGGAGTTCAGATCCCCCAGGGCCTGCGGAAGCGGTCGACTCGCGAAATTGATCCAGCTGTACGATTCGTCGTAAGCCATCGGCGTACCGATCAATGACAGACGCAGCCCCGCCCCGACACAGAAGATCAACGCCAGCCAGCCCCCCCAGTGGAAGTCCTCCATGGTCTGTGGGGAGGGAGTCTCTGTCGGCACGACTGCCGACGGGTTGATGCCCTTCGGACGCATGCCCCGTCCTTGCCACGTGAGCCATCCCCCTCCGACCAGGCTCGCTGTGCTGATGGCCAGGAACCAGCACACTTGTTGGAATCGAACGTATCTCTCCGGAGTCACATCCTCGGGATGTCGAATGAGCCAGCCAGACTCGCGCAGGTTTTCCAGCGGCACACAGGCCAGTCCCACCAGAACCAATGCGACCGCACCACCGGCAATCCCCAGAACCGTGTCTGCCGCCCGCAGTCGGCGATCCGGGGACGTGTTCACCTGCGAATGCTCACTCGCCTTCGTGTTCATCAGTGTCAAATCCTGAAGTTCCTACCGCGAGTTTCTCGTGAAGCGAAGTCGTGATTCGGAAGACTCAAGCGGACCTGATTCCCGAGTGGGAACGGATTCGAAGGATCCTGTGGGGAGACCGCCATCTTCGTGCTGGAACGCCCAGAAGGCAATCGAGAGAACGATTGGCCCAATTCGAGGTGTGTGCATCAGAAAAGTGGGCAGTGGCAGAAATTCGCCACGGAGGAATCCAGGAGTGTGTGAGCCGCAGATGAACACGGATGAACACCGATAACAGCGGATGAGGGGGGAATCGCGGACGATGTCCTCTCGTTGTTGAGCCTCTTCATCGGAGAACCGCTGAAACTCGCAACTCGCAATTTTCACTTGCAGTTGCAGAAGCGATCACTGACGAGTTGACCTCCGAAATCCATATCAGCATTTCAAACGTATTGCGACGCTTTCGGAACATGCTTCAACTCTCCTTCGGCGTCCACTCCTTGGAATACTCCCGCTTCCACAGTGACATCGCCGCCTCGTCATTCAATATCCGCCCGTTGGCCGGGTCGCAGTTCAGCGTATGGCCGGTGCGGTGGGCGATGTTCCCCAGGTGGCACAGTAAGGTGCTCTTGTAGCCCCCTTCGATTTCACTGTTCAGAGCCAGCGGCGTGTCGTTGCGAATCGCCGCGATGAAGTTCGCCGCGTGCAGCGTGTCGTTGTATCCCTTGGTGACCTTCTCCGTCTCCTTGTCGTTGATGTCATACACTCGGTACGTCCCGTTTTGGTCGATCTCCAGAGTGCCGCTCTCCCCGTAGAACGTCACGAACCGGTCATCGTGTTTGTTACAGCTGCGACCGTCCCAGATCAGTTGGCGTCCCCCTTCGTACTCGAAGCAGGCGGTGTGGGTGTCAGGGGTTTGCTGGTCGTCCTGGAAGCGGTAGCGGCCTCCCGAGGAGGTCACGCGGATCGGGTAATCGGCGTTGAGGCCCCAGCGTCCGATGTCGAGCGAGTGGATGCCGTTGTTGCCGAGTTCGCCGTTGCCCCAGTGCCAGAACCAGTGCCAGTTGTAGTGCAGGAAGTTGCTGCGGAACTCTTGGTGCGGGGCCGGGCCTTGCCACATGGCGTAGTCGAGCCCCTCGGGGACGGGGGCCGGGACGCCGGTCCCGATCGTCGGTCGCAGGGCGGTGTACCAGCACTTACTCAGATAGACCCGCCCGATGACCCCCTCGTGCAGCCGCTGCATCGCCTCGATGAACCCCGGCCCGCTGCGGCGCTGGTTCCCCATTTGGACCGCGCGGTTGTACTTGCGAGACATCGCCACGAGGAGTTCTCCCTCCCACGGGTTATGGCAGCAGGGCTTCTCCACATAGCAGTGCTTGTTCGCCTGGCAGGCCATGATCGCCGCTGGAGCGTGCCAGTGATTGGGAGCGGCACAGATCAGAGCGTCGACCTCGGGATCATCGAGAATCTTGCGGAAGTCCGAGATCCCCTGCGGAGCCTGTTTCGGCTCGCACTCCAGCTTCTCGATGGTGGCTTTCCCGGCCTCGACCCGCTTGGGATCGAGGTCGCACACATACTTCACTCGCACGCCCGGCAGCATCCCAAATGTCTGGGCCAGTGAGAGCCCTCGGCTCAGTCCCATCACGCCGATAGTCACGACCCGGCTCGGGGCTTCATCGGCTGCAAGGATCAGCGGGGCCATCTGAGTCAGTGCCCCGGCAGCTGCGGAGGAGGCGAGAAAGGAACGTCGAGTCAGAGGGCTCATCGGACGAACTCCGGCAGGTCAGACTTAGGATGACATTCGGACTATGGGGCATTAGAGGCCGAGTTTCAACCGGAATGGGCCTGACGGAGTTGCCACGCAGTGTGTTCGCCCTCCAGTCATGTGGCATCACTGCGTCTCCCATCGAGGGATAGTTCTTCCGCAGAGTTCCCTCGCCAGACTCGAATTGAATAAACGGCAGTACATGTTTGTTTCATCCGAATCCACTTCCCCAGTTCATCAAGTAATTCCGGTGTGAAGCGCATCACATCTCCCGGCCCCCTGCTGAACGGACTTCACAACCGCATTGACAGTTGGCCAAACTACTGGTCACGATTGTCTTCTGGTGGTCACCACGACTCGAGTCCTTCTCTGGACACTCATCCGATGAAACGCCTTCCCATCCAATCCTGGGCGCTTCTACTAATCTGCGGGGGGCTTCTGCTCTGCGTCAGCATGGCCACGGTCGCGGCACCCAGTCGTTCGAAAGCCAAGGCAAAAAAAGCGGCTCCAAAGTTTGCCGACATCAAGTCGACCGACGACCGCATGGCCGTCCTCGAACGCATTCGCCGCTCGTTCCCGGCCCTCAGCGGGAATGCCCGGTTCACTTCCGAAGACCTCGACCAAGCGGTCGAGATGCACGTCCCACGCGTCACGAAAACCCCCTTCGCAGCTGTGGTCGATGACATCACGTTTCTGCGGCGTGTGAGCCTCGACCTGACCGGGGTGTCTCCTCAGCCGGAGAAGATCAAGACCTTCCTGGACGACAAAGACCCCAAGAAGCGGGCGAAAGTCATCGACCAGTTGCTCGCATCCGATGAGTATTCTCGCAAGTGGGCAAGGTACTGGCGGGGTGTGGTGTTTCATGACTCTTCGGCTCAGAAAAATACTGTCAATCCGGGTGCCTTTGAGGAATGGCTCTATACCGAGTTCAAGTCCGGGACCAGTTGGGATCGTGTCGTCGGCGAGATGCTTTCCGCCTCCCCGCAACGCCAGAAGGGGAAGAAGGCCAACGAAAACGGCTGGCAGCAGGACACCGGGGCGAATAATTTCGTGCTCGCCTGCGAGAACAAGCCGGAGATCATCGCTGCTCAGTCGGCCCGCATCTTTATGGGGATCAGTGTCGGTTGTGCGGAGTGCCACGACCACCCGTTTGATGATTGGAAGCGGGAAGAGTTCCACGAGATGGCGGCGTTCTTCTCGCCGGGCAAGTACTACATGACCGACGCTGCTGATCCCGATAAGAAGAGCGAGGTTCAGGCCGCCTTCCTGTTGGGAGAAACGCCGCCACCGAATCTCCCCGCTGGTCAGCGGCGTGTCGTCGTGGCCGCTTACATGGTCTACAACCCGGACAATCACTGGTTCGCGCGGGCCTATGTGAATCGGATCTGGAATGAGCTGCTCGGCGACGGGTTCTATGCCGTGGACAGCCTCGGCCCTGACAAGGAAGTGGTGCATCAACTGATCGTCAACCGGCTGGCCTACACCTTCCGCGCGGGGGGCTTCGACACAAAGTCTTTGTTCCGCACGATCGCCAACAGCCAGACCTACCAGCGCGAGATTCGCACGATCACCGACGATGCCGATCTGTTCACCTCGGTGCGTCCGACGCGGCTGCGGCCGTTTGAGGTGGCCGACGAACTGGAGCGAGTCCTCGGCAAGGACATGAAGCCGATCCGCAACGGTGTCGAGAAGGCGTTCGAGTTCAACCCCTCGATCCCCCAACGCGATCTGGAAGGCTCGATGCAGCAAGCTCTACTGCTGATGAACCAGCCGCAGATTCAGAACAAGCTAGCGAAGGGGGGGCTCAAGCAGAAGCTGGTCGGGATCAAGGACAATCCCGCGATGATCGAGGCCGCCTTCCTCGGCATCCTGGCCCGCAAACCGACCGCTGAGGAGACCGACCGATACTCGAAGTTCATCAAATCCACTGGCGATCGCCCGACTGCGATCGACGACCTGCTGTGGGTGCTGCTGAACAGTGCCGAGTTTACCACCAAGAGATAGCGAGCGCGCGGACGTCAGTCCCCCGTGCCCGTGCAATGTGATCTGTTTGGGAAGGGCGTGGCTGACGCTCGTCCCTCACTCACAACGGCCCTCGCCAAGCCATAGACCGTGCCGCCCCACTCATTGACAGGCTTCATGCTTGACTTCCCGATCTCCAAATCCTGTATTCATCACCTGAAATAAAAGCAGCTTTGGCTTCCTCGGCTCAGGTGATTCCTCGACTGGTTCTTCAACAACTACAATCGCCATTTCGTTGCCTGCGTAATTCTGTGGAAACCCTCGTCCCAATGAACGCCAAGTGGGTTGACCCTTATGGAAACTCATCACAAAACTACAATTAGTCTTTTCCGTGAGAGTGCTGTCTTTATAGAATAATAAATGTAACCTCACTTTGGTCTGGAATTCCGCTTCCCCGATGTCTCCATCGCCATTCTGGCACTCAATGGTGCAAGTGTTTTTCTGCCCATCCTGGGGGAACGCCTTCACATGGCATGAAACAACGTAGACTTCCGGGTGTGAATCAACCTGTGGCTCTGCGGAAAAATCGGCCAAATCGTAATCGAGATCCGCCAGCACTCTCTGCACCGACATGTGTCTTGTGGCTGGGACCAGAATGTTCGGGGACGAATTCTCCGCATTGCCATTGACAACACACAAGCCCAAAAGTGCCAACGCTCCGAAAATGTATGATCTCACTCGACGACTCCCTGCCTGATGACCCACTTGACGAGAAATCAACCCACCGAGCTGGATGAACTTTCTCCACCGGAACTGGATGAGCTCACAAAAGAACTCGAACTGGATGAGCTTTCGATACTCGAACTGGATGAGCTTTCCACGCTAGAGCTGGATGAGTTCGCCGAAGAACTCGAGCTCGATGAACTCCCATCACTCGAACTCGATGAGCTGACACCGCTCGAACTGGATGAGCTTATCATGCTCGAACTCGATGAGCTTACCAGACTCGAACTCGACGAGCTTCCGTCACTCGAACTCGATGAACACTCTGACGAACTCGAGCTAGACGGCTTGTCTCTGACGGTAAACTGCCAAGAGTAAGCACCGTATTTCGTGATTTGGTTACAATTCGCATTGGTCGAATTCGTCCGTTTAACCGTCACCGACGTGGTTGCAGTGTAAGTGCCCGGAGTGAGAGTCGCGACACCTCCCAGCAAACTCACACTACTGTAGATGCCAGCGGGAAATGGTGGATCAGGCTTAGTATCTCCAAATATCAGCGTGTTGTTATGACCCGGTCCCGTAAGATGCAACTTGAAATAAAATTGAAACTTTCTCGTACAACTCGTGTCACCAGTGACACGAAAGTAGACTTTATTCTGAATGCCAACCAACCCTTCGTCCACTTCTTCGTTGGGCGCTGGAATCGGGACAGTGCAGCCTGGAACAGAATCGTTCACGGCGCTGCAGAAATCCACAGACGGAATACACCCTGCGGGGTCGCCAATGGTCACAGTATGAATTTGCGTGTCTAAAAGAACAGCGGGCTCATAACTTCCGTCCGCGTTCTTCTCTTCGGATTCGACCTTCGCACTTAGGAGATATCTCCCCTCGACCAATGTCGCTGTGGCGTTGCCAACCGTCCAGGTCTTCGCCATAAATGCCTGCGTGTACGTTGCTCGAAAAAAACCTCCTGGGGACGTGACGCAAGTCGAGAAATCGAATACGGTGATGGTAACTGTGAGGCGATATGATTTGGGATTCGGGTCCGATCCGAACCCCGGAATCGTCACTTCGGCATTGGCTGTGGAATCAACCGGCGGTGAATCGGTCACCGAACCCTTCGCTGGAGTGAAGTCCTTGATGTGACCCGTGATAGCTGCCACCGAATTGCTCCAATGATTGAGACCGTTTTGCAAGGCTGTCATTGCCTGACAACAATTCAAAAATATGCTGGAAACTGTTATAAGTCAAGAACAAAGTTTTCGCGGTCGAGTGGCACGCCCTGACGCATCGGGAGGGGAGTGGCTCGCGCCCGTGTCTCACTCACCACGGCCTTTGCAACGTGCCACCCCCTGTCTCTTCTTCCCACGCTCCCACCACACGGGAGACTGATGCCCCCCGCTCGCTGTTGACTCCCATTATGCTCCACATCCACATCCACCTCGACCGTTCCGGCTTCGTCACCCGCCGTTCATTCCTTCAACTTACCAGTGCGGGAGTCGCGGGGACGGGGGCCATTGGTGTTCTCAGTTCCTTCGGCTTAAACGCCGCCGAGATCAAAAAACAGGGGAAGTCCTGCATTCTGGTCTTCCTCAACGGGGCCCCGAGTCAGATGGAAACTTGGGATCCCAAGCCCGGTACATCGAACGGCGGGCCGACGAAGGGGATAAAGACCTCCATCGCTGGGGTGCAGTTCGCCGAGTTCTGGCCCAAGCTGGCGGCGTCGATGAATGACTTGTCGGTCATCCGCTCGCTGGTCGGCAAAGAGGCCGCTCACGAGCGCGGGCAGTACCACCTCCACACCGGTCACCGGCTGGCAGGCACGACCAAGTTCCCGCACTTCGGGTCGATCGTTGCCCAGAAGCTCGGCGACCCCGACTCTGATATGCCCAACTTCGTCAGCATCGGCAACACCCTCAGTTCGGGATTCCTCGGCGTGAAGGTCGCCCCGTTCATCGTCAACAAACCGGGTTTGCTGCCGGACAACGTCTCGAACGGGGCGGGGAACTCGCGGATGGAACGACGACTCGCCTTGCTGAAAGAGCAAGACGCGGGCCTCGCAGCTGCGGGGGCCACGGCACTCGCGAAAGAGCATGAGGAGATCTACAACCGGGCCGCGCGGCTGATGACCTCGGTCCGGTTGCGAGCGTTCGAGACGACGAGCGAGCCCGAGGCGATGAAGGCCGCGTACGGTGCCAGCCAGTTCGGGCAGGGGTGCCTGGTCGCCCGGCGACTGGTCGAAGCGGGCGTCCCATTCGTCGAGGTCCAGCGCGGCGGCTGGGACATGCACGAAAGCCTGTGGGACAAGATGAGCAAGACCGCTCCCGATGTGGACCAAGGCGTTTCCCAGCTGATCGCCGACCTCAAGCAGCGGGGGCTCTACGAGAAGACGCTGGTGATCGTGATGGGCGAGTTCGGTCGCACGCCGAAGATCAACCAGCGCAATCCCGAGGTGGGCCGCGACCACTGGGCCCGGAACTTTAACCTGCTGATCGGCGGTGGCGGCATCAAGGGCGGCGTTTGCGTCGGCAAAACCAGCGACGACGGCAGCAGCATCACCGACCGCCCCGTCGAGGTCGACGACCTGTTCCAGACGATGGCCCAGGCCCTCGGCATCGACGGCACCGAAGAACTCATCACACCCGAAGGCCGCCCGATCCGCATCGTGGACAAGGGGACGGTGATCTCCGAATTGGTGTAACTCCGGACCGTATGACGGACGTCCGCGTCCGTCGTGTCATGAGATACGAAAAGGGTGGCCCCGGCGAGGAGTGACCAAGTGATGAAACGCATCCTCTGGTTCATTCTGCTGATCGCTGCCGTGGCATGTGTGACGCCGATTCTGATTCAGGAGAGCCGTCGCCAGATGTATATCAATGAAACGGAGAATGTCCGTCAGCTCTTGCAGCAAATGCGAACACGCCGTCCGGATGAAGTCCCCGAGAAGCAATGGAATCAGGCCGTGGAATGGGCGGAAATTGTGACCTCTAATGTCGCATGCGTGGACTACTTTTTTCCCTTGGAGGATTTGAAGCCGTTTCGTGTTGAACTGGAGCAGAAAATGAAAGGCCCCGTGGACCTGAACACGATCGACTGGATCTGGACCGACCTCAAGTCGGGAAATTCCAGTGGCGCAAAGTATGCTGCGACATGGGAGGCAAAGTACCGCTTCGAGGTACACGGAGAACCCATTCCAAAGTCGTCGCAGCTCTTTAATCCAGACTACTCCTTTCAGTGAGCAAACAGTGGCTAGTCGAGGAAGCCAGAATGCTAAGCCCCGGCAACCTACCCCCGAATTCGTGCGTTGAACCTGATGTCGGCGAGGAATACTCCAGCAGTGGTCACTCCCAAGTTACCGCTGCCCCAATGCTTTCTGCCGGGCGAGATGATAATCCGCCAGATCATCGTCTCCAAGTTGTGCATACGAGATTGCCAACCCGTGGTGAATCTGGGCATTCAGGGGCAATTCTCGCAAGGCGAACTCCAATTCACGGACCGCCTCGGCCCACCGTTCCCGGCCGACCAGGATCTGACCTCGTGTTTCATGATAGAGCGGAGGTTTCGCATTCAGACGAATCGCCTCGTCCACACACTGCTCAGCCTCTTCCCAATCCGGAGCAGGCATCGATGACAGCGTATGAGCCAAATTGTTCCACGCGATGTCCGCTCTCGGTTCTCGCTTGACCGACTGACGCAGCAAGGTGACCGCTCGCTCCCACTGTTGATCTTGGGCCGCAGCTGTCCCCACCAGGTAGTAGGCGGCAGCGGGGGCCTGTCCATTGTCTAAATAGGGTTGAAGTTCCAGCTGAGCGGAGTGACGTAACTCAGGGGGGGCATGAGCCGCGATATTCGCGAGGACGACCAGCGCCTCGCGGGCGTTGGGGTCGTAATTCCGGCTCAGGGTAACAAGCTCCCAGCGTCGCTTCCAAGACTCCGTGGCCTGCGGGAGATCGTTCGTCATGCGGAGATAGATCGAAGCCAATCGCTTTCGCAGATCGGGTGAATCCTGAGCCTCAATGGCCTGCGTCAGGGCCTTCGCGGCCTCCATTAAGAGTCCCTGCATCATGAGCGATTCAGACCAGTTCAAGTAGCACGTCACCCGTTGCTTCTCATGCTGAGGATTGGACGATGCTCCGCTGCGGGGCGCGGACTCCAGCTGGGAGAGGGACTCCGAGAAATAAGCGGCAGCTTGACCAGCGTATTCCGCTTTCTGGGTGTGTTGCTCGAGTTTTTCGTAGACGCGAGCTAGATCAAGCCGCCGGGCTGGCATCACGAGGACCACGGCCTCCAGGTGCTTTGCCGCAGACTGGAAATCTCCCCGCTGAAGGAACAGCTGGGCGAGCAGTTCGTGGCACAGGATGTAGCCGGGGTCGATCTCCAGTGCCTGCTGAAAGCGATCTATCGCACGGTCTGCAGCTTCCCCGTGAGGGCCGGGAGAGATTGACATTTCTCGGAGAGCCAACTGCGTGTGGGCCAGTGCGTCTTGAGACTGGTCGGAGTTGGTCAGCATCTCCCGGTAGCAAGCTGTGGCTAGATCGAATTGGTCGCGCCGCATGGCGATCGCTGACCGCAGAGAGAGTATGGGATCGGTCGGTAATTGCAGGCTCTGGAGTCGCGTCTGGTAGAAAGCGGCCTGATCGACTTGCCCTTGCTTCAGCAGTTGCTGAGCTGTGACGACGTAGCGCTGAATGGTGGCCGAGTCCAGCTCCTGCCGAGAACGCAGCGTGACCGAGAAGACCAAAAATGCGACAGCAAGAGCCGGAACGCCCAGCAGCAAGTTCCGCATCCGGCGTGTCTGAACCCACCCGGCCACGAACCCCACACACGACCACAAAACGTAGTACGGAAAAGTCCGCACACGCCAGAGGAAGTTCGGTGATGCGGTCCAAGGTTTCTCCCAAGAGATCATGGTGGGCCTGCGGGGACGGAGTTCTGGGACTGCTGACGAATGTTCTCTCGGAACGCGACGAAGAACTTCTGGAGTTCAGACTCTGCAAGTAAATCGACAGATTCCTGCTGTGAGCCCAAGGCCAGGATCTGGACTTGATAGTAGGTGGGAAGTGTCCAGCGCGAGGAGTCGCCCGCGAACAGCCGCCGCCAGCGCGGGTGAATCCCTCGCCCAGACGGGGGCTGGTAGGGGGCTCCCTGTTGGTCGAACAGATCGAAGATCAACCTACCCGCCTGCTGGTCTTGATGCAGTGTGTACTGGAGCGCCGTGGACTGCTCCGGCAAGCGAGTGCGAGAGTCAGCTGTCCATCCGAGACCCCGATAGCAGACATCCAGATCGTGCCACTCCGGGAAGGGGTAATCGACAGAGGCGACGACGGTCTGGTCTCCCCGGCGATAAGTCCACTGTCGCGAGCGCTCACCAAACTCGCTGGAAGCACTGCGGTTCTCCCGACGAAAGTCAGTGAGAGTCCAGCCTGCCAGTTCAGCGGGCAGGCTCTCTTTCGATAACCCGTCGATCGTTTGACCGATTCCCAGACCGGTCGAGAATGGACCAATTCCCCCCCAGACCTGGAGAGCGCCCAGCGAAAGAAAGCCGATGGAGGTGACGATCACCAGAGCCTTCCAGCTGCGACCGATTGGGGACGTCGAACCCTCGGGACGATCGGCCAGCAACTCCACCGGTCGTTCGTGAGTCGGCCAGAACAGCCAGTTCCACAGGCGAGTCAAGCTGTTCCCCTCCATCGGTTCTGGAGAGTTGTCCTCTTCGACTCCGATCGGACCGAACACAAATCTCAACATCGCATCGGTGCTGAATAGAGTCACTAAAGTCACGCAGAAGATCGCCAATCCCAGAAGGTCATGCGGCCAGCCCTGCGTCAAATCAATCCCCAGTTTCTCCACAAACACTGCAATCGCCACCACTCGCAAAATGTTCGCTGCCCCAGCCCAAAACGCTCCCGCCACCATCAGCAGCAACGTATGAAACCCAGTCCGACGCAGAAATGCCCCACAAATCGCAGCTGTGGCGACGATCGTATAGAGCGAGACAACTCCGCTACAGGCGGCTTCAACGAAGAGTTTACGGTCGGGAAATTCCAGCACGTTTCCTGTCTGGAAATGAACGATCTGTAGTTGATCCAGCACTCCACTACTAATACTGGTGGTAATCCGCTGGAGCCACTGAATGAGCTGGACATCCCGCCCCTGTGGCAATCGCAGCAGTAGGCACAGCAATGCCCATTGTGACCATAAATTGACACGGGATCGCGCCACGAATGCGACCCCCGTCAGCAACCAGGCCGCATAGCCCAGCAACGGAGAAATCTGCAACACGGCATAGGTCGCCAGGCACAAACTCGCCACCAGCGATAGCCCCGCCAGCCAGGGGCGAGGGCAAACCGGGATCTGATCCGGATCCGTCCGTCGCACCTGAAAAAGGACTGCGACGGCCACGAGCACCAGTGGGAAATACTGGGTATGTGGTCGAGACCAGAGTTGTTGAAAATGCACAATCAGCAGCGGCAGGCCACTCAAAGTCCCGACGAGCATGGGCAGGGAGGGAGCGGCCCACCAACTTCCCTGACCAATCGTCCGGGTGGGGGAGGAGGTGGACTCACGCATCTGTATATCCGACACGCGATCCTCCGGAGGAGTCATGATTTAAGGTGAGCCCCTGCCAAGATCAGCTGCGATCAGGGGCTTCTACTCTGAACGAGCGATTCTCTAAATGCGAGGGCGGGCGAACAAGCTGAGAACCCCCAGAATCATCAAGACTGGGAGAACAATCCACGGACGAAGAACAACGGCCATCATCACGAGGAACATGACCAGCCCATGCCAAAACGAGAATAACTTGGCACCGGGAACACAGCGTTCCGGCAAAGCCTGCCACAACGCTCCCAGAACAAAGCCGACCCGGAGCAGGCTGCCCCCCGCTCCGTCTTGAAGATTCCCTTCCCACAGGCACAGCCCCACACCACCCAGCAGCCCGACGAGGGCGAGCCATCCAATCAATCTCCGCTGTGCCACCAGCCGCTCAAGCACGAGTCTGCGCCTCTTGGAACATGATCCGTTTCGGCGAAACTCGCCCAAATTCAGTCTTGTGGTTCTGAATCGGCTTGCCCAATTCCGATAATTCAAAGTATACGGAATGCTGTGGAGCGGTGCGCCATTGGCTAACGATCCCACGAACTCCCGGAACCCTCCTCGAACATCATGCGCAGTCGGATCGTCTATCTCCTGTCCTTGCTTTGGATTACGGCACCGGGCTGCGCCCATTTCGCCCAGATTCCGATGTGGAGTTCCACGACCAAACCGATCCATGGTGTCAACACGGTGGCTGTCCTTCCCTTCGAGGGAGAATGGGGGACACGGGTCTCCGAAGAGGTCTCGGATGCTTTTTCCGCATCGGGTGCGTACACGATCGTGGGGATCGATTCGCTTCCCGTCACTCGCGACACGGCGGATCAGGGTGATGAGGCACCAGCCTTGGACCAAGTTCTGATCGCCGCCCGGCAAGCGGATATTGACGCGGTACTCACGGGGACCATCGTATCCGAGGAAACGGAACCCCTCCCCAGCGACAAACGCATTAGTTGGGGCTTCTCCCGCAAGTCTCCCCCCGTCCAGAACTCAATGACCGTTGACTATCGACTGATCGATACCCGCACCGGCGAGACCCTCACACAAAACCGCATCATCTGCCACGGTCCAGAGTCCCTCACTCCTTCGGAGGACTCTTCGAATTCGTTGATTCAACGCTGCGGTCTGGAGGTGGTCTCTGGGTTGACCCCCCAACGTGAAAACTGCTCCATGGCCTTGGCGAATTGCCGATGGACCGTTAAGGGGGCACACTCCGTGCGACGTGGGGTTCGCGCCGCTGAAAGAAATGACTGGGATTCCGCAGTGACACATTGGCAGGATGCCTTAAAAGCCAACCCCCAAAACGACGCCGCGATCTTTAATCTCGCCTTAGCCGCAGCCAGCCAGAATGACTTCGAGAAGGCCGAAGAACTGGCCCTGGAAGCCATTCGCATTCAACATTCCGACTGCTATGAATCCGGGCTAGAACGAATCCGCAAACAGCGGTCACAATCCGAGACCGCATCCCAGCCTCGTGAATTTATTAAGCTCTCCGCCATCGATCAGAGCAATCGTTAGACGAGCAGCCAGACATCGCGTAATTGAATTGATACTTCACGCGGGTATCAGTGAGTCATTCTGACGTAGCTACGTTTCGTCAGAACGTGGGCGAATTGGCTGGCGTGCCCGCCCTCTGGCGAGGGGCAGATACGGCTCCCTTGGGGCCGCGTGAAATATCAACGGGACTCTCGTAAACCCGGCTGATTGTGAATCCCGAATCGAATGCAACGGCTTGATCCAGCAATTACACGCAGAGGCGCAGAGTTGATATTTCGCACGGCTCGAAGTGAGACCTCTGGTCGTAGCGACGTTCGCCAGAACCTGGGCGAAGTGGCTCGCGGGTCCGCCCTCTGGCGAGGAGCAGCTACGGCTTCTTTCGAGCCGTGTGAAGTGTAATCGCTAACAAACATCGCCTCAGTGACGGTCTAGCGTTCACATCACTGGGGCCAGCCTCTCGTCGAGCTGCTCGCGTAAAACAGGCGTGGGAAAACAGTCTCCCCGCCACCCCGCTCGTCGGGTTGGTTCCCGCGCTTGTGTCCTACAGTAGCGTACAAGCGTGAAACCACGGGGACAAGCCCCAGTGGCGAGGAAGATCATTCTACCCGCCAGCACGAGTCAACAACGCACCCCGACTCGCGGCCCGCCGGAGATTCGCCCTCCCGAACTGGCAGACCACGCTCCCCATGCCTTGAGTTGACGCGGCGAAAGGCCTCTTCCCTCCACCAGCCAACTCTTATTCCTACAGCCAATTCAGCGGGTTCAAGTTCTCGGCATGATCCACGCGGAGGGCTTCTCCCGCCGTGGCACCCAACACCCCATCCGCCGTCGACTGATACCCATATGTCGTCCCAAACTGCAGCTGGGTGTAGGTCTGATCCGACAACCGGAAGCCCGACGAACCGAGCGGCACCTGGCTGGTCGAGATGTGCTCGATGACAATTCGTGGAGCATCGCTGGGCAGCATGCCGGGCAGTTGGAGCATCCAGTTCCCCGCAGCGTCCGCGATGACGCTCTGTTCGGCCAGAATCGATCCGTCCACCGAGTACAAGCGAGCGATCAGCTGCGTCCCCGGACGGGCCGACCCGGAAAGGATCGGACTGCTACCCAGATCGAGCAATAGCCGTGAGAGCAGGATTTCGCTATCCGACCAGGCCTCGGACATGAAGCGACTGGGCGTCTGCGACAGGTTGTTGAAGCTGTCAAAGCCGAAGAAGGCAATCTTGACCGATGTGGAACTGGAGTTCCCGGCCCCGTCCGTCGAGATGACGGTGACCGTGTCCTGGAAGCCCAACTGCGGAAACATCCCGGTCAGGGTCCATTTCCCATCGACCCCGACCATCGTGACGATGGGGTTCCCATTGGTGTCCACACCAGGATCACCGTTCTTGTCGAGCATGGTGATCTTTGTGCCTGGTTCCCCCGTCCCCGTCAACTTGTCGGGAAGCGTCAGAGTCGTCGTCGGCGAGATAGGCTCTGTGGTGTCGATCGTGATCGCCAGTGGCGGTGAATGTGGACCTTCGTTTCCGGCCACATCGGTGAAGGTCACAGTGACCTGATGCTCACCATCGGACAGCGGGCTGCTTACTGGGACATCGACCGAGTAGCTGCCGTCTTCATTGACGATCGCCGTACCGACCGGTTCTCCATCGACATACAGAGTGACCGTGCTGCCCGGCTCGCCAGCACCAGCTGGCCCGCTGAACGTCGGCGTGTTGTCGTTCGTGAGGTTGTCCGTCGGTGTGTCACCAGTGTCCGAGCCGTCCACCAGATCCGGCGGGGTGAGAGCCTGCGGAGGAGTGGTGTCCTTGTCGAAGGAACTCGACACCGGATCGCCTGCATTCCCGGCCTTGTCGGTCTCGGTTGCCGTGACCGTGATTGGTCCGTCGATCAGAGAAGAGATGTCGGTCGGCGGGATCGACCATGTGCCATCTTCGTTGACGAAGGCCGTCACCGGACCGACTTCGTTCCCGGCACTGTCCGTGAGAGTGACAGTGACCGTTGAGGTCGGCTCGACTCCGATGCCGCTGATCACGACCCCCATCTGCTCGGCGGCGTTCACCACATCATCCGGAGTCACTGGTCCACTGATGACTAATCCGTCCGGGGCGGTCGTGTCGAGGGTAATCACCAGTGTTGGCGACTGCGGACCCTCGTTTCCAGCGGTGTCCGTAAAGGTCACCGTCAGATCGTGCGGCCCATCTACCAGCGGACTGCCCGGATCGACGGTCACCTCGTAACTGCCATCCTCGTTGACGATCGCCGTGCCAACCGGTTCCCCATCCACGTACAGCGTGACGGTACTCCCCGGCTCGCCCGAGCCTGTTGGACCGTTAAAGGTTGGTGTCGTGTCATTCGTCAGGTCATCTTCGCTGGCCGATCCACTGTCCGATTCATCGACTAGGTTCGGTGGAGTCAACGCAGCTGGCGGCGTCGTGTCCTTGTCAAAGGCACTCGTTACCGGTTCGCCAACGTTTCCAGCTTCATCCGTTTCAGTCGCAGTGACCGTGATCGGTCCATCCGCCAGTGAAGAGATATCCGTTGCCGGAACCGTCCATGTGCCATCGGGATTCACGTTCGCCGCGATTGGCCCCAGATTATTCCCATCACTGTCAGTCAGCGTGACCGAGACAATTGATCCCGGCTCAGCTCCAGTCCCCGAAAGAGCCACGAGTGGCGTTTCAGTCAGGTTAACCACGTTGTCTGAAGTCACTGGGCCATCAATCGCCAATCCATCCGGAGCTGTCGAATCGACGATGAAATCCAACGCTGGCGACAGCGGCCCCTCGTTCCCCGCTGGGTCCGTGAAGCTCACAGCCACCTCATGTGGACCATCAGTCAGCGGACTACCCGGTGGCAAGCTGACGGTGTAACTGCCGTCTGCGTTGACCAAGGCCGTGCCGACGGGTTCCCCATCCACATACAGCGTGACCGTACTACCCGGCTCGCCCGTTCCGGGGGGAGCACTAAACGTCGGTGTCGTGTCGTTCGTCAGATCATCCGTTGAATACGAACCACTATCCGACTCATTGGTGAGATCCGGGGCGATCACAGCTGCGATTGGAGCGGTCGTGTCGACCACGATCGATAGCACTGGCGACGGTGGACCTTCATTGCCCGCAGGGTCAGTGAACGTGACGGTCACAGCATGTGGTCCATCAGTCAGAGGGCTGACCGCTGGAACGTCAACGGTATAGCTTCCGTCTTCATTCACCAGGGCCATCCCGACCGGCTCGCCGTCAATGTAGAGCGTGACGGTACTGCCCGGTTCACCCGTTCCAGCAGGAGCATTAAACGTCGGTGTCGTATCACTGGTGACATCATCCGTATTCGACGAGCCGCTATCAGACGAGTCGACCAGATTCGGCGGTGTCGCAGCGGCAGTGGGCGGAGTGGTATCGAGTGTCAACTCGGAGACCACCGGCTCTCCGACATTTCCTGCATCGTCAGATTCAACCGCAGTGATGGTGATGGAACCATCCACGAGTGATGTCAGGTCGGTCGGGGAGCTCGTCCATGTGCCGTCGTCATTGACGGTCGCCATCACCGGCCCGACCGTGTGGCCCTCGCTGTCGGTGAATGTCACGGTGACAGTACTCGTCGGCTCGACTCCGGAACCGCTGACCACGGTGTTCGGGGCCTCGTCTGCATTGACCAGACCATCGACCATCGGATTCGGATTGATCGCCAATTCACTTGGCGGAGTGATATCGATCTCAATGCTCAGCACCAGCGACTGCGGCCCTTCGTTTCCAGCAGGATCAGTAAAGCTGGCGGTCACATTGTGTGGGCCTTCGGCAATCGGGGTGGTCGGAGTGACTTCATAGCTGCCGTCCTCGGCGACAGTACCGGTGGCGACAAGCTCGCCGTCCACATAAATCGTGACCAGATCACCGGGGACACCCGTTCCCGCTGGTGCGGTGAACGTCGGCGTTTGGTCGTTCGTCAAATCATCCGTTGGCGAGGCTCCGCTGTCGGTGCCGTCGGTCATGTCAACCAGCAACGGAGCCACTGGGGACGTGGTGTCGAGTATGAGCGTCGTCGACACACCGGGACCGACATTTCCAGCCGCATCGGTTTCGGTCGCGATCACCGTGATCGGACCATCGACCAGGCTGCTGAAGTCCTGGTCCGGAATCGTCCAAGTCCCATCTTCGTTCACGGTCGCGGCGATGGGGCCGAGTTCAGTGCCGAGCGAGTCGGTAATCACCACCGACACCGTCGATGTTGGCTCAGCTCCACTCCCCGCGATCGTGACATCGGGCGACTCGACTAGGTTGACGACATGATCTCCCTCGATCGTCGACGTGTCCGCATTTGTAATGAGGAGATTGTTCGGATCAGTCGTGTCAACGATTATCGCCAACGGCGGTGACGGCTCACTCTCGTTCCCGGCTGGATCGGTGAACGTCACCGTCACATCATGCGGCCCATCCGCCAAGGAACTGTCAGGATCGACGCTCACCTCATAGCTGCCATCTTCGTTGACGGTCGCGGTGCCAACTCGCTCTCCATCGAGATACAGCGTGACCGTGCTGCCCGGCTCGCCCGTCCCAGCTGGTGCGTCGAATGTCGGCGTCGTGTCGTTCGTCAAATCGTCGATGGGGGACGATCCTGTGTCAGTCGGGTCTGTGAGATTCGGTGCGACAGGAGCGGCGGCGGGGGCCATCGTGTCGACCACGATCTCCAATGCGAGTGACTGTGCCCCTTCGTTACCCGCAGGATCGGTGAACGTCACCGTGATATCATACGGCCCATCGGCCAGTGGATTCATCGGGTCCACGCTGACGGTGTACGAACCATCCTCGTTGACGGCCGCCGTGCCGACAGCCATTGGTGGACCAGCCGGGTCACCGTTCTCATCCAGCGGAGTCACGTACAACGTGACCGTGCTGCCAGGCTCACCCGTTCCCGCTGGGGCATCGAACGTCGGCGTCGTCACATTCGTCAGATCGTCCGTATTCGATGACCCGCTATCGGTCGGATCAGTCAGGTTCGGTGCAATCAACGCTGCAGCGGGGGCGACCGTGTCCTTGGTAATCTCCGCTGTCACCGGCTCACTGGTATTACCCGCCGCATCGGTGGCTGTGGCGGTGACGTTCAGCGGGCCATCGTCGAGGGTCGAGAGGTCAACCTCGCTGCCCAGCAGTGTCCAATTCCCCGCGGCATCGGTGGTCACGGTCGCGACCACGGGATCGGTCAGCGGGTTGCCATCATCAAGCGTCACCTCGACGACACTGTTCGGTTCAGCGGTACCAGTAACTAGAACATCATCCACCTCGACCGCATTAACGATGTCGTCCCCTTCAATCGGGGGGGCGATCGTCAGCGGATCAACAGCTCCCGGATCAGTCGTGGGAGCGGTCGTGTCGACCACAATAGCCAGGGCCGGTGATTGCGGGCCTTCATTACCCGCCAGGTCGGTGAACGTCACCGTCACGTCATAGTGGCCATCGACGAGCGGATTCATCGCATCAACTCTGACGGTGTAGCTACCGTCCTCGTTGACGATGGCGGTGCCGACAGCCACGGCAGGTCCGGTCGGCTCACCATCTGCATCGAGTGGGGTCACATACAGTGTAACCGTGCTACCGGGCTCGCCGGTTTCCACGGGGGCATCGAACGTCGGCGTTGTGACGTTGGTCAGGTCATCCGTCGGTGACGTACCGCTGTCGGTCGCATCGGTCAGGTTCGGCGCGATCAAGGCTGCAGCTGGCTCGGTGGTGTCAATGATGATCGCCAGAGCAGGCGACTGCGGGCCTTCGTTGCCAGCAATGTCGGTGAAGGTCACTGTCACATCATAGGGACCATCTCCCAGAGGACTGATCGGTCCCACGCTGATGGTGTAGCTGCCGTCCTCATTAACGATCGCCGTACCCACGACGAGAGGAGACCCGATCGGATCGCCATTCACATCGAGTGGAGTGACATACAGAGTGACCGTGCTGCCGGGTTCGCCCGTGCCTGCGGGGGCATCAAACGTCGGAGCAATGTTCGCGGTATTGTCATCCGTGTTCGAGACGCCCGTGTCTGTGGGGTCAGTCAAGTTCGGCGCGATGAGAGCGGCTTCTGGCGGCGTCGTGTCGAGCGTGATGTTGCTCGTCACAGGCTCGCTCAGATTTCCGGCAGCGTCCTCCTCGATCACCGTGACTGTAATTGGACCATCGGCCAGCGAAGTCAGATCCGTCGGCGAAATTGTCCAAGTGCCATCCGGGTTGACCGTGGCCATCACTGGTCCGACGCTCGCTCCCAGACTGTCGGTGAAGGTCACTTCGACTGTGCTCGTCGGCTCGACACCGCTGCCACTCACCACTGTAGCTGGAGCCTCAGCAGCGTTGATCAAATCATCTTCCATCACGGGTGCGTCGATCGCGAGCAAGCTCGGCTCGGTGATGTCGATCACGATGGCCAGAATCGTCGACTGCGGTCCTTCGTTCCCGGCAGGATCGGTAAAGCTGGCCGTGACATCGTGCGGGCCTTCGGCGATCGGATTGGTCGGAGTGACTTCGTAGCTGCCGTCCAGCGCGACGAATCCTGTCGCCACAAGTTCACCGTCGACGTAGATGCTGACGACATCGCCCGCGACCCCGGTTCCTGGTGGAGCCGTGAACGTCGGGGTCTGGTCGTACGTCAGGTCATCGGCGACGGAGGCTCCGGCGGAGTCGGTCTCATCGGTCATATCGACCACTGGGGGTGCCAGTGGCGGAGTGCGGTCAAGGGTCAACGTCGTCGAGACGCCTAGTCCGACGTTTCCCGCGTTGTCGGTCTCGGTGGCGACCACAGTGATCGGCCCATCGGCCAGACCGCTGAAGTCTTGATCCGGAATCGTCCAAGTGCCATCCGCATTGAGGGTCGCTGCGATCGGTCCGAGTATATTGCTCAGAGAATCCGTGATGACCACCGACACCGTGGAGGACGGTTCTGCTCCGCTTCCTGCGATCGTCACATCCGGCGACTCAGCCAGGTTGACGACATGATCTTCTTCGATCGTGGAAGTGGCCGCATCAGTGATCAGCAACTCGACGGGGGCCGTCGTGTCGACAACGATCGCCAAGCTTGGTGATGGATCGCTTTCGTTTCCAGCCCGATCGGTGAACGTCACCGTAATCAGGTACGGCCCATCCGCCAGCGGATTGCCTGGATTTGTCAACACGCTGTACAACCCCGTCGGACCAGTCGTGGCGGTCCCGATGGTGACTGGAGGTCCGGTTGGGTCTCCGTTCTCGTCGACCGGCTGAGCGTAGATCGTGGCGGTGCTTCCGGGCTCGCCACCTTTACCACTGAAGGTCGGGGTGTTGTTGCCCGTCAGATCGTCGGTATTAGAGATCCCGGTATCGGTCGGTGTCGTCAGGTTCGGCGGATTGACAGCTGCCAGCGGAGGCGTCACATCAATCGTGACTTCGTTGGTCGTTTTATCATTCGAACGGTTATTGGCGGGATCCCAGTTCGAGGCACTGACGTTGTACCGACCTGGATTCAACGCCGGCTCACCATCGAGGTTTAAAGACCATGTGCCATCGGAGTTCGCCACCAGTTGTGGATCGCTCGCCGCCGGGTTGTTGAGGTCACGAACATATGTGAAGCCATTCACGACCACTTGCAGAATCGTCGCATCACCCGCCGCCCATGTCCCGGTAATGGTGGGCGTGACATCGTTCGTAATGAGGACGTTCACGGTCGGACGCACCGGAGGAGCAACGTCCACGGTGAGTTCGCTTGCCGTCGAGTCGTTCGAGGTGTTGCCCGCCTCGTCATTTGAGACAACGCTCACGTCATACACCGCCCCCGGCAAGAGAGGCTGACTGTTGAGGTTCAGCGTCCAGTTCTCGCTGCCATCAGTCGTCAGCTGGGGGTTCGTACCCAGCACGTAAGTCACTCCATTGACAGTGACTTCCAACTCGCTGGCCGATGCCTCGTCCCAGGTGCCGGTGAGAGTCGGCGTCTGGTCGTTGGTGACGAGGGTGTTGACCGTCGGTGGAGCCGGATCGATCGAATCGTGATCGATGGGATGCGTGGCCGTCGTCGAGACGTTTCCGGCGGTGTCAGTCGCAATCGCAGTGATCGTGATCGTGCCTTGATCAAACGTACTGAGGTCGACCTCCTGACCAGCGATCGACCAGAGACCAGCTCCGTCGGCGATCACCGTGACCGTGACAAATTTCCCGGTCGCATCCGTCAGCGTCACTTCCACGGAAGCATTCGGGTCAGTCGTTCCAATCACCAGAACCGCGTTGTCCTCCGCATCGCGAATCCGATCATCGCCCATCACGGGACCGGTGATCGTCACGCCGACGAGCGAGTCATGCTCGAAAGTGGTCGCCACGGCAGCACTGGTGTTTCCAGCCAGATCGGTCGCCGTGGCCGAGACATCGAGCGTGCCTTGATCGAAGGCACTCAGGTCGAGTTCATCGCCCGTAATCGTCCAGAGGCCATCCGGATCGGTCATCACCGTGACTGTGACCCCATGTCCCGAGGGATCGCGAACGGTCAATGTCACGGTTGAGTTGGGCTCAGCAGTCCCTGTGAGCAGAACATCGTTGTCCTCAGCCGCATTCGCGGTGTTGTCCCCTTCGATCGGAGTATCGATCGTCAACGCATCTGGATCGAGCGGGTTAATCGATGGGGCCGTGATGTCGAGCACAATATCGTGCGTATCACTGGTAGACGGATTGCCCGCTTCGTCGACAGCGGTGGCGGTGATCGTCAGCGGACCCTCGTTCAGGCCGCTAATGTCCACTTCCTGGCCGACAATGGTCCAGTTCCCGCTCGGGTCAGTGGTCACGACGACCTCGACGGGTGGATTCGCTCCATCCGAGATCGAGACTGTCACGGTGCTATTTGGCTCGGCTGTTCCCGTCACGAGAACGCTTCCCGCTTCGGCCGCGTTGACGATGTCGTCACCTTCCACTGGCCCGGTAATGACAACCGGCTCGTTGACCGTGTCATGCACCGGCGCAGCAGTTGCCGTGGGCGAAACATTTCCTGAAGCGTCGGTCGTGAAGGCCGTGACTGTCAGCGGTCCATCCTTCAGGCCCGAAAGATTCAGTCCAGCTACGGGCACTGTCCAGTTCCCCATCGCATCGACGAGGACATCGATCGTCACCGGAGGTGTCAGCGGATTACCATCGTCGACCGTCAGCGTCAGCGTGGTGTTCGGCTCACCCGTACCGGAAATCGCCGCGTCATCGTCCTCAGCTGCGTTGATGATGTCATCGCCTTCAATCGGCCCATCGATCGTCGGCGCAGCTGGAGCGGTGAGGTCAACGAGCAGCTCTGCACTCGTCACATCGGTCAGCGAGTTCCCGGCCAGATCAGTCGCAGTCGTCGTCACGCTGTAAGTGCCCTCGGGCAATCCAGCCACCGTTCCGACACTCAGGTTCAATGTCCATGTATCGCCCACCGTCGTGAGCTGCGGGTCAGTTCCCAGGACGTAGATGACGCCATTCACAGTGACCGACAGTGCCACCGCATCGTCGCTGTCATACTCGCCGGTGAGAGTCGGGAGGGTAATGTTAGTGGCCAGTGAGACAACGGCCGGCGTGACCATGGCATGGGGACCGTCGACAGCGTTTGTATCAATGGTGAACGGCAGGTCCGTGGAAGCAGACAAGTTGCCTGCCTGGTCAGTCTGCTCCACAGAGACCTCGTAGTCGCCATCCAGCAGCACGGTCGTCGTATTATCAAACCTCCAGTTTCCAATTGAATCAGTCGTCGTAGTTCCGATGGAGACCCCGTCGAGGTAGACCTCGATGCTCGCATTCGGATCAGCTGTCCCACTGAAGATCAACGTATTGTCGTTCGTGTACTCATCGGTGGACGAGCTTCCGGAGTCGATTGAAATCGCGGTCACGGTCGGGACGGTCGTATGCGGGCCAGCGACGGCGTCGGTATCGACCGTGAACGCGAAATCGGGTGACGGGCTGGTGACGTTGCCCGCCAAGTCAGTCTGCACACCGGTCAGTATGTAGTCGCCGTCAGGCAGTACCACACTGGTGTAGTCAAAGGTCCAGTTCCCAGCTGCATCGATGTTCGTCGTACCAATGCTGGTCCCGTCCAGGAACAGCTCCAGAACAGAGTTCGGCTGCCCAGTGCCCGAGAACTCCAGCGTGTTGTCGCTGGTGTATTCGTCGGTCGCCGAGACACCGGTGTCATCACTCATCGAAGAGATCAACGGCAACGCTGCAATCGGTCCGGTGCCAGTGTTGGTGTCCACGGTGAACGCATACGTGGCCGACAGGTCGGAAACATTCCCCGCATCATCCGTCGAGGTCGCCGTCAGTACATAGGGTCCGTCCGCCAAGACGGTCGCTGTGTAATCGAGACTCCAAAGTCCAGCCCCATCGGCCATGACGGTGCCGATGGACACGCCATCCAAGAACACTTCAACTTCACTATTGGGCTCAGCGTTCCCGCTGAAGATCAGAGTATTGTCGCTCGTGAAGGCATCGGTCGAGCTACTTCCCGTGTCATCGCTAATGGCCGTCACAACTGGCGGCTCTGGATTGTCGGTGTCGACCACAGCCTCATAGACCGGCGATGTGGCCATATTCCCAGCTGGATCAGTCTGCACGGCGGTCAAGTCATATGTTTCATCGGGCAGCGTTGCCGAGGTGTGGTCAATGCTCCACAGACCCGCTCCATTCACCATGACAGTCCCGATCGAGACACCGTCAATGAACACCTCGACCGAGGAGTTCGGTTGAGCGGTACCACTAATTACGAGGGTGTTGTCGCTGGTCACTCCGTCGGTTCCAGAAGACCCGCTGTCGATACTAATCGCACTGACGATCGGGCCTTGAATCAAGGTGCCAGAGCCAGTGTTCGTATCAACCACGATCGCAAACGGATCACTCAACACCGACGTATTGTCAGCGGCATCGGTCGAGGTCGCGGTGAGCACATACGGCCCATCAGCCAGCGTCGTCCCAGTATGGTCAAAGGTCCAGTTCCCGGCTCCATCGACAACGACAGTCCCCAGGCTCACCCCATCCAGGAACAACTCCAGAGTGCTATTCGGCTCCGCGGTACCCGAGATCGTCAGAGTGTTGTCGCTCGTGAAGCCGTCGGTGCTCGATGGCCCGGTATCATCGCTGATTGCAGTAATGACGGGTTTGGTCGGAGCAATCGTGTCGGCGATATAGTCGACGGTGACGTTCGCGACATTCGAGCTATCGCTGCCATCATTCACGACATAAGAGATCACTCGATCGGTCGGCGTTCCTGAGCTGCTCGAGAACTGAATCCCCGCCAGCACGGCTTGGTAGTCGGCTGGTGAGGCCGATCCACTCAGCGTCAGCTCGCCCGTGGCGGGGTTGTAGGCCGTGACCGTAATGCCCGCGAGCGTCGCTGCTGCCTGTGCAGCTGGGGTCAGAGTTAACAGATCGTTCGTGCGATCGATACTCGATATCGTCACAGTGGCCGATTCGATGAAGGTATCGTCCACATCGCTCACAGTGACAGTCGAAGCCACCACAACTTCGGGTCGGTCCTGCGTATACGTCGGTGTGCTAACGGCGGTGATGACAGGTGGATCATTCTCTGCAGTGATCGTGATCTGGCTGGATGCCGTATTGCTGGTGCCTCCATCGCCATCGGTGACGACTGCCGTGATCGTACGCGTTGCCGCTGGAGTATCATCGGCATTGGCGTAGGTCAGCGACTGAAGCAGGGCATCGACCGCCCCCGGTGTCGCGTTGGCGGTGAAGTCGATGATCAGGTCGCTGCCGTTCGATCCATCGGCTCCCGTGCGAACGGTGCCAATGACGACTCCTCCGTAAGTGATCGTTGTTCCGCTAAACCCGATCAGCCCTGGTCCTGTTCCAAAGTCCATGAAGGACAGCTGGTCATCCGTGCTGCCGCCGTCCATTGCGTCATAGCTGATGGTCAGTGAGCCTCCATTCAGGTTCATCGAGTCGGTGTCGGTCACGGTGACGGAGATGTCCACCAGCTGAGGCCCGCTGTTGACTGCCGATTCGGTGAAGGTGACACCGTTCAGGTCAGCAATTGCCGGTGTGTCGTTGGTCGACACAACCGAGATCGTCGAGATCGCGGTGTTGGAATTCGCGGAGCCGTCGTTGACCGTGATATCAATTACTCGCGGTGTGGTCGACGGAGTATCACTCGTGTTCTCGAAGCGTAGAGCAGCGAGGGCGTTCTGGTAGTCCGCCTGCGTCGCGGTCCCACTCAAAGTGATCGTCACAATCCCCGGCACAGCAGTGTCAATGATGGCCGTGATCCCGCCCGGCAGGCTGGAAGCAAACGTCAGCAGATCACCGGTTTGAGCATTGGTCAGCACGACGAGTGCCGATTCGATGTTCGGATCGTCTGGGTCACTCATCAGGACGGTCGAGGCTGTCACAGAGACTGCCGGGCCATTTTCCGTAAACGTATTGACATAGCCTGTCCCGGCAATCGCAGTCGACATATCGAGCACGGGAACATCATTGACCGGCGTGACGTTGATGACCGTCAGCGCACTGGCAGTCGCGTTCTCCGTGCCGCCGTCGTCAATCGTGACCTGAATTGTGCGAGCCGCTGCGGGCGTGTCCGACGAGTTGACGTACGTCAGATTCTGGATCAATGCTTCTACCGCTGCCGGTGTCGCACTCGCATTGAAATCAATCACCAGCGGCGTTCCAGCAGTTCCGTTTTGTCCCCCGGAGATTGTGCCGATGACGACACCGCCGAAGGTCACGGTCGTACCGTTGAAGCCAATCTGGCCGGAGCCGGTCCCTTGATTCCGAATCGAGAGGCTGTCCTCCGTCCCGCCGCCCACTGAGTAGCCCACCACCAGCGACCCGCCGTTGAAGTTCGGCGAATCGATGTCACTGACGGTCACATCGATGTCGATCAGCTGTGGCCCGGCGTTGACCAACGTCTCGGTGAAAGTCACGGACGGCACAAGATCGGTGAAGACCGGCGGGTCATTCACCGGGTTGATGGTGATCGTGATGACATCGTTGTTCGTGGCCGTGGAACCATCGGATTCTGTCGCCGTGGCCAACAGGCTGAGTGTGACCTCGCCGGACTGATTCGGCGGTGGAATCAAAAACAGCATTCCCAGATTCCAGCTGGTAATCGTGACAACAGCACCACTCGCGGGAGAGGTAAACGTGTTGGTCCCGTCGGTCAGCGTGAAGCCGGGAGGAACGGTAGTGATCTGGAGTGTGAGGGTTTCTGATCCATCCAGATCGGCCAGGACTGCGCTGATGTGCCCCGCCAGACTGACGCCGACCGTATCTTCATAGTCGACGACATCGACCGTGGACAGGATCGGCGTGTCAGCCACGGGAGTCACGATTACCGCGACAGTCTCTAATTCCAGTCCATTGGCGACCGAGACGTTGTAGTTACCACTGTAGTTCGTCGGCGAGATGACCTTGAGGGTGCCAACACTGGCCGCTGGGACCGACCACAGGCCGCCGCCCAGATTGATACCGACCGAGAGAGTCGTCCCCGTCGGGGCTCCGCTCAGGTTGATCGTGAACGGACTCGTCGCCAGCGTGTTGACGATCCCCAGGCTGATTCCGCCGACCTGATCCTCGGGACCGGTGACGGAACTGGGGGCGGTGAACTGGTTGAGAACATGGATCGTCGATGTCACCGCTGTTCCGGTAGCTCCACCCGCATCGGTCGCTGTCATCGAAATCACGCGGTCGCCGTGGGTCGCCTCGACTGAGGTGTTCTGGTACTCGATCGACCGCAAGACGTCCCGGAAATCGGTCAGTGCCGCCGATAACGGTGCCCCCCCCGGGGTCACGATCACAGTCGCCGTCGTTCCGCTCAGCGTGACATCCACATCGAATTGCTCGCCATTGACTGTTACTTGCTGCGTGCTGCTCGACACAAGGGAGATCGTCGTACCGCCGATGATCAGCTTCTCCCGATTGCCATCAATGAGTCCGGAGACGGTGAGATTCAGGCTCGCCAGCGTTGTGTTATCGGGATCGATGATCGTCGAAGAGTTCGCCAATGGGCTGGCATCAATGCTGACCGGACCGGTCGATTCACTGCATGTGGTCACATAATTGCCGTCATTCGCCCCGCCCGTGATGTTGTTTGGATCAAGGTTCAAGACGGGAACATCGTTGACCCCGTTGATCGTGATCGTCAGATTCGCTGTGTCGGTCAAAGGACCAACGGTTAAGTCTGTCACGGTGTAAACAAACGTTTCTGTCACAGTCTGACCTGTTGTCAGTGCGTTCACCGTCGGGTCGCTGCCGTTCACTGTGTAGCTGTAGCTCCCATTCGCATTGACGGTAAGTGTGCCATAGGTGCCAGTGACTGTCGTCGCACCAGCGACCGCCGTCGCGTTGACGTTCACCACATTGAGAACATCATTCTCTGGATCGGAGTCCACTCCCGCGCCAGTGTTATCCGTCAGAACATTGCCAGAGACCGGCACCACAGCGTTCTCGGAAATCGACACCAAGTTGTCTGTCGCGTTCGGTGCATCATTGACTGCAATGATCGTGACATTCGCCACAGCTGCGTTGCTGACAGTACCTTCGGAGTCAGTCGAAGTAAACGAGAAGGAGCGTGCGCTTCCCGACGGGGCCTCATCGGTATTGAGATAGGTAATGGAGCGCACCAGAGTCGTCAGGTCTGCTGCCGACATCGGGATCGCAGCTCCGGCGTTGTTCTGAATCGAGAAAGTGCCGGTGGCGGCCACATAGCTGATCGCAAACGTCGTTCCGCCCAATGTGGCAGAGAGCGTTGCGTCAGTATTCAGAGCGAAAGACTGCCCTCCGATCGTCAACGATTCCAGCGCCCCATCGGCGAGACCGGTGGCGACGATGTTCATCAGGGTGATGTCGTTCTCACCGAGGTCGCTCACTGCCGCAATGGCGGAGGTGAGATTCACGGTTGCATCCCCTTCGGTGAAGGTGACTGCATTGTCTCGCGTGACATCCCCCACCGATGCCGCGGAGTTGAGATCGACGATTGGAGCGTCATTGACCGGCACGACAGTCAGGCTTGTCGTCACGGAGACCGAAGTGAGGGCTGCACTGTCCGTTGAAACGAACGAAACCGTGCGAACACCCGCAGTCGGGTTCTCAGAGGTATGTGAATAGGCCACCGATCGCATGATCGTTTGCATCTCGGAGACTGAGATTACGCCGCCTCCGGTGCGAGTGATCTCAAATGTCGATGTCGCCGCCGTGTATGCGACGGTGACGTTGTATGCCACACCGCTTACGGCCACCGTCGTCAGCGTTGAGTCCGAATTGAGCGTGAATACCGAACTCCCTACATGAATGCGTTCCGCAGCTGCTTCCAGCACTCCTGTCACTGAGACGGTCAGACGATTCAGGTCCGCCTCTCCGAAATCATTCGCAGTTGAGTTGGTCGCCATCAGGGCGACTGCAGCTGCGTTCTCGGTGTACGTCGCCACATAGTTCCCATCGTTCGCTCCACCACTGGCATTGGAGGGATCGAGGTTGAGAGTTGGCGCATCATCCACTGCGACAACACCAATCGTCGCGACTGCGATATCTGATGGGTTCACTCCATCTGTTACCCGCACCGTGACATTGCGTGGTGTGGTTGAAGGAGTGTCGGAGTTGTTGGAAAAACTCACCGCTTGAATCGCTGTTTGGTATTCCGCCAGCGTCGCTGTCCCTGAAAGAGTGACTGTGACCTGTCCCGCCACGCTCGTGTTGATACTCGATGAGATAGAACCGGGCAGCGTGCCGACCGTCATAAGATCACTGGCCTGCGCGTTCGTGAGTATGATCGTGGCTCCGGTCAGAGTGCTACTGGAAGCATGTTCCAGAAGAATGTCCATGTCACTGATCGAGACTGCCGATCCTCCCTCTATGAATGATGTCAGGTAGTTGCTCCCCGTCGCTCCACTGCTGTTGTTGCTATCCAAATCAATCTGTGGAATGCCCACGACCACGGGACTGGAAAACACAAAGTCTCCGTCGCCATCATGGTCGTAGAATCGCTGACCCGCAGACGCATTGAAGCAGAAGTAGGTGGCCTCCCACGAGCTGCGATTCCGCCAGCTATACTGAACCCAGGCCTCTTGTTGAGTGGCATTTTGGCCGAGCGTCCCATCCGCTCGAACCTGATTGCCATCATTACTGATCACCAGATTCGTGGGATTATTGCGGGTATATGCATAGAGGCCAGTCAGGTCAGCAGCTGCCCCTTCAATGGATGCCCCGACACCGAGGTTGCCGTCCAAGTCGCGAATCTTGAAGTTCGGGTCACCGATTGCGACCACGGTCTGGCCTGTCCCTGACTGAAAGACCTCCCAGCGAATTGTCGCTGTTCCCGCATTATCAATTGTTACCCGTGGATCGTCGGAACCGCCGCCGGTCGTAAACCCGACGATAGAGGCTCCTGTTCTGGAGATGACGGTGGCACGCAAATCGATCGGGACTCCGCCGACGGTTCCCGCGTTGGTCCAGAGTCCAACGGTTCCAACGCCACCTGTTCCGGTGACCGTCGGCAGACCTGACGCGGAAATCAGCAAGGGAGCCAGTACACCCTGCCACGCAGGTGCCTCTAAGGTGGCCGTCTCCTGTGTCCCGTGCTGGAACTCGAGATCCCAGTCACCGCCCAGGCTGACGTTCCCTGTCATGTCATCGCTGGCAGACACATCGGCACCCGTCAGGACGCTGATCTCCTCCAGCATTTGCACACCTGTAGCTGTCTGGGCAACATCGCAGCCGTAGAACAGCAAGTCCGCGTCCGCACTCAGGTGGGTGCCCCAGCGAGCGAACTCTCCGGCATGTTGCGGCAAGTTCTCGGGGGCCAGCCAGGTGGAACCCAGTTCGATCTGGCCCGGTTGTCCGTGCGTGAAAATGTGGACGGCGTCGTACGGAGTGGTCGACCCCGCGAGCAGTTGCGTGATCTGCTCGACCCCATCCTGGTCGGCGTTCAGATATCGCACCTCGAAGTCTCGCCCTGTCTGGCCTGAGAGCAGTTCTTGGAGAAGCTGCTCCGCATTGGCGACGCGCGGGTCCATGATGATCAGTTCGTGCGTTCCCTGTGTGGGAGCTTGATCGATGGCGGCTTGCGTCTGCTCCGGCACCGGCTGGGCCTCGACTTGTGCTTCTTCAGCCAGTGCCGCTGCATCGGGCACGGCGTCAAACAGGAGGCGGTCTTCGAGCTGTTCCATCAGCAGGGTGCGGGGACGGAGCCAGTTGGTGGAGGTGCGACGGAACATGCGGGAATCTCCGGGAAGAGCGTTGAGAGATGAGGGTTGAGCGTTGAAGGTGGGAGTTGAGCGAATATGCTCAACCCGCGTGGCAGCATGTTTCTATTCAGCGGCGTATTGAGAGAACGAACGTCACACGACGTTGAGAGAGATCCACGTCGAGCGTCCCAGTGTGTGACAATGAAGTAGGAGTGACGCGGTTCCAGCCCAGTTGAGTCGTCAGGGCTGGAGCGCGGGTCTGCACTTCTTGGCACATGTCAAACTTAGGACCAGGTCGAGCCGATCGGGTCATGTTTCATTCCGGCAGCATGAGGTGCAGTGCGATTACGCAAGTCTGAGCGGACCGCTCTGGACCTCGTCAGAACTTGGTGCCAAACGCCAACAATCAGCAACCTCGGGTTTCAGCGCAGAGCTGCTCCGGTCAGGTCGCCCAATGACTATTTCCCCATCGGCAGAGCTTGCCGAGAAGGTGGATTCGGACAGGTCGACTGGCTTGTGAATCCGTCGAACAGAGTCCCGATTCGCAATCCTGCGGTGTTTCACTGCAAGCCCCTGGAACTGAGGCAGCGCTGCTTGCCAAGTCCCGGAATGTCGGCTGGGACTGCCGATCTCAACAGTGTCCTGACCGCGAGTTCACTGGGGCCGCGATCCCCACGCTTCAGTCATGCCGGGTCTCCACACCATGAGACGCCACGTCTCAGTACGGCATCTTTGAATGCTCTCCGCAGTCCGGTTCGTCAGTCCGCCTTTTGATCCACGGGGGAAGTCATGGTTCTGTTTCAGTGCGACTCGCAGAGGTCGCGTTCACTCGGTGTCTGGGGTTGGGTGATGAGCCTGGCCGGGGCAGCTGTAGTCTGCGGTACGACTACTGAATGTCATGCGGACGATCTCCAGGTTGTCACCGTGGCCAGTCAACAGAGCGTGGCATCCACCACAGCTAGCCGGGTCCGCGAGGGTGCCGATCAAGCCGCCGACCAAGTCATAGACATCGCCGATGCCCCCTGGTGGGATGCCGACGTTCACGAGTCAATGCAGAGCCAGGCCAGCTCGCTGCCGCTCACGCTGCAACAGACCATCTGGTATGCATTGAATTACTCCGCACAGATCCAAGTGTTTAGTGACCTGCCGCTCATTCGCGAGCAGGCGATCACCGAGGCCGATGCCTATTTCGATTGGAACGCCTTCTTTGATACCCGCTGGGACGACCTCAATACTCCCGTCGGGAGTTCGCTCACTGTCGGTGGAGCGGGCACACGTTACCTCAACGATCAGTTCAGCTTCTCAGCGGGGGTACGACGCAAGAATGAGATCGGTGGCAAGTTCGAGATCGCACAGCAATTCGGCACCCAGCGCACGAACTCGACCTTCTTTGTCCCGAACAACCAGGGGACTTCTCGCCTCTCATTGAGTTACACGCAACCGCTGTTGCGAGGTCGCGGGGAAGAATACAACCGCAGTTTGTTCGTGTTGGCCAACATCGATACACAGGCCGCTCAAAGTGAGTTCCACCGCCAGTTGCAGGGACATCTCGTTGAAGTGACACGGGCCTTCTGGGGAGTGTACCTGGAGCGGGCTTCACTGATTCAGAAGTATCGTCTGTACGAAGCGAGTGCCAAAATCCTCAAGGACCTCGAAGCGCGGGCGGACATCGACGCGAACCAGAGCGTGATCCTGCGGGCGCGGGCGGCTGTGGCGGGTCGCCGTGCCGAACTGGTTCGGGCCCGGACAGCTGTCAAGAACGCCGAGACCCGGCTACGCGGTTTAGTCAATGCCCCAGAGCTGGGAGATGGCCAGACAACTGAACTGATTCCCGGAGACACTCCACTGCGGGCCATCTACCAAGCGGATGCGGCCTCCAATATGTCGATGGCGTTACAAAGTCGCCCGGAGATCAACCAAGCGATGAAAGACATGCAGTCCGCCAGCGTCCGGCTGAACATGTCCAAGCACGAAATGCTGCCGACGCTGAACCTAATCGCGGAGACCTCGGTGGCCGGATTGCGAGGCAGCTATGACGTGGGCAATGCCTACAACGATCAGTTCTCGGTTGGTGCGCCGAGCTAATCGGTCGGGGTGCAGTTTGAAGTTCCCATCGGTCGTAGACTGTCTCAAGCACGCCTGACCCGGCGGGAGATTGAACTTCGTCAAGTGCGCAATCAGTTCCGCTCTGTGACCGAAACGATCAAAGTCGAAGTCGAAGTTTCCACTCGCGAAGTTGAGACAGCCTTCAAAGAGATGCTCGCCAAGCAACAGCAAATTGCCGCCACGACCGAAGACGCCAAGTCGATCGCGCATCGCTGGGAGATGTTGCCCGGTGCCGACGGCTCAGCAGCTGTGGTTCTCGATCAACTGCTCCGCGCTCAGGAGCGGCAGACAGCTGCGGAGAATGACTTCTTATTAGCGGAGCTGACTTACAACCTGGCTCTGACGAACATGAAAAAGAGTACCGGGGAGTTGCTTCAGTCGGAGATGATTACCGAGGGGCGGTACTCCGAGAACGGAGTGCCCCGGACCGTGCTGGATAAGCCAATCATGTCAACAGAGGTGCAGCCGGAGCCAGCTCCAGGCTCCGCGCTTCCGCAGTAGGCCCCATCGCTAGGAGCCGACATCCTGCCATCAGTATGCGGTCGAGGGGGCCGCTGACGCCCTGTCGAGAAGAATCGGAATCGGGAGTGGATCACCGGCCCGCGAGCCACCCACCGGTCTCGTTCTCTCGACAGGGCGATGTCATTGAGTCGGGGGGGTGGAGTCTGGAGCAGGAAGCTTCTGGCCATCCACCATCCGCTCCCTCTCTTTCATTCATCACTCACCACTCGCCTCCCTATGCGTCTCCTCACACGCACTCCCGATCTCGTCGAACGAGTGCGAATGCTCGGGAAGCCTCTGCCTACCAACCCACAGGGATTCCTGTCCCAAGCGATGATCGCACTGCGGGAGCGGGCGAGGACCATGACGACGACAACCGAGAGCGACCTGCTCGCCCGCTCCTTTTCTCTCGGCACCGAAGCCATCCGCCGTGTCTTTGGGTTTGTGTTGCACGATGTCCAGATTCGCGGAGCCGCAGCCGTGGCGCGCGGCGATGTGGTGCAGATGCAGACTGGCGAAGGCAAGACGATGGTCGCCGCATTGGCCGCGATCAATCGTGCCTTGTCAGGTCGAGGAGTGCATGTGATCACGACCAACAGCTATTTAGCTGAGAGAGATTGCGAAGAGCTGCGACCAGTGTTTGACATGCTCGGGATCTCGCTGGGAGTGTTAAGGCAGGAGTCGACGCTCGCTGAGACTCGGCGAGCCTACGCCGCCGAAGTGACTTATGGTCCGGGGTATCAGTTCGGGTTTGACTACCTGAAGGACCAGTTGGCTTTGAGGACCGTTGTGGAGGTTCCTCTTGGTTCAAAACTCAGAGCAGGGCTGAATGGCCAACGAGTCGGTGAGACACCACTGCGGCAGCGACCTCGCGACTTCGCGATCATCGACGAGATCGACAGCGTGCTGTTGGATGAAGCGTCGACTCCACTGATCCTCAGTGGATCGGCCAGCGGGATCGATGATCCAGCACCGTATGAAATTGCCCGCGACTGCGTGGCTCGCTTCGCGGCGGAGACCGACTTCACCATCGAGTCGCCATCGCAGCGCATCTTGCTTTCGGTCGACGCGGTCACTCGCTCGCAACAGGCTCTGACAGCTCGGCCAAAAGTGCGACTGGCCCGCCCGTGGGCCACCTATCTGCGAAATGCAATCCAGGCACAGTACAAGCTCCATCGCGACGAACACTACGCCGTGATCGAGGATGAGGTCCGCATCGTCGATCAGAACACCGGTCGTATTTTTGCCGACCGTTCTTGGCGTGACGGACTGCATCAAGCGGTCCAGGCCAAAGAGCAGGCTTCGATCACGCCGAGTGAGACATCACTCGCTCGCATCACCCGGCAGAGATACTTCCAGCAGTACAACCAGCTGGCCGGGCTGACCGGGACGGCTCTGGGTGCCGAGCCGGAGTTCGAGAGTGTCTACGCCTTGCGAGTCGTTCCGATCCCGACAGCGCGCCCCTGCTTGCGGCGTCTGGAACGGCAACGGGCGTTTGGTACTCTCGACGCTAAACGAAGTGCCATCGCGAGCGACACCGCGAATCGCTTTCACCGGGGGCAGCCCGTGCTGATTGGAACGCGGACGATCGAAGAGAGCCGACGCCTTTCGGATCAGTTCACGGTACTCCAACTTCCACACATCGTCCTCAACGGACTGCAAGATGCGGACGAAGCATCCATCATCTCACAAGCAGGTCAAACCGGGGCGATCACGATCGCGACGAACATGGCCGGGCGCGGGACCGACATCAAGTTGAGTCCGGCGGCGAGAGACGCTGGCGGGCTGCATGTCGTCGTCTCGGAGCCGCACATCTCGCAACGGATCGATCGCCAGTTGATCGGGCGTTGTTCTCGACAAGGCGACCCTGGATCGGCCCAGGTCTTCGTCTGTGCCGAGGATCAACTGTTGACGCTGCATGCTCCCAAGCTCGCGAAACGGCTGCGCCGATTGGCCGGGGCGGACGGCGAGTGCAGCGTCGATGTCGCCGGTGATGTTCTCAGAACTCAACAGCGCATTGAACTGGAACACTCTCAGCAGCGTGCGAAGCTGTTGAAGCAAGATGAGTGGTTGGATGGAGTTCGCAAAGTCCTCTCAGGATGGGAAACCGAATGAACACGTTCGCACGGACGATCATGCTGACGGTATGGACAGCCAGCGTGCTGCTAAGCGGGGCCAAGCTGCGGGCCGAGGTCACGACCAGCTTTACCGAGCCGGATGAGACAATCGAAGTCGCTTGCGCTGAACCGGGTGTTGTCGCGCAGGTACTCGTGAAGCAGGGGCAATTCGTCAAGGCGGGGACCATCCTGGCCGTCCTCGACAACGCGGTCCTCGAAGCGACACTCCGTGCGGCAGAGACGAAGGCGCGATCGACGGCCCGGATCGATCTGGCTCGGGTGGAGGTCGAACTCAAGCAGAGACAGAAGGCCAAACTCTCGCTCGTCCTCGCCGACGGGCACGCCTCGGCCAATGAGATCGAGAAAGCCGAAGCCGAACTGGCCGCCAGCCAGGCCCAGCTGCGCATCTCCGAAGAGGAAGCGATCCTGAGCAAGATCGATGTGGAACAGATCAAGGCTCAAATTGAACGCCGCACCATTCGCAGCCCGGTCGACGGCGTGGCGACTCGTGTTCGTCGACGACCTGGCGAGTTCCTCTCCAGCAGCGAGCCAGTGATCGCGACGGTGGTCCGTCTCGATCAGCTGCGGGTGAAGTTCTACGTCTCAACGGAGCTGGCCGAACGACTGCAATCGAATGGGGAATGCGCTGTCTCGATACGTGGCCAGCGAATCGCCGGGCGGATCGACTTCCTCTCACCGGTGACCGATGCCGACAGCGGGACGGTGCGCATGGAAGTGCTGCTCGACAACCGGTCGCACAAGCTTCGTAGCGGGATCTCCAGTCAGCTGGAGTTGGTGCCACCGACAACGACTCCGGTCCGGGGGAGTGAGCCGGTGGTGGTCAAGCCGCGTGAGTCGGGGTTGGTCGCCCCCGTACTGCGGTAACTGCATTCACCAGAACTCGCTCAGACTTCCGAAGTCTCGGAAGACTTCGGAAGTCTGCTGGCACCTGTGAATACTAAAACAATCCGCCCACCTTCTGGCGAAGGTGGCTACGTTCAGGAACATCAGCATGGCCGTCATGAAGACTCAACGCATTGATGCCCCTTCGCCGTTACCGATCACAGTCGCCTCGAAGGCCGGGCCGGTGCATGCTCGGCTGTATCACATCGCCTCGCAGATTCTTGACCCCTTGGTGGCTCGGTCAGAACTGAGGAAGGTCGCCATCGCCGAGACGGGAGCGATCGCTGCGGTCCATGTGTCTCGCACGTCTGATGGTCAGTGGACATTCGACCCGAGCCAGATCACGGGGGACTTGCCTCGCGATGAGGGGATGCGCGAGCAGCTGAATGAACTCTGCACAGCTGCGACTGAGCGTAGCAAGCCACAAATCCAGCAGTCGAAGACTGCGGCTTCACTGTTCCTGATTGGGGCTCCGATTGTGCTCCCACGCACAGCGGGAGAGGTGCTGTTCATTGTCGTCCCGGCCCAGGCGGGTGCGGTGCAGGCGGCGACGATGATTGTCGACTTGGTAGCGGCGTACCAGCGCACGTGGGCACTCACGCACATCGCGGCGCAGATGGACCGACAGCTTGATTCGATTGCCACGCTGTGCGAGCTGACCTCGAAAGTCACCGGGGCCGAGAGCCTCGATGCGGCCACCACGTTACTCGTGAGTGAAGTGCAGCGCCGGTTCGGATGTTTGCGAGTGGCAGTCGGGATCAAGCAGGGGAGATCGCTACGGTTAGCGGCGGTGTCGGGGACATCGCAGGCCGATCCGACCTCGACACCAGTCCACCGACTGAGACAGGCCATGCAAGAGACGCTGTTCCGAGATGAACCCGCCGTGTGGCCGGTGAATTCCTCGGAGGCGATGCTGCTGGCACATCAGCAACTTGCACAGCACTGCTCGTTCCCGGCGGTCATCTCTGCGCCGCTGAAGCTCGCGGATGGGACCGTGGTTGGAGTATGGCTCTGGGCGGGAGCGAAGGAGAAGCTGCACGGTGAGGCGACACGGCGATTCATGGCAGCGGCCTCTCCGCATGTAGCGATTGCCTTACAGGCGTGTCGCCGTGCCGAGCCGGGGATCGCTTCGCGAGTGGCTTCGGCCTTGGGGCGGAGTCTGCGTAGCCGCGCGGGGATGCTGGTCGTGCTGGCGTTGATGCTCTTCGGAGGCGCGATGTTCGTTCCGGTTCCAAGTCATGTTCGCTGCGATTGCCGCGTGGCTCCGGTGGCCCGCCGTTATGCCGTCGCACCGTTCGATGGACAGATCGAGACAGTGCTCGCCAAGCGAGGAGACACCGTCACCGAGGGGCAGATCCTCGCTCGACTCGACGGTCGACAGGTCCGCTGGGAGCTGGCTGGAGTCGAAGCTGAACGGCATCAAGCGGCTCGCAAGCACGAAGTCGAACTCGTGGGCCAGGATGTGCCCGAGGCGATCCTCGCGAGCTTGGAACTCGACCGACTCAACGTCAAAGACTCACAGCTGACCCACCGCGAATCCCAACTCGAAGTCGCCAGCCCGGTGACTGGGATCGTGCTCGAGGGATTGCGAGATCGGGTCGAAGGGACACCGGTCAAGACGGGCGACGTACTGTTCGAGGTCGCTCCGCTCGACCGAGTGCGGGTCGAGATCGAGGTGCCCGCCAGCGAAGTCTCTACCGTGGAAGTCGGCCAGTCGGTGACTCTCTGGCTCGAGGGCCTGGGGACCGACGCGATCTCGGGAACGATTCAATCGCTTGCTCCCGAGTCCGAGGTCAGCGAAGGCGAAAACGTGTTCATCGCCGAGCTGGAGTTTGAGAATACCCAAGGCCGGATGCGCCCCGGCATGCGCGGGCGAACCCGGATTGACTCGCCGAGGAGGCCACTGGGACGGGTACTGTTCCAGCCATTGTGGGAGTGGTGGTTGTCTCGCTGGGGATGATGGGAAGGAGGGTTAATGGTTTAAGGTTGATGGTTTATCGACAGAGCAAGCACACCACTTCGGCCCCTCCCCTCCCTCCGTACCCTTCCGTCTCTCCCTCAACCCTCAACCATTAACCATTAACCATTAACCATTAACCATTAACCATCAACCATCAACCATCAACCATCCCCCCCTCCATGCACACACCCGACCATGCCACGTTCGAGATTGCCGGAGCCAAGCCGCGGCTGCGGGATGGGTTGGTGTTCACCTTGCGCGAGACCGGCGGGGAGCCGGGGGCGATCATTGAGGACGAGCTGCGCGGCCGGTTCTATCGCGTGGGGATGGCAGAGTATACGTTCCTCTCGCTCCTTGATGGCCGGACGACGATCGGCGAGGCACTGGGGGCGACTGCACTCCGGCTCAAGGACCGAGCCCTGACCGAAGACGAGGCCGCATCATTATGCCGCTGGTTGATCGACAGCGGCTTGGCTCTCATCGGCCATGAGTCAGTGACCGCAATGGAACAAGAGCGTGCCAAGCGGTCCCAGTTGGCCCTCACACGTTGGATGAATCCGCTGATGCTGCGGATGCCGTTGTTTAGTCCCGAGCGAATGTTGCGGGCGATGTTGCCGCTGTTTGATTGGCTGATTAGCGGAACAGGAGCAATGCTGTGGTGTCTGCTGTGCGGATATGCCCTAGTCCGCTTTATTCCAGATGCGGGCGACCTGTGGCAGGGAGTGCGACCGCTACTGGATGCCGATAATGGCTGGAAGCTCGCGGCGACGTGGCTTCTGATGAAACTCGTGCATGAGAGTGCCCACGGGTTGACGTGCCAGAAGTTCGGGGGAGTCGTGCGCGAGTGCGGCGTCAACTGGCTGCTGTTTGTGCCGCTCCCCTATGTGGATGTCACCAGTTGCTGGCGGCTGGCGTCGACCTCGCAGCGGTTGCTGGTCTCCGCTGCGGGGATACTGGCCGAGATGGCACTGGCAGCTGTGGCGGCGATTGTCTGGACGCTGACTGACAATCCGATTGTGCGGCAGCATGCGACCAACGTCATCATCTCGGCCACCATAACGACGCTCCTATTCAATGCGAACCCTCTGATGAGGAGCGACGGGTACTATCTGTTAAGCGACCTGCTCGACTGTCCGAACCTATCGATGCAGGGGCAGACGTTCGTCCAGAACCTGTGGCGGATGGTGTTCTTGGGATTGAGGCCGCGACCGATTGATGTCTCTCTGGGACGGCTCTTCGTCATTGCGGTCTATGGGGTACTTTCGTCGGTGTGGTCGGTACTGGTCGGATTGGGAATGATTATCGGGGCAGCGAATCTGTGGCCGGGCATCGGGTTATTGCTCGCTGTCGTACTCGTGACGTTGTGGTATCTCTGGCCAGCAGTGCGGGCGCTGAAGTTCTTTGTACTGGGCAGTGAAACGGAGCAGCCACGGCGCTTACGCTGCCTGGTGGTGACCGCGGCGTGCCTCGCCGCGTTGATTGTGTCTGCCAAGCGATTGCCCGCCCCGAGCGTCATCAGTGCTCCGGCAGTGGTGCAAACTCGTCCACTGTCGATCGTGCATAGTCTGGCCACCGGTCGTGTGGTCCGCGTCACCGTGGAGACGGGAGACCTGGTGTCGTCTGGCGATCTACTCTTGCAGCTGGAGAACCCCGATCTGGTTGTCGACCTGCAACAGCTACGATTCGATGTCACAACCTCCACGCAGCGCGAGATCCGCCAACTCAACCAGGGAGAAGTCGCCGCTGCGGAAGTCGAGCGTTCGAACCGCACAGCAATGACTCGGCGCGAGAAGGAGCTGGTGCGGATGATCGAGGGGCTGACGGTCAAAGCTCCGATGGCCGGGCGCGTCGTGACACGCGACCTAGGTCAACTGCTCGGGCGCGATCTACCGCAAGGGACCGAACTGCTGACGATCGCATCAACAGCTCGACCCCAGCTGATCGCGTTAGTCCCGCAGTCGGAAGCCGAATCGCTTCGCGGTCGAGAAGGCCAAGCGGTTCGAGGTTGGTTGTGGGGGCATGAGAGGTGGCTCGGCGGTGAGATTGAACATGTCGAACCGCGTGCGACCCAAGTGGCCGCTCATCCCGCGCTGACCGCCGAAGCGGGTGGTCCACTCGCAGTCGTGGCCCGCGATCCTCGAGACGAGGCCGGAACGGAGCTGGCCTCCTCGCAGTGGTTGATGACCGAGCCGCAGCTGGAAGTGGTGATCAATCTGGACGCGACGAGCGAGCGGTTGGCTCTCGGCGAGACGGGGATTGTGCGTCTGCCGATCCGCAGTGGATCGTTGTGGGGGTATGTCAGGCAGAAGATCGAGAACTGGTGGTCAGTCCGCTGGACGACCACGCACGGGGTGTAATGAGGAGTGCATCGACCGACAGAACGATTCAAAGAGGAGTCCCGTTGCAAGAGATTTCGCGTTGAACATCTCACTCGGTGAGTGTGTCAGAAAAGTCGGTAGCAGCCACTTTCTGCCCCCTCTCCCCCACAATCGTCGCTGCTTTCGGGGAGCTCCACTGTGGGGGAGAGGGCCGGGGTGAGGGGGCATGAGCGAGAGATATGGCCCCCTCACCCCACCCTCTCCCCACAGCCATGTCCTCCCCGAAAGTCACATCGCCAGTGGGGAGAGGGGGCAGAGGG
>JAYSUV010000411.1:0-1484 GCA_043718945.1 Planctomycetota bacterium
GGGCCGAGGCTGCGCCTCGGCCCGCTTCTCCGCTCCAGCCCCCCAACGGGCCATCGGGCTCCGCCCAAACCCCACAACCCCACCTCTCATAACCCCTGGTACAGAAAACGGGGTCAGGCCAGTGGCCGTGACGTGTGCTGTTGATCTGATAGAACAACACTCAATACGCCATTCCACCAAGGATTTCGAGTGATTCTTTTGATTGAGTCAGCAGAGGGTTACTTGGTTCAGGACTAGTTAGTGTCACCCACTCAATCACATCTCAGAATCATCGGCAGCGGAGCCATCAACTCGATCCGCTCTCCCGTCACCGGATGTTCGAGTACCACCCGTTTCGCATGCAGCCAATACCCAGCATCCCCCGGCAAGCCGGGCCGATCGTCTTTCGGTTGCCCCCCGCTCGCGTAGAGCGGATCGCCCGCGAGCGGATGACCGATGCAGGCGAGATGAATTCGGATCTGATGGGGCCGTCCAGTGATCAGATCGACCTCAAAGACCGTCGTGTCTACGCGGCGTTGGAGAACGCGCGCCAGACTGCGCGCGGACTTGCCAGTCGGGCTCGCAGCATGCACATGACCCAGCCGTGGGTGGTCGACCGGACCGATGGGTGTTTGGATGTCGTACACCTCTTGCGACGCCACTCCACTGGCGAGGGCCTGGTACTGCTTATGAACTTCAGGCCATTGTTGGCCAAGCTTCGAAGCTGTGGGGCGATTCAAGGCAAACAGAACCAACCCTGAAGTGGCCCGCCCCAGGCGATGCAGCGGCCGGGCTTCTGGGAAATCGGCCTGCACCAGACTCAATAACGTATTGAGATAAAACCCACCGCCGGGAATCGTTGGGAGCCCACTCGGCTTATCGACCACAAGAAGGTGTTCATCCTGGTAGATCACGCCATAGGTTTGCGGCGTCTCCGCTTCCACCCACCCGGGCCGGTTCCAGACCAACACGCTCCCCGGTCGCAGAGGCTCGGCACCGTGTGCCGCCTGTTCATCCAAAAACACTTCGCCCGCTACGATCCGAGCCTGCCATTCGACATCATTCGAATGGGGGAACTCGCGGACAAGATAGGAAAGCATCGTGTGCCCCACCGCTGCCGGGCCGAGGACGTGGCGAAAACGATATCCTTGGTTGAGAGTCATCTCGAAGAAGTGTGGAGGGAAGACAACCTGCCGTCTGGCACAGCCAGATGAAGATTACCGAGTGAACGGCCAGCGTGCATCTCGCGGAAATGCTCCCCCGAAACCACGTGAGCGGTCGATCAGAGGCACGTGTTAAGCTCTGCCGGTTATACCGAAAGTGCCGCCCCCAGGCCGCTTCGCATGCCAATGATTACGATTCTTCCGACGGCATATCGCGTCTGTCTGGGAAGATCGGATTGGTCCGAGTATTCCGTTCCGTGATGATTACCGAAATCCACGATACATGTGGAGGGGCGATCGAGACGCCGCTCGGGCTTCGAGCCGGACTGCCACTTCGAGTCT
>JAYSUV010000412.1:0-4015 GCA_043718945.1 Planctomycetota bacterium
TCTCTCTCTCGAAAAGGACGTGCAAGATGAAGTTCGCAAACACACTGAGCATGGGGTTGATGCTCGCCACTCTGGCGACGGGATGTAACCAGCCAGCCAGCGAGCCGAAGGCCACTCCCGCCCCCACCGCTGCCACTCCAGCCCCTGAAGAACATGCGCCCCACGGTGCAGGCCCCAACGGCGGAGTGGTCTTTGACCTGGGCAAGTACCATGCGGAGTTCACGGTCGATCACCCGACGAAGGAATGCACCGTGCTGTTCGTGACGGGCGACGCTGCCGACGCCCAACCGCTCCCAGTCGCGGCCAAGGAATTCACGCTGTCGATCAAGGAAACCAAGACCGCTGACGGAACGGTCGTCGCGCCGATGACCATCACGTTGCTGCCCAAGGACGAACAGGACGGCAAGGCCGCCAAGTTCGTCGGCACTGACCCGGGGATTGGCAACGTCGCTGACTTCGCGGGGACCGTTCTCGGCGAGATCGATGGCAAGCCATCACAGGGAGAGTTCAAAGAATAGCCGGTCGAACTTGGCTGAAGACGATGAGTACAGACCACCGCCAGCACTTGTTGGCGGTGGTACAGGGACGGCCCAGCCACGCTGGGAATTCGGTCATCTGGCGGAGTTTCCGCGTTTTCACGTGCCGTGAGATACTTGAGGCGTCTGGGAGTATACAGCGATGAATCAGGCCATCGACGGAAGAGTGGGGGAGGTGAATCCCCCGGACAATGCGGCACCGAGCCTTTCCTCGCTGATGACGCGCGAGCGTTGGATCGAAGTCGGTCGCATCTTGCTGACGGGGTTCATGGCGTGGCTCTATTGGCAGCAATGGGTGCCGATCCAGGTGCTGTGGGTCGCTGTCGCCATCGGACTCTATCCGCTCCTGAAGACCGGACTGCTCGACCTGATCCACGAGCGTAAAATCGGGACGGAGATTTTTGTGACCATCGCCACACTGGTCGCCATGCTGGGCGGCGAAGCGGTCGCAGGTGCCGTCCTGATGGTCATCATTCTGATTGCAGAATTCATTGCGGAGTTGAACACCGACCGCGCGCGGGCTTCCATCAAGGCACTGATTGGTTCGGTTCCCCAGGTCGCCCTGGTCCGTAGTGCGAATGGTGAGCGAACTCGATCTCTCGCCGAATTAAAGCCGGGCGACATTGTGCTGGTGCGTGCCGGAGAGAAGATCCCCGTCGATGGCAAAATCGTGGGTGGCTCGGCATCGGTCGACGAAGCGCCCATCACGGGCGAGAGCCTGCCGAAAGAAAAGAACACGGGCGATGCCGTCTTCGCGGGGACTGTTGTCCAAGCGGGCGCTTTGGACATTGCCACCGAGAAGGTCAGCGGCGATACCACCTTCGCCCGGATCATCGCCCTCGTCGAAGGGGCCGAGGCCGAACAGGCCCCGGTCCAGAAACTCGCCGACAAGGTCGCGGCATGGCTCATTCCAATAGTCTTCGTCTTTCTGGCAGTGGTGTATTACATCACCCGCGACGTGAGAACCATCGTCACCCTCATGATTTTTACGTCGCCCGCCGAGTTGGGTCTGGCGACCCCGCTGGTCATGATTGCCGCTATCGCGCGAGCCGCCCGCAGCGGCATTCTCGTCAAAGGCGGCGTCTACCTGGAATCACTGGCCAAAGTCGATGTCATGGTCTTTGACAAGACGGGCACACTGACCGCTAATCGCCCCGCAGTCATCCGAGTCGAGCCGCGCGATCCAGCCTATTCCGAAACAGAGCTGGTTCGGCTGGCCGCAGCTGCCGACCGCCGCTCGGCACATCCGCTCGCGAAGGCCGTTGTGAATTATGCAGCCCAGCTAAACATCGCCGTGCCGGAGCCGGAAGCCTATGAACAAGTGCGGGGCCGAGGGGCCAAGGCGACCATTGAGGGAAAATCGGTGCTAGTCGGGAATCCGGCACTGTTGCGAGAGAATGGAATTAAGCTGGCCAATGTCGTGGAGTCGGGTGCGGAAACCCCGGTCCACATCGCGGTCGATGGACGATTCGCGGGTGTCATGTTCATCGCGGACACCTTGCGACCGGGCGCACGAGAGACGCTGGCGAAATTGAAAGCGACCGGTGTGAAGCGGATCGTGATGCTGACCGGCGATAACGCCGCGACAGCCCAGGCCGTCGCCACCGCACTGGGTGTGGATGAGGTCCACGCGGACTTGCTGCCCGAGGATAAAGTCTCTGCCATCGTTGAACTCCAACGGCAAGGACATCGCGTCGCCATGATTGGAGACGGTATCAACGACGCACCCGCACTGGCTCTGGCCGATGTGGGAATCGCCATGGGCGGTGGCGGCACACAAGCGGCTCTCGAAGCAGCTGATATTGCCTTGATGACTGACGATCTGGCGAAGATCGTGACAGCCCGTGCGATCGCACGACGGGCCTACCGGACGATTCAAGAGAACTTGTTCGTCGGCGTCGGAGTCGTTCATCTCTGCGGAATCTCAGCGGCTTTACTCGGCTGGATTGGCCCCATTCAGGCGGCCATTCTGCACTTGGGTCCAGATGTCCTAGTGTTCTTGAACTCCGTGAAGCTGTTGCGAATCCGGATTGAAGAAGCTTCTCTGGAACCGATCACGCAGAGGGCTGGCAGTGGCCCAACTGCATAGTGACACGTCACTCCGTTGCCCACATCGACTATTAAGGTCTCTGACATGTTCACGACTCTCGTCAAAACGTTCATCGCTGCGGCAGCCATCACGGCTGTGTCCGAAATATCCGCACGCAACCCCCGGTTGGGTGGCCTGCTGCTGACTCTCCCCATTGTCAGCATCCTGGCGTTCATCATGACTTGGACGAAGCAGGGCGAGATGGGCACCATCACGTCTCTGGCCCGTGAAACGCTGATCCTTGTCCCACTCGGCTTGCCGTTCTTCATCCCGTTTGCGGTTGCCAATCGAACGGGACTCTCGTTCTGGCCTTCGTTTGTATTGGGAGTGGTGTTGGCGTCCCTGACAATCGGAGCTTGGTTTCAATGGGGGCCGAATCCCACGGCAACTGCTGTCTCGGAAACATCGAAAAAAACTGCCTCGGTTCGGTGATACATCGTTGAATTCGGACATCGGAAGCCGCCGATCTGCATCCGGAATTGCGAGCCGCGATCAAGCAACGGTTCGGCTCAATGGATAAATGGACAGCGGCTTTCATGGCTTCTGCCAAGGAAGCTGCGGGCTGGACGATGCTCGTGAAGCATCCTGTGAATGGCAAGTTCTACGATGTGGTCAGCGACGAACACGCGATTGGCGTGCTGTGGATGGCCGTTCCCTTCATTGTAATTGACACGTATGAACACGCCTTCCACATCGAATATCAGAACCGCAAGGCCGAGTACATCGAGTAGTTCATGTCCCACATCAATTGGGAGGCAGCGAACAGTCAGGGTTGATCAACTCTCCTTGGTTTCTCATGAAGATTGGCGGCAGCTAGTGACGGTGGCGATTTGCTGGGGTTTTGATGTGAAAGGGCTCAACATCTCATACGTCAGACCAGCCGTTTCCGTGAAAGTGATGTAGACCCAGCCATGTGGTCGACATAGAATACACTCTTAGGAGTCGATGGTCGTGTTCCGCTTGTTGCTCACAACGTACTGGCTGGCGCTGGGTATCACGGGTTTCAACCCGTGCTGCTGTTCGGCGGCGCGTGTCGTTTCGGCTGTGAGATTCTGCGTTTCGCTCGGGGCAGACAGCACTGGCTCATCGGACTGTTGCTGTGACGTGATGTCTGCTGGCACTTCGAATCGTAAGGCCAAGCAAAGTGGGCCTTGTGCGGAACTGCCCTCATCGCATCCCGCACCCCACCACTGTCAATGTACGAAGTTGCCTTGCTCCAGTGTGCCCGAGAAGATTTGCAGTCCTTCGAATACGACGACCTACTGGCTGGGTCATCTGGCGCAATGCGATGAACTGAAGCTGTACACGATGCCGGTTCATCAGGGTGTCTCGTGTGCGGAATTGTATGAATGCGATGAGAGTGCGTTTCCGTCGGCTCATGATATGTGCG
>JAYSUV010000413.1:0-1479 GCA_043718945.1 Planctomycetota bacterium
CCAACCACCGGCGGGCTGTTGAGTCGCATGACGCCGAGTGCGGCCCCTGCGAAAACGACTTGGTCATATCGGTTGGCCAAGTTGTAGCTATTCATAAACGAGACAGTGTCATCAAGCAGACGCTGATCCATGCAGCTAAGTAGAAGCACCTGCTTTCGCGGCGGTGCGTGCTTGCAACCAGAATTCTGTTCGTTGTGTTGAGCCACTCTCGACCTCCTACTGTTGCGGCCGAACAGGTATTCGACCGCAGAAGTGCGGCAGAAGAATGCCGTGATTCTATGGTCGAGTATGGATGTGTCAATTCCAATGCGAAATGCTGGGAAACGAGTTGCGACTGTTTGAGGGTTGAAAACCCATGCTACGCCGCACTCGGTCCCGTGCTATGCCGCAATCTTCACAGTCGCGATTTCGGATGATCGGTCGTGAGTCGCGATTCAGAAGGAACCATCGTTCCATCATTCCTCGGGGGTTGGCGGAATGATCTCCCGACCTCGAAGCCGCCATGGGTGACGTGCCGTGGATCTCGCGAGGCGGGCGGGCGGTTTCATCTCCGAAAGCTCTTCGCCTTGATCCACCGCGAACGGTGAAGGAAGGGGCAGCGGCTTGGTACTCGTGCCGAGCATTGCGGGCGAACGGGACAGATGGGGGAGAGTCGTAGAGGAGTTTTCAGTCGTCAGTTTTCAGTGGTCAGTCAGCACTGTCGCTGGACTCTCCGAGGCCGGTGGACCGATGGCAGCGGAGGAGGTTGGTCGCGGATGACGATCAATGTGTTGATCGGACAGAACCTCTGTCTGTCACGTCGATTCAGCGACTTCGGAGAAGTCGCCGACAATGTCTGGCTCATTCCTGAGTGCTTCCACGGAAGACCGAATCGGAAGATGCCCCAATGACCTCCCGTCTGGCCGAACCGGTCGCGTTTCTCTAAAACAACGGCTGTCAACGGGCACATCTTCAAGGGGCGATTTCGCATGCAGACCTACCTCACTCCCAAGCGAATGGAGTTGGGCTTGTGCCTCGTTCTGCCAGGGATCGAGGGGTACGGGATCTGGAATCGCAATATTGCCAACGGCATCGCTCGCGGAGGCTTTCCCGGAGCCATCGAGATTCACGACTGGACTCGTGGAAAACTCTTCTACTTATGGAATCTGCGATCTCGGAAACGACATCAGGAACAGGCACTGGTGCTGGCCGACAAAATCGTCGCCTACCAGGATCGCCATCCCGGCCAGCCCGTGCATCTGGTCGGCCATTCGGGGGGAGCCGCGATGATCGCCTTCACTCTGGAAAAACTCCCACCAGAACGCCGCATCACGTGCGGCGTCTTGCTGCTGCCCGCCCTCTCTCCCGGTTATCCGATGGATGTCGCGGTCGCCCGGACGGAACGCGGGCTATGGCACGTTTCGTCGAGGTGGGATTTCTGGTTCCTCGGAGTCGGGACGCTCGTGGCCGGGACGACCGATGGTCGACACTGCGTCTCAG
>JAYSUV010000414.1:0-11611 GCA_043718945.1 Planctomycetota bacterium
AAAATCAGCGGAGAAGGGGGGATTCGAACCCCCGAGACGCTTTCGCGCCTACCGGATTAGCAATCCGGCGCATTCGGCCACTCTGCCACCTCTCCGGAAGTGAGGGATTTCTCCCCGACTCACTGTCACTTCGGCTGTGACGTTGCGAAAATATAGCGGAAATCGCACTCGACGCAAGGTGGGGGAAAAGCGGGCAGCGACCCGCTTTTGGCGGTCTGTCACGAGTGAGATGCTGAGTCTTGCGACCCGCCAGGAAGAATAGGAAACACCGATGCGTATCCTGACGATCATGGCGGGGGGAGGGGGCGTGCGGTTCTGGCCGGAAAGCCGGCGCGCTCGCCCGAAGCAGTTTCTCTCGCCCGGCGGTGACCGTTCCCTGCTTCAAGCCACAGCTGATCGCGCTCAGCCCCTGTTCAGCTGGGACTGCATCTCCGTCATCACGGGCGAGGACTACGCCGTCCCGACGCAGACCCAGCTCCCGGAACTGCTGCCAGAAAATTTGCTGCTGGAACCGGCGGCTCGCAACACAGCTGCGTGTTTGGGGCTCGCAGCTGCGGTGTGGGCGCGATGCGATCCGCAAGCGGTGATGACGGTGGCTCCCGCGGATCATCTGATCTCACCGGATGAGCGTTTTCAGCAGTGTCTGCGATCGGCGATGGAAGCTGTGGAAGCGGCACCCGACTCGGTGTACCTGCTGGGGATTCCGCCCACTCGTCCCGCGACCGGATACGGATACATCGAGGTGGAATCCCCGATGGAAAGTAACGACGAGTCTCCTCCCCTCCTCCCCTCCTCCCCTCCCCCCTCCCTCCCCGTCCGGCAGTTCCGCGAAAAGCCCGACGTGGTCACGGCCACCGAGTTTCTGACCAGCAGGCGACATTTCTGGAACGCCGGGATATTTATCTGGCGAGCCCGACGGTTCCTCGACCTGCTGGCTCGTTACCAACCCCGAATCGCCGATGTCGTGCAGCGGATGGCCGCCCAAGGGATTAACCAGGACTGGGACCAGCCGATCCGCGAGGAGTTCCGCCAGCTTCCGTCAATCTCTGTCGATCACGCCGTCCTCGAGCCGCTCGCGCGCGAAGCCCAGTCCGACCTGTTCGTCATCCCCGCCGACTTCACATGGAGCGATGTCGGCAGCTGGCAAACCTGGCCGGAACTCTGGGGCCGGGACGAGGTCGGCAACACGATTCGCGGCCCACATGTCGGGATTGAGACGAATGACTGCATTGTGCAGACCCGCCCGGAGCATCTCGTCGCCACCTTCGGCGTCGAGGGGCTGCTCATCGTCCACACTCCAACCGCGACTCTGGTTGCTCGCCGCGACGACGAGGCGGGGGTTCGCCGGCTCGTGGCGGAGATCCAGCGGTTGGGGCTGGGTGATCTTTACTGTTGAGATCTCGCCGACCGGAGGAGAGTCACAGTACTCGCGGCCACGGAGAGTGGGCCTGATGGATTCACATCTCATCGATGATTGGGCTCACTCATATCCGCAGTTCCGCTCGATTTCCATGGCTTTTTCCGACAAAAAGAATCGCCTCAGATTGAGAGGGTCAGCCTCTTTCTCCATCGCGCGACCCGCGCGGCCTTCCATTCCCGCTTGAGTCGTCCACGGGTCTTCCACCTTGGCACCATCCACCTCGGTCATGCGAGGCAATTGAAACTTAGGGAAACCCATCGTCTGGCACCCCTGAGCCGTCAGGAGTAAGCAGGCCATCAGCCCCACCTTCGTGAGACAGGGGACGAGCGACAGCTGGGGACGAGTGGCGAGAGCTTCAGTCATGCGCATGGCCGATTCCTGAACGGATGATCGTGTCTGGTGGGCGACCGGGTTGTCCCCGATGCGACCTCGCAAGTCCATGCAAACTGGGCGTGAGAGCAGTTCCAGAGTGATTCAGGGGCAGAATCCGCCGGTCTCCACTCGCTCTGAAGCTCTAGGCACCGTAGGGTTGTCGGGGTTAGGAACGATGCACCGGTCCGCCGGATTCTGTCGCCCACTCCGCGAACTCGGTGGCGGTCTGGATCAAATGCGTCTTAGCGAACCTGAACAGCCAGTCCCTCTGTAGACCACATCGAAGAAATGACGATCGGCCAAAGACGGCACTTTGTGCAGACCAGAACTCTCCGTTCTGCCCACAGGGGATTTGCAAGGTGTCGAACCCGCTGCATACGATTCCTCGCGTGGGAGTCCGCAGAGTGAGATTGGGAATCCAGTCCACAACATCAGACTGCCACAACTCAACCAGACAATGCAGCTGCTCGCGCAGTCGGAGTGAATCATGAGCAAGGGTGGATTGGCGTTGTCTTCGCTGGTGATGGCGATTCCGGCGGGATTGTTGGCCTATCTCTCGATTCGTTCCGTCTTTGAGATGAACGAGAAGATGCCGACGCTGGTGACGATCATTGTCTGGGCCTTGATCGTGATCTGTGTCCTCCTGGCGATCAGCCCGATCATTTTCCTGATCGCTGGCCCCAAGGCAGCGCCCGCTCCCACGGGGGGTGCCGTGCCGGAACCGGTCGCCGACTCTCAGAAACTGCCTGCCAAGAAGAAGCCGAAAGACGACGATGAATTCGCGGACGGCGATGCGGATGGCGGGGGCGACGAGCAGCTGTTCGACACGAGCGATGACGAAGCCGGAGCCGAAGAGTTCGAGGACAATTTCAACTTCGACGAGGATGAAGCGGTCGAAGATGAACCGGCTCCGAAGAAGAAAAAGAAGAAGTAAGTTTGAGAGCGGTCACAATCCCGAGGGAATCCTCTGTTCGAGAGTCTGCGAGACTTCTGGCAAGTGATCGTTCTGCACCGACCACGGTCTGACTCACTTTTGGACGCAACGTCCTTCGCAAGGACCGACCCAGAGAAGTCGATCTGTCCATGAGCGGGAGAGTCAACAGGAGCCCACTGGGATCGAGGTGATTCTGCTCATCTCTCAGCGATGCTCCCTCACGATTCGATTTTTTTTCTCGGCCCGGCGCTCCTCTAAAATGCCAACCCGCCGCCGATCGCGAATCCCGGTCGGTCGCTCTCCAGAGATGTCCCGATTCCTCCACGGACGAAAATCCGTTCATGCGGCCAGAGGATGAGTTCATTCAGTAGGATCGAGTCCCCGAAGCGGTCGCTCGTCTCGGCCAGCAAGGTCATGCGGAATCCGAGAGAGTCCAGCAAATCGACCTCGAATCCCGCGTTGAACAGTAAGCTCGTATCGTGGTCGACGAAATTATCGGCGAACCCTCCGAAGGGGCTGTTGATCGAGACATCGACATCGGACCGACTCAACTCCGCACCGACCTGGACGAAGGGACGCCACCGTTCACTCCATGTCGGATAGATCGTGGTCCCCACCGAGAAGACTTCCGACTTCGCGTTCAGTCTGGCTGTGATATCCAAAGGCGGGCCACTGCTGATTGACCCTTTCAGACCCACATTCGTGTAGCCAAAGAAGACATCGAAATCGAGTGGTATCGGCAAATCGAGAGTCAGCGCTGGCAGATTGACGAACGTGTCGAACCCTTGCAGAGTCTGATCAAGCTGCCGAATCTCTGGCTCGTCAACCGGCAGTTGCAAATAGCGCTGCTGCATAAACACCTTGCCAAGCAGCCCCGCGTGGTCCGAGGGGTCGGGGGCATTGAGCAGTAAGTCGACACGATCCGCGCCTCCCTCGACTCCTTCCAGAGGCAGAGACTCTTGCGCCACGATGGGTTCCGAAAGAATCGCCCCAATGAGTGCCAGTAAGAGGAGAGCCAGGATGGGAGAGGTGCGCATCGGTCGGCGGCTCTGTCGAGTCCACATGGTCCGCAACGGGCTCGCATCACACATGCCCTACGGAGTCGACGGTGGTATCGCTGGACTGCGTTTTCCTGTCAACCGCGACAGGATTTCCGATGACTCCCCAGCCGTTTTCCCAGCCGGTTCTGCCGCTCTGAACTCAATCTCAGAGTCTCCTCCCAGAATTGAAAATATTGCCACTGCTCACTTCCCGGCCTCTGACCTCCAGCGTAGCAACGTCAATTTGCGAAGGCTGCGAATGCAGATGTCCGAATCGCAGACGGCCAAGTGGGCCCACGACGATTCGCTCGACACTTCGCGTTCATCCAGCAGCGTGAACTCCTTGGGATTGGCCTCGATCAGTCGCAGCATTCCCGTCTCATCCAACGCTAGAATCTGCTTCCCGTTGGCGACCAGACTCCAATACTTGCCCTACGGCTTGGTCGTCCAAGCATTCCCGATCCGTCACGGAATCGGAGAAGTTTGCGTTGCGGGAGCGATGGTGGGTTCGAGGAACCACCCGGTGTACTCCACGGGATCCAATGGAGTGAGCGGCAGCAGTTCGCCAGTCATCCGGTGAACAGCCCATCGCATGGCCAGCTCGACCGCATCCGTGCTCACTTCCTTGCCGATGATTTGTTTCAGGCTCTCCACGTGGGTCTTGGCTCCCATCAGACCGATGGCCAGAGCACTGGCTCGACGTACCTTTGGGAATTCCGGAGGCATCCCGGAAAAGTCCTTGACCCTCCCCATCAGTAGCTCGGCGAGTTCGGCCACCTCACCGGCTTCTATATTCTGATTGAGGCCCAGGTGATCGACGGTCTTGTCGAGAGGGCCCCCGTCCATCGGTGCCAGGGAGACTCCTTGATCGGCATCCTGGAAGAGGATTCCGAGGGCGTAAATCGCCCCGGCCCGGGCCACTTCGTGATACTTCATGTGGATGGTCTTCGGGATGAAGATCTTCAGCGTGCCGATCGCCGGTCGATGTTTCAGAACTGCCAGAGCTTCCGATAGGTGGGCAATCTGGTGAGTGATCCCCCGCTGCGTCAGGCTCTCGGGCTCACTGCGGACGCGAATTTGACTGAGCATGGCCGGAGCGGTGTCTGGCACGGCCAGAACTCGGAGGCCCCAGGCGGTGGCGATCATCACCTCATCACGCTCGGACTGGAGGAGCTCCACTAGACGCGGTGCGACCTCTTTCCGATCCAGCGCCACCAGCAGCAGACTGGCCTGTTCCTGACCACGCCAGTCGTCTCCCCACAGAATGGCTGTCGTCGTTTCCAGAATGACCGGCTCGTACTGGGGATCTCGACTGTGGGTGAAAAATCCCTCCCGCACGAGACTCCGCAGCTGGGGATGTGGATCGTTCAAGTGAGCAGACAACGTCCGCAGACGCTCGACCGTCACCCGCTTCAAATAGGTCTCTATTGCGACGCGGCGGACCATGGCATCGCGACTGGCCAAACTGTGTTCGGCCACTGGCAGGACGAGGTCCGGATTGATCTGAAACAACGTTTGCAGGGCCACCGAAGCCACTGCGGGTTCGGGATCGACAGCCAATGTCTGGCACATTTCGATGGCCGTCGGAGATTGATGTTGGCTCAGCAGTGTCACCGCGCAGAGCCGGTCAATCAGAGCCGAACGGGAAAGCACTTCGCGGGCCGGTTTTTCCAGCCCTTCGTGAGTGAGTACCGCAGCGCCACGAGCCGCACTGATTCGGAGATCTGCGGGTTGCAGTCCCTCTTGCGTGATCCTCACCAGATCGGGAACCGCTGCCACCTCCTGATTCTCGACCAGGCCGTCGATGGCCAGTCTGAGCTCGCGACGAGACGTGTCTGTGGACTTCAGTCGCGCTCTCCAGACAGACCGAATCGGTTCGAATCCCCAGCGCCCCAGGGCGGGCTCGATCAGCATCCGGAAATCGAGCCCTGCGGTCCGAGAGAGTTCATACAGTTCGGTCGCCGATTCCTTCGACTCCAGCATGATCAGCGCTCGGGCGGCGGCGAACCGGGTGGCGGGGTGCAGCTGCTCCTGCTTCACGAGGTGGAGCAGATCGGGACGGAACTGATCCAGCCCCGGAAAACCCTCTGCATGAGCACGCGCCACAGCCAGCGCGACCTGCCGCTGCAGTTCGGCTTCCGGGTGCTTGATCGCCTTTTTCCACAGGGGGAACAGACGGTCGTTGAGGAAATAGTCCTGGGGGACAAATTCCGACTTCGGCTGCCGGTCCATCAGGAAATCGGGCTGAATGGGCGGACGGTCCTCGGCCTGGGTCAGACAGACGAGTCCGATCAGGAGGACAGCCAGAATGGTCAGTAGAAATCGCATGACGGCCTATTGCGGACGAGACAGACGAACGGTTTGGACCACCAGCACAATCAGACTGATGCCAGAGAGGACTCCTGAGACCCACCAGTGCAGAGGAATCAGATCGTATTCGCGGAATCCCGGAAATCGAATCACCGACAATGTGGCAGCAATCGGATTGATTGTCAGAGCCAGCTGCACCGTCAGGTGCCCGAAGGGAGCTCCGCGTCCCGCCCAAACTAACAGAGGCAGCACGCAGATCGCCACTAGCGCCGAATACGCACCAGCTGTGGCCGCTGCGGTGTGACGAAACAGGCTGCCCACCGCGGCACTCACCAGGGTGGCGTATCCCGCCGTCGCGAGCAGGCAGATCACGACTCGCTCGATCTGCGGTCGCTGGGCCGGATCAATCCAGACCATCACGACATATCCCGGCAAAGTCGCACACAGGACCAGAGCCAACGTCAGAAAGACTGACAACAGCTTGCCCCACAGGATGCGCACGACCGACAAGGGAGTCATCTGCAACAGCACCCAGCCGCCAGATTCGCGTTCTGCCGTGATCAGCCCCGCCGTGAGGCTGGGGGTAATCAGCACCAGCAGGGTGACCTGCAGAATCACCAGAATGCCTCCGATCGTGGAGACATCCCAGGCAATCGTTCTCGTCGCTGTCAGGATCGACATCGCCAGTGCCATGACAGCGCAGATCGAAACCAATCGAAGCAGCCAGTGCAGTCGTCCAAATTTCCGGCAGCGGAATTCCTTGATCATCACTGGGTTCACGAGCCACCCCATCGCCCGCGAGCGTCGACCGGGGTCAACGATGAACAGGAAGCGGCGTGCCAGTCGAACCTGCCAGCTCTGATCCTCCACGATCCGTCCTGTATTCCGGGGCCGATCAAACATCGTCGAGTTCAACCGGCTCATCGTCCACAACGAACAGATCAGTGTGACTCCCAGTGACAGGAAACAGAAACGAAGCGGGACATTACCCGCTTCTGAGATTCCATGACCCGCACCTTCCGCTCCCCCCAGCAGTGAGACAATCGCAGCCACGGGCGAAAACGAACGTAGCCAATCCGCGAATGGCTCAACCATCCCCCCGGACCCGATGAACAGCGAGTACGGCAGAAGTGTCAACAGCCCGAGCGAAAGGACTGCTCCATAGGCCATACGAATCGCAGCGTCTGTGCTCGTCGAAGTACTGCTGATGAGCAATGAAACTGCGCACAGTTCCAGTCCCGTGAGCAACAGCACGACGTAACATCCCCCCAGACCGTTGGCGAAAGACACTCCTCCCAAAGCAAAACACGCGGCAGCTGCGGGCAGACTGATGAACAGCAGCAGCAAGGCCAGCCCGAAACTGGCCACCAGCTTGCCGGAGAATATTTTCCAGGGACCAAGCGGTGTATTCAGCAGAAGTGCCAATGTCCCGCGGTTGCGTTCCTTGACTAGGCTCGTGGCCGGGAACACGGGCAACAGCAGATGCAGTGCTCCCAGCAAGCCGAAGACGAACAGCCGGAAGACTTCCTGCGAGCGACTACCAGTCATCGCCATCTGCGGCTCCGTGGGATAGCGCAGAGCCACCAGCAGAGCAAAGATCACCGACAACAAGCCGAACATCAGAACGGTCCGACGTTCCCGGAGCGTCCCGATCAGTTCTCTCTGAATAATGGGATTAGCCACGGGCCGCCTCCTTGGCAGTCACGATGGCTGGTGAGTCGTTCGTCGGCTTCGCATTCGCAAAGATCATGAACGCCTCCTCCAGATCGGTCTGCAGTTCACGGAACTGGGAGAACGCGATGCCCGCCTTCACCAACTCGGCCAACAGCTGAGCGAGCTGAGGTTCCGACGCGCTGGTGCTAAAGCGGACCACCGCTTCGCTGGCGACTTCCGTCACCTCTGCGTTCTGTTCTAGACCACTGCGAATCACACAGGCCGCCCGAGTGACAGAGTCCGCCGAGAGCAACTGGGCTTCGAGAGTCCGCCGCTGAGAGACCTGTTGACCGATTTCTTCGACAGTCCCAAAAGCTCGCAACTTGCCGTGAGTCATGATGGCTACGGTGTTACAGATCCGGGCCAATTCGGGAAGAATATGGCTGGTGACCAACAGCGTCTTGCCCAGGCTGGCCAGCTTGAGAATCAGCTCCCGCATCTCGATGCGTGCCTGAGGATCGAGCCCGTTAGCGGGTTCGTCGAGGATGAGCACCTTCGGATCATGGAGCAGTGTGCGGGCAATCCCGACTCGTTGCCCCATCCCGTGGCTCAGGCTGTCCACATATTTGTCCTTCATGTAGGCCACGCCGGTGATTTCCATCACCTCTTCCATCCGCTGAATACGCGGCTTGCGCGAGATGCCGAACGCTGCCCCGAAGAAATCGAGGTACTCGTGAACCCGCATGTTGTCATACGAGCCGAACTTGTCGGGCATATACCCGACCAGCTGCTTGATCTCGCGAGCCTGCTCCACACAGTCGGCTCCGGCGATCTTGGCGGTCCCGCTCGTCGGCCGGAGCAGTCCGACGAGGATGCGAATCGCTGTTGTCTTTCCGGCCCCGTTCGGCCCAATCAGACCGAGTACATGGCCCGCTGGAATCTGTAGCGTCAGATCATCGAGTGCGGTGAACTCACCATACCTCTTCGTGAGATTCCGGATGTCGACAACAGGAGTTGCGTTCATGGTCAGTCGTTCAGGAGGTCGCTGCAAGTCAGAATCGATGTCAGCCAGTGGGTTTTACTCAGGAGTGGTGATCGCTGTGGCACCGGACACCTGGGGAACTTCCGCAGTGATCCGCACGGAGATGTCTTCAAACTGCCAGTAGGTCTTGGGGGCGGTTTTTATAAACATCTCGTCCTCACTCAAAGCATCGGACTCGTGGATCGATTCCACTTCGGCTTCGACTCCGGCATCCACTCGGAAGAAGAGCCGACCCGTAGAATCGATCGGCATCAGACTGCGGTCTGTCACCGTGTGCTGCAGTGTTCCGACAGGATGATTCCAGACTTGGATCGAGTGCAGTTGGCCATCACGATAGCCTGACAACTCCAACCGCCCCACGGGCCCGGTCACTTTGAAGGTCACTTCGACCTGCCGAGTCTGAAGCGGAAGCAGCTCCGCCGGAACGTCAAAGGCCACCCACCCGCTGTTCGGGCCACTGCGTTCCAACCATTGCCTGGATCGGGGGTCGAAGAAGCCGCTGGGCCGGTTGCCGTCTGGGCCGAGGATCTCGCGATAAGTCAGTAGCACCCGCGGGATGGTCAGCTGCGCACCGGCTGGCAGTGGCTGCCATTCCAGCGGAACGGCCACAACCGCAGAGCCCGCAGCTGCCGGATCACCCACGGAAATTGCTTCCGGCCAGGGAGCCGTCCAGGCATAAATGGTCGGTATTACTGGTGGAGCCAGACCCGCCACAGGAGCGAGTATCTGCGAGAGCAGGCGAGTGCGACGTTGCTGTTCGTCGGAGAGCACTGTCGCCGCCAGGAACTGATCGACACCCAACTGTTCTTGAGAGATCGTCCAGCGTCCGTTCGGCTCGATCATCAATCCAATCCGTCCTGCGGAGGTCGCCAAAATCGCATCGCGCGGAGTCACTCCCTCGGGCAACTGGAGCGTGCCACCCCACATACCGTCCGCAAAGGTCGCCGTGGCCCGCAGAGGCCGGTTCACATGACCGCTGGCCTGAAACGAAACCGTCCGCAGGCCCGGTTTGCGGGTCAGCTTTTCCCACGACCACTTGTCCAAATCGCTCCAGACCAGACGACGTGTCGTCCCCTCCAGACCCTTCATCTCCGGAACACTCCAGCCACCCCACGCTCCCTGTGGTGTCACGACATTGGAATCGTCGCGAGTAAACACTCCAACCGTTCCCGTGATGTGCACATCATCGGTACCCGGCACAGCTTGAACCATTTGGACGACAGAGGTGGCATGAGGAATCTCGGCCCGAGTTTTCATTCCCGTGAACACCAACAGACCCGCAGTCACCAGTGAGAAGACGGGAATTGCCAGACCCAGACGTTCCAACCGTCCGCGTCGCGCCAGCCACAGACCGACCACGACGATCAGACCTGTGAAGCTCATCAGAGCTCCGATCACGAGTCCCCGACTGGGGACACGGTAGCCAATCATTCCTTGCACAGTTTCTTCAGCGATACCTGCCGGGAGACAGGGCGCGGGGTGATGAACGAAAAACTCCGCTGCCAGAATGTTCAAAGGCTGTTCCGGAAAAAACCACGTCCTGAAGCTCGAACCTCGATCAGGGTCGGGATCCCGATCCAGACGTGGTCGCAGCCACCCGTCCGCCCCCAGGGTTGTCACCAGAATTCGCCCATTCCCACAGGACTTCCAGAGAGCAGCTGGCCAACCATCGCACATAAACGCCGGGGAGAATCCGTCGGCGACCACACGGACCAGTGTCACTGGCTGATCGAGATCCCTCTCAAAGGGAGCCGAAGCAGACGCCCCGAGTGCTGACTCGACTTTGACATGCATTAATTCCGCTCGGCTGATGACGTTTAAGGAGGACTGTTCCCCCAGCAGTGCATTCAGCAATTCGGGAGAGACCTGATCTGCCATGATCCACAGTTTCCCTCCGCCTGTGACCCAGCGACGGATCGACGTGATCCGGGCCAAATCGTTGACCAGACGATCGTCATAGATCACCAGATGGTCCAGAGCCCCCAGCGACTCTTCGGCAGCTGTGGCTTGCTCATCATTGAGCATCACGAGATTGTGGGTCAGTCCACGTTCATAGCGACTGGTTAGAATGAGATCCTGCGGATTGGCAGAGGGAACCCGTCCGGACTCCTCCACTCCCGGTTTCGCGATCACCGCGGTCGTCACCTCGTCCGAGGCGATCAGGAGTGATTGATCGAAATGCAGTGCCCCCGATTCACTGATCGCCAGCGTTTCGGTACCGCCCTCCGTGCTCATCACCTGGGAACGTAATTCGAAGAACTTCCCCTCTCCGGGATCGAGCTCTCCGAGGGTTGAGGCTCGCATGGGCAATGGGGGCATGCGGATGGGATGCCAGATCACCATGCGAGACTGCGGCGGCATCCACAGTCGCCGACCGTACTGCAAAGTTGGGTCTCCCAGGAAATGCGTGGCCGCCAGCAGATTGACTTCGCGGTCCTGAGGATTCCGCAAGCTGATCTTCACCGCCCCCCACATCTCGGGGCGGTACACCCCCAGGCCACCGGTCGAGAGATTGACCCGCTCGACACCACGGACTGCTGGCTCGCTCTGTTGAGCGCACACGGGCACCACAACAGCCTCCGCAGCACACAGAAGCCACAGGACGAGAATCCAGAATGGTCGCAAGGGAAGAACTTCCGAAGAAATGGGGAACTCCACAGACCAGATGCTATCGGCACTTATGGGAAGATGCCAATCGTGTGATGGAATTCATCGAAATGGGGCGTGTGCGTCAGAAAAATAGGCAGTGGTAAAAAACGCCACTGGGGCGGCAGCGTGATTCGATTCTGGCACTCTGTGTAAGCGGTTGGCAGAGACTCGGCAGGGAGAAAACCCGGAGT
>JAYSUV010000415.1:0-3989 GCA_043718945.1 Planctomycetota bacterium
CTCGCGACCCCTTTGGACCTTGGCATCGTCGTCCGGCAATGCATCAGGGCGGTCGCCTTGAGCATAGAGGAACTCGACGAGCGACTCGAAGTCCGCCGCATTGGCGGCGTCCTTCAGTAGCGGGCCGTTCGCAGCCGACCAATCCTTCATCTGGCCGTTCAGGATCGCAGCTGCCCCCTTGGCACGCACCTCGGAGGCTTTGTTCGCCACAGTAATGTTCTTGAGGGCCCCGAAGTGTCCCTCGAAGTCGGTGAGGACCGACTTGATCCAGTCGCGGCTGCCGAAGTTGATGGTCTCGCGGTGCAGGAAGTCTGCTAGCTGGGGGCCTTGAGGCGGTTTCGGTCCGGGCGAGGGTTGCCCCTTCTCCTTCGCGGCGAGTGGAAAGACGATCCCTGGCGACTGGTGGCATTCGAGGCAATAGGTCTTGAACAGGTTTGACCCCTGAGTCAGCGGGTCGTTCCTCAATAGCGAGATCGCCCCATCGGCGGGAATGCCCGTCGGCGACTGAGCCAGCTCCACCGTACGGGCTCCGTCGAGGTGGGCCTGGTCCACAGCGAGACGGAAGTCGCGGCTATCGGCGTCGTCTTGATACCAGTCCTCGTACAGGGCGTATCCGGTCAGGCTGCCCGCACCCAGCATCACGATGAACAGGAACGCGACGTTGAAAATATGACCCGACCGCTTGCGACCGATGATCGGCATCGCCGCCAGAATCGTCATCAGGATGCCCGGAATCACGATGGCTCCGAACGCCTCGCCCAGATGGGTCATCTCGCCGAGCTGGGAGACCCACTCGAATTTGAGGAACCGAAACAGGAACAGGTAGTACCACTCGGGGCGAGCGGCGTTATACGCCTCAGCGGGGTTGGCTGGGGCACTGAGTTCGGCCCCATGATGCCACAGCGTCAGTGTCATCACGCCCGCCAGGACGGCCAGACAGGCGATGCCGTCCATCAGCACTTGGTCTGGCCAAAACATGGCATCGGGTTTCCGGTGCGGATCAGGCACCGTGATGCCGTGCCGCCGAAAGACATAGATGTGCAGCCCAAGCAACATGACCAACAGCGCGGGCAACACGCCCGCGTGCATGGCGAAGAACCGCGTTAGCGTGTGATGCCCGTACTCGCTACCGCCCTGCGCGAGCTTCTGGATGTCGGGGCCGATGACCGGCGTGGAGCCCATGATCTCGGTGGCCACCTGCGTCGCGTAGTACCCCTTCTGATCCCACGGCAGCAGATACCCGGTCAGGCCCAGGCCCATCACGATCTGCATGAGCACTAGCCCGAGCCAGAAGTTCACCTCGCGCGGAGCCTTGTAGGCTCCATCGATGACGACCTGCACCAGGTGAATCACCAACAGGATGATCATCGCCTGTGCGGCGAAGTGATGGATGCCGCGCACAAACCAGCCGAGTGTCATCTCATTCTGGATGTAGTAGACGCTTTCCCAAGCGGTCTTGGTCGATGGGCTATATCCCATCCAGAGCATCAGGCCAGTGATGACCTGCATCACAAAGGTAAAGCTCAGCGTGCTGCCCCACACATACCGCCACCGAGCCCCCCCGGGGATGCGCTCGTTGAGTGCTTCATGGACGAGCGCACGATATCCGGTCCGGTCATCTAACCAGTGCAGCAGGCTGGAGATCATGGAGAGCTCATCACGGCAGGAGGCAACTGAGGATCTCTGAGAGACGGAGGAATCCGGACTTCCCAGAGCCGAGGCTCGCGGACGCGAAACCAGGCGGGACGATTCGGACCGCCGAACCGCTCTATCCATTTTGGCTCATGAGACTATCGCCGCACAAGGACAGACCAACTGTTCTCGTATTTCCGGCGATCGGGATGCCTGGAGGAGTCCGCGTGCATCAGGGGGGAGGGGTGACTTATGTCAACCCCATCTGATCCAGAGAAGCGACGGGGACTGTGCGGCAGCCAACCCGCAAACCACTCGACTCTCACTTCATTCACGAGGTCTCTGTTCTTAGAGGCTGTTACACTTGGCGCGGGGAGAAATGAGACATTTCATAGGTCAGATGTCCTCGTCCGTCCGTCTAGAAAACCTCGGGGAGTGACGGAGTGTGTGCGTCAGAAAAGTCGGCAGCAAGTCCCTGCAGAGTCTCATACCGCAAAAGGGGGGAGCCGCAGAGGGACACCCAGGAACCCCGATGAGGAAGTCCAACGACGAGAGTACATCGTCCGCGAGTCCTCTCTCATTCGCTTTTATCTGTACCACTCACGTCAAGAATGTTCGCGCGCTGCGCTCATTTTTGGAGGCCGGGCGGTCCGAGGTGCCAGCTTTTCCCCTTTGCGTCCTGGCGCCTTTGCGCCTTTGCGTTGAAATCTTCTGTCCCAGGGGAACCGCGACAATTCAGAATTGAACGCAAAGACGCAATGGGGGAGCGGACTGGCAGCGAACTCTCTGTTTTCCATTTCGGTTGCGGCTGTGCCGCGCTGGGTTGATCTGCGTTTATCGGCGGCTCACAACTCCTGGATTTTTCAGTGCCTTGTCTCAGCCAGCCGTTTGAACAGAGTGCCGGAATCGAATCACGCTGCCGACTTTTCTGCTGCACACACAGCGACGGGCGAGGACATCCGTCGTACGTCTCAATCTTGACCGCGTGAAGTCGAATCTTCTGTCGCCTCTGACCACTGCGTGAGAAACCATTACACCTCCTCGGCGGGGTGACCGATCCGGACCGAACAGAGGACGCGGTGGGCCCAGAGCAGTTGTGAGGCGGCGACGCGCTGGACGCGGCTGCACTCGTTGATCGGGATGAGGAGGACATCGTGGCCCTCGGTCTGGTAGATCTTGCAGTTCACGCCGATCTGGCCTATCTGACGGGCGACACAGGGGTGACCAGACACGGCGGGGTGGTCGAGGCTGGAAATCACCAGATCCCTGTCGAGGTAACGGGGAGACATGCTGTCGCCGTCGATCCGCCACGCGACGGCGCGGGGGTACTTGGATTTGACCCCGGGAGCGCTGAGGAACTCGAGAAATCCTCGGTCATCGGGGGTCGAGAACTGCACCAGCGACACGGTTCGGTTCATCTTCGTCGTCGACGTGAGGTCGCCCGGCGTGTGTGAGGTCTCCCCAGCTCGTGCGGCGTAGTCGGAGAGAATGTACTCCAGTCGAGCATCCGCTTCGGGCCCGCCATATGTGACGGGGAGTTCCTCCCAGTAGTGGGCCGGACCCGCAGCGGTACTGCCGATGATCGGAATCCAGTCGGCCACTGTCGGCGGGTGACTGGGGGGCAGCGGCCCTGGCGAGGCCCCTGAGTATTCCTCACCCGTCCCCGCAAGCAGCCATTCCAGTCTCACCCCGGTCAGCTGAGCGACTCGCACCAGCAACTCGACGGGCGGTACGCGCTGCACCTCATACAACGAGTAGGTGCTGGACCGAATCCCGAGTTGGCGACAAAGTGTCGCCCGTCCACGTTCGCCAAAGTGGCGGACCCGGACCGACCGAAGCCGTTCACAAATGTTCTGAGAAAGGGGTGACATGGACTGAACATCGATTGACAGTATTACGCAAATGCGTAACATCGCATCGAACTGCTTGTCGAAGGAGAGAAATGTGGCGGCGAGAAAAAGCGAGGATCAGTATGACACAAAGCCAGACTACCAGCAAATTCAGGACGATTTGCGAGGCGTGATCCGCCTGGGACAGTTGCAGGCGGAATTGCTCAAAAGCGTTCAGTCACAGCTGGAGGCTCTCGCTCGCCAATCAGTCGAACGAGGGGCCAATCTACCGCCCCGGAAGCCGTCCTAGTGCCTTGTCAACTCTAGGAATTGGGGTTGAGTCAGGCTCGACCGGGATGGCGAAGCTCCTGCTGAGCCGTGTGCCAAGGGACGCGTCGACTCGCGTCAGCGGCTCGGCAGGAGCCTCGCCCCAGTGCTGTGAACATGGTGAGCGGCACGGCGCTAGCCGCCGGTTCTACTCATCGTGGTTCGTCGGGTGACCGGGTTCTGGCAGGACTACGGTCCAGG
>JAYSUV010000416.1:0-11566 GCA_043718945.1 Planctomycetota bacterium
GCGTGTGGGGAGCGCGATGCTCGTGGCCGGACTGGCCGTGGCGGCGTACTTCCTGCCCAACCTCGACCCGTTCGGAAAACAGCTGATCGCCAAAGAGCAACAGAAGGTGATCGAGGCCATTCAGGAGAGCAAGAAGGCGACCGAGATTCGCAAGCAGGCGTTGACCGAGAAGGACTCGGACACCGCCGTGTCGGAAGAGGTCGGCCAGGCGCTGGAGAAGTTGGCGAAAGACCTCAAGGAGATGAAGAAGGCTCAAGCCGCCTCCAACGAAAAGAAGCTCAACGAGAACCAGAAAAACATCGGCGAGCAGTTCCGCAACACAAATTCGGCCTTGAAAGACCTCAAGAAGAACCTCGACTCGGCCCAGCAATTCGGCAGCGAGAATACCGAAGAGATGCGGAAGATGCTGGAAGGGCTGCAACAGGGGAAGCCCGAAGAGATGCTCAAGAAGTTGGACTCCATCAAGGAGAAGCTGGAACGTCTCGTGAAAGAGACCGACCCGCTCAAGAAGTCGGAGCTGGCTCAACAGCTGAAAAAGGACATGGACGACATGTCCAAGCTGGCCGGGAAGAAGGCCGGTTCGAAGGGGATGCAGGCGGCGCTGGAGCGGGCGCTCGATCAACTCGAAAAGGCGGGCGACAAGCAGAACATGTCGACTGAGGCTCTCGACGCCGCCAAGGAGTCGATGGAACTCGCCAAGATGGAACTGAAGGAACTCGCCCAATCGGCCCGCGACTTGGAACAGCTGGAGCAGGCCCTGAATCTCATCAGAGACGCCAAGAAGCTCAACAGCGAAGAACAGCTCGATGGCGAGATGGCCGCCGATGCGACCTCGATGGAAGACTATCAACAGTTATATGACGAGATCATGGGCCAGATGGGCGGTGAAGGGATGGAAGGCGAGGGAGAGGGGGAAGGTGAAGGCAATGGAGAGGGCGAAGGTGACGGAAATGGTCTAGGAGGCCAGGGGATTGGCAAAGGCGGCAAGGCTCCCGAGGACGATGCCGCGAAGACCAAGTTTCAGACTGAGAAGACCAAGACCGCCATCAAGAAGGGCAAGATCCTGCTCTCGATGAAGACCAAGGACGCCCCGAACGCCGACCTCAAGGACCTGGAGGCCAAGTACAGCGAGATCATCACCTCGATCAAGCAGGGCACCGAAGAAGCCATCGAAAAGGAACAAGCTCCACCGGGCTATCACGAGGGGATTAAGAAGTATTTCGATACGCTCGAACGCGTGCAGGCGGACCAGCCGAAGGCTGCTCCGACTCCTACTCAGCCGTAGGGCCGGTAGGCCGACGGGCTGGCGCACCGCGGCATGACGTAGAGCGAATCGCGACATCCCGGCTGTGCCGATAGAATGAAGATACCGGCCCCTCGAACCTTCGCCCGTTCGATGCTGTCCGAAAGTGGCCCGTACCGCCGCCAGGAGCCCGCTCGATGATCCACCGCATCCGCATCCAGAACTACAAGAGTATCCGCGATGTGACCGTGGACCTGTCCCCAGTCACGGTCCTGATCGGACGCAGCGGGACCGGGAAGACGAATTTCTGCGAGGCCATCCGGTTGCTGCGGGATTGCCTAGCGACTGGTGTTGAAAATGTCATGCAAAGGATGCAGTCGGCCAAGTCGATGACGCATAGCGACGAGGGTGTGTCATACGAAGTCGACTTCACCGTCGCCGGTTACGACGAGAGATTTAGCTACACTTTGAAATTTGACCTGAAGTTTCATTCTCCAATTCGCGAGAGATTGACGTACGGCGGGAATATTGTTTTCGAACAATCACGAGATGGCGTTCCTACGCAACGAGGGGGCCCAGGATCAGCTAAGTCTAAATGGGAGGTTCCCCCAGCACTCGCCTCGATTCCGGACCCCGGCCCGCTGGCACTTCCTCGATTACCTGGAATCGAATTCGCGACCGTGGCTATCAGTAGTCTGATGGCTGGACTTGGTATCTACTCGTTTCCTTACAATGTCCTCGGAAATGCGACACTAGGGGGTATCGGTCTCGACGACAATGCATTTAATGCGTTAGAAACACTGCGGGCTCTGTGGGTCAATCCTCAGTGTCGACGTGATCGAGTGGGCCTTGTCGCAGCCCTCCGGCAAGTCAACTCAAGAGTATTGTCAGTGGAACTCGATTCGATCCAGTCCCCAACACAAGCTCTCGTCAGTTACGAATTCGGAGACAAGGTTCTGCCGATGCCTCTGAGTTCGGAATCGAGTGGCTTTCGACGATTTCTCGCCCACTTGTTGGCCTTGTATCAAACACCCCCGAAGCAAACGCTGATCTTCGAAGAACCCGAAAACGCGATATTCCCCGGGGCACTCATCACCTTGGCCGAGGAGTTCAAAGCCACACCGGAAGAAGGTCGCGGGCAGGTCATTCTCACGACCCACAACCCGGTGTTCCTGAACCATTTCGAAGCCGACCAGATTCGCGTCGTGGAAATGGATGAGAATCTCGAAACGCAAATCGGACCGCTCGCCCCGGAGCAACGGGAAGCCCTCAAGGAGAAGCTGCTCTATCCGGGTGAACTGTTCACAGTGGATGTTGCGCGGCGCGAACACGAGGTGGTCAGCCCATGAAGCCTCGTCAACTGTTCTTGTTTGTCGAGGGCGAGGGTGACAAGCGGGCGGCTCCGATTCTTCTCAAGCGGTTGCTGAAGGAGCGGAAAGCACAAGATGTGCTTGTCGTGTCTCCTGATCCCTGGATGGTCGGAGAGTTTCCAGCTCTTCGTGGACGAGTGAATGATTTCTCGGTGTGGAAGCGATTTCTTGAACTGGGACTTCGCAAATATGGCATGGAGGCGTGTCTGTTGCTGATCGACGGAGATTCACCACCCAGTGGGGGAGAAACATTCTGCGTGAAGCGGGCCGCGCAACAACTGGCGGCCATTGCGAAAGAGCGAGGAGCGGGGGATCGATTCTCGGCGTCGATTGTGATCGCCAATCTGGAGTTCGAGTCTTGGCTGATCGCCGGAGCCAGTTCGCTTGCCGGAAAAACTCTCCCGAATGGGGGTGGGAGTTTTTCGAGAGATCTGAAGTTACCGACTGGTGACATCGAATTGGCACCCCGCGACGCCAAGGGATTCTTCAAACGAGTATTGTCCTGTGGATACCGCCCCGCACTCCACCAAGCCTCGATCACTGAACTCGTCGATTTGAATACTATCCGCCAACAGAACATGCGTTCGTTTCGTCGACTGGAGAACGCTCTGGATGAGATGATCGATGCCTTTCGTGGCAATCGTCACGTTGTTTCCCCGATTGCCAACTCATGACATTCGAAGTCACTCCTCATGCGCACTCTCATCCAGCACGCTGACCTCGTTCTTCCATCCGGGACAGTCCGGGCCAATCTCCTCATCGAGTCTGGTGGAAAACCGACGGAATAAGACCGCGTGATCTGACTCCGTATCCCGCGCCGCTGGCCTCTACCCCAGGCTCATCGTCACCGTCTTGAGTTCGGTGTAGTTGTCGAGGCCCGACTTACCCAGCTCGCGACCCATGCCCGACATCTTGAAGCCGCCAAACGGGGCAGCTGCATCGAAGACATCGTAGCAGTTGATCCACACGGTCCCGGCGCGGACCGACTGGGCCACGCGGTGGGCCTTGGCCACGTCGCGGGTCCAGACAGCTGCGGCCAGACCGTAGAAGGTCTTGTTGGCGCGCTGGACGACCTCGTCGAAGTCCTTGAACGGCAGTACGCTGATGACGGGGCCGAATATCTCGTCGGTGGCGATTGCCATGTCATCAGTGACACGGTCAAAGACGGTGGGTTGAATGAAGTGCCCCTTGGTCCCCAGGCGTTCGCCACCCGTGACGCACTGGGCCCCGGCCTCTTTGCCGAGGTCGATGTACTTCATAATCTTGTTGAATTGGTCCTGGTCGATCTGCGGTCCCTGCGTTGTGGCCATCTGAAACGGGTCACCGAGTTGGCGTTCGCGGGCGCGAGAGACGAGTTTCTCAACAAACTGCTCGTGGATCTTCTCTTCAACGAACAGGCGACTCCCCGCACAGCAGCACTGCCCCTGATTGAAGAACAATCCGAACTCCGCTCCAGCCACGGCGGCATCCAGATCACTGTCCGCGAAGACGATGTTCGGACTCTTCCCACCGAGTTCAAAGGTGAGCCTCTTCAGCGTCTGAGCTGCGTCGCGCATGATGAGCTGAGCCGTCTCGGTCGAGCCGGTGAAGGCGATCTTGTCGACACCGGGGTGCTTCACGAGAGCAGCCCCCGTGTCGCCGAATCCGGGGACCACGTTGATGACGCCCGGCGGGAAGCCAGCTTCCAGCGCCAGTTCGGCCATCCGCAGGCACGACAGCGGCGTCTGCTCGGCGGGCTTCATCACAATCGTGCATCCGCAGGCCAGCGCGGGAGCCCACTTCCAGGCGACCATCAGCGCGGGAAAGTTCCACGGAATGATCTGCCCGACCACGCCGACCGGTTCGCGGCGGGTGTAGCAGAAGTAGTTGCCCCGCACCGGAATCGTGTCTCCGGTGAGCTTGTCGGCCCACCCCGCATAGTACCGCAGGCAGTCGATCACCAGCGGAATATCGGCGGCCAGTGAGTCGCGAATCGGCTTGCCGTTGTCGAGCGTTTCGAGGGCCGCCAGTTCCTCGGAATACTGCTCAATGAGATCGGCCAGCTTGCCGATGAGGCGGCCTCGATCCCGGGCATCCATCGCGGGCCACGGGCCAGATTCGAATGCCTGACGAGCGGCCTTGACCGCGAGGTCCACGTCTTGGGCATTGCCGCGAGCGATATCGGCGATCTTCTCTTCAGTCGCCGGGTGGTAAGTCGCGAAGGTCTCTCCACTCACCGAATCGCACCATTTTCCGCCGATCAGCATCTTCGTCTGACGGACCTTGGGACGCGCTACTGAGGTGGGATGGGAAGCTGTTGCAGTCGCCATGAAGAAGCTCCTGAGCGAGAGGGATGTCTCTGAATCGAACTCACCAAAGTATACCGTCTCGCCATCCTGCTTCGCGACTCCCATACCACCACGGGATGAATGGCCAACACATACCCGCAAGTGACAGGGTTGGCCTCAGCCCTCTTCGCACGCCATACTTGACCCAAGTGAGGACGGATGTCGTCCAGCCCGGCATGCACGATGAGTCCCTCCCATGTTTCCGCAAACCCGTCTGCGCCGCCTCCGTTCGCACCCGCGTCTTCGCGATCTCGTGCGCGAGACCGAGTTGGCTCCGAACGATTTCATTCTGCCGCTGTTCGTCCGGCATGGAAAACAGAGCCGCATCCCGATCACCTCGATGCCGGGGCATGCCCAGCTGACAGTCGATCTGCTAACCGCCGAGGCGCGAGAAATCGCCGGTCTCGGCATCCCGGCAGTCATCCTGTTTGGGATTCCCGAGAAGAAGGACGCCATCGGCAGTTCGTCGTGGGATGATGATGGTGTCGTGCAACAGGCGATTCGCTGCCTCAAGGACGCCGCTCCCGAGTTACTGGTGATCACCGATCTGTGCTTCTGCGAGTTCACCGATCACGGGCACTGCGGCGTTCTGCACGAACGGTGCGGCCACACCGATGTCGACAACGACGCGACGCTGGCGAACCTCGTCAAGCAAGCGGTCAGCCATGCGCGAGCTGGGGCCGACATGATCGCCCCCAGCGGGATGATGGACGGGATGATCCAGGCTCTGCGAAGCGGCCTCGATGCCGCTCAAGCCTCGCACATTCCGATCATGAGCTACGCGGCCAAGTATGCCAGCGGGTTCTACGGCCCGTTTCGCGAGGCCGCCGAAAGCACGCCGAAATTCGGCGACCGCCGCACCTACCAGATGGACCCCGCCAACGGCGCTGAGGCCCTCCGCGAGGTGGCCCTGGACCTCGCCGAAGGGGCCGACCTGCTGATGGTCAAGCCGGCCCTCAGCTACCTCGACATCATCCGCCGCGTGAAGGACGCCCACCCCGAAGTCCCCCTCGCCGCCTACAACGTCAGCGGCGAGTACGCGATGGTCAAAGCCGCAGCTGCGAATGGGTGGATTGATGAGCAGCGAGTCGCCATGGAGATCCTGACCAGCATCCGCCGGGCGGGGGCGGATATGATTCTGACTTACTTTGCGAAGGATGCGTGTCGGTGGCTGGGGTGAGAGTTGAGTCGTGAATGCTGGCATCAACCATGGAAAATCCATAGGGAGTGGACCCCGTACTGGGGACCACCGGCGGCATGCCTTTGAAGAAGCGGTTTGAAGGTGTGCCGGAGTGACAACGGCACTATGACCGCTCGCAAATCCACCTCGCGCGGCCGCCACCCCGGCTTCGCCGCTGGGAGTAACGGCTCCATGATCGCCCACTGCTCGTCCGACAAATCCGTCCCATATGCATTACGAGGCCCGCCGTTTCCATCCGTCATGATGCCGTATTCCGTTGCTCAATGACGGTTCAACCATAGATTTTCAAGGGGTCACGTCAGCGCGGCTTTTCCGATCGCCTCTCACTCTGTTCGTTCTCACGCCACCCCTACGGCGGAACAACCGCTCCGGCCAACCGGAGCAATTCAGCCACCGTCAACCGGGTTGACTCCGGGAGGTCGCCCATCCGACCGCTTCAAATGCAATGGCTTCTGGCACTACGGGGAATACCGATCCCCCTCACTCGATATCGGGTATCGTGGTCATGTCTTCCCGTTTGACTCCTGTCGAGGGCACGCTCAAAACGACTGCCTCGACAATTTGGGAAGCCCCGCTCTCCCGAAGCCATGTGGCCCCCACCCGCGTCATCTGTTGAATACCCGGTCCCCTTTCGCGTGAATGCACCGGTCTGCTGTCGCTTGAGTGCTCTCGCTTTGGCCAGACAGCAGTCCACACCTCCTTCGCAGATTCCGCAGACTCTCAGTAGCTGTCGCACCCCTGATTCCGCTAACCTCTATGGCTTGCGGTCTTTTCAGGTTCCGTTCCACTCCTGTTGTGCAGAAGTGGCTGGTCAGAAATGCCTCTTATGGCTGGGGTTCCCAGCATTCGGAGGTGCGGGAAGCAGGGTGATCCTGGCTGTCCAGCGGACCAGTGACCCGAGCGATCGTCAGGGAGGCGTCAGTGTCGCTTGCGAAGTTGTTCGAATCGAAATTCCGCGGAGACATCCGCTTTCGTGGTGCTGCGTATGTTCAGGCCGAACGGGTCGCCATTACGCGCGTGCTGGCCGACGAACTGTACGCCATCGTCCGCGACGGCGTGGAGTTCCACACCCAGCTGAGCCGCCAAAACGGCGAGTTGCGCATGTTTTGCAGTTGCGTCGGCGAGGGGAATACTCGCGACCCGGCATGTAAGCACTTGTGGGCCACGCTGCTGGCGGTCGACCACGGCCAGCTGATGAGTTCCCCGGCCCGGCCCGGTCACGTCCCTCCGTTTGTGCAGGAGATCGTCCAGTCCCTGCTGGACACTCCCTTTGTCGATGAAGATGACATCGGCAGCGACGTTTATACGCCGTCGACGACGACGCGCACGCTGGTGGCTCCGGCGACGGCGAAAACCCCGGTGGTGCGGACGGTGGCTCTGCGAGACTGGGAGCTCAAACTCCGTGAGCTGCGCACGCACATGGTCCCAACGGCGGCTTCGGGAGATGCCGATGGATCGCGCGAGCGCGAGATCTTCTACGAAGTGGATATTGAGGAGAGCCTCAAGTCCGAGATGCTGGTGATTCAGACCTCGCAGCGGCAGATCCGGGCGAGTGGGCAGTGGGGCAAGCTCAAGCCGCTCAAGGTCCGCCCCGGCAAGCTCGAAGAGATCGAGCATCAGGACGACCGCCAGATTCTGGCATACCTCATCGGCGGCACTCCCGACCGGTCGGGCTGGTTCGCTCAGCAAGCCGAGTTTCAGTCAGCCCTGTTCCGGTATCGGCTACCTTATGAACTCTGCACGCTCTTGCTGCCGCTCATGTGCCGCACCGAGCGATTGCGATTCCTGGGCGACGAAACCAAGGCAACCCCGTCTCTGACCTGGGACGAGGGAGACCGCTGGACGCTGTGCATGGCACTGCGTTCGGAAGAAGACAAAGAGAACTGGAAGCTGGCAGGCGAACTGCGGCGCGGAGCGGCGGTGCTGCCGCTCACCGAAGTCAGCGTCATCGTCCCCGGCGGATTGGTAATCGCTGGTAATGTCATCAGCCAAGTCGACGACTTCGGAGCCTTCGACTGGGTCCGATTGCTGCGATCCGAGCAGAACATCTCCGTCCCGGTTGCCGAGCAGCGCGAGCTGGTCGACCAGTTGCTCGACATGCCGACGCTGCCGCAACTCGATCTGCCGGAGGAGCTGCGACTCAATGAGATTCGGGCGACTCCCCGGCCGTTCCTGACCCTGAAGTCACCACGGACCAAGGGGTGGCGGCATGAGCGTCTGACCGGTGTCGTCGAATTCGAATACGAAGGGGCCGTCGTCCCCGGTTCGAGTGCCCAGTGGGCCATCGTGCAGCGCGATCAGGGACGGTGCATCCTTCGTGATCGGCAGATGGAATCGAACTCGTGGTCCCAGCTTAAGGAGGCGGGCTTCCGCCGCCTGCTCGATCATCGCCAGACTCTGCACGATGTCGAAATCCCGGTCGGCGATCTGGCCACAGCTGTCCGCAAACTGATCCCAGGTGGCTGGGCGGTTCGCGCCGACGGCAAGCAGATTCGGCAGGGGACAGCTCTGCAGTTCCGCGTTCGCACTGGCATCGACTGGTTCGAACTCGGCGGCGATGCCGACTTCGATGGCGTCAAAGCGTCGTTCCCCGAACTGCTGGCCGCGCTGAAGCGGGGCGACAATACGATTCGGTTGGATGACGGTTCGCTCGGCATCCTCCCCGAGAACTGGCTCCAGCAATATGGCATGCTGGCCGGACTCGGCTCGGTTGAAGAGGACCATCTCCGGTTCAGTGCGACGCAGGTCGGCCTGCTCGATGCCTTGCTCGAAGATGAGCCGTCCGTCGATGTCGATGCTCAATTTCTCGTCATCCGCGACAAGCTGCGCAGCTTCGAGGGCGTGACCCCCGGCATCGAGCCAGCGGGCTTCACCGGCACCTTGCGGCCCTACCAGCGCGAGGGACTGGGTTGGATGAAGTTCCTGCAGGACTTCCACTTCGGCGGCTGTCTGGCGGACGACATGGGTCTGGGTAAGACAGTGCAACTCCTGGCCCTGCTGCTGGAGCGCTCCCGCACGGCGGAGGTCCGCCGACCGTCGGTCATCGTGGTGCCGAAGTCGCTGATGTTCAACTGGGTGTCGGAAATCCAGCGGTTCACCCCCGAGCTGAAGTACCTCGAATACCAGGGGCTCCAGCGGGCGGAGTTGCGTGAACAGCTCACCAAAGTCGACATTGTGCTAACCACCTACGGCACCCTTCGCCGCGATGTGATCGAACTGCGCGACATCCAGTTCGACTACGCCGTGCTGGACGAAGCGCAGACGATCAAGAACTCGACCTCGCAGATCGCCAAGGCGTGCCGCCTCATCAAGGCGGAGCACCGACTGGCTCTGAGCGGTACGCCGATCGAGAACCATCTCGGCGATCTCTGGTCGATCTTCGAGTTCCTCAACCCCGGCATGCTCGGTCGCAGCACCGCCTTCCGCGTCAACGCGCTGGATGGCAAAGACTCGCAGTCCCGCCAGATGCTCGCCAAGGGAATCCGCCCGTTCGTCCTGCGTCGCACCAAACGGGAGGTCGCCGCCGACCTGCCCGACAAGTTCGAGGAAACCATTTTTTGCCAGATGGGCAAGCGGCAGCGGGCGCTCTACAGCGAACTCCGCGAGCACTACCGCGACTCGCTGTTGGGCATGGTCAAGTCGCAGGGGATGAACAAGTCCCGCATGCACGTGCTAGAGGCACTGCTGCGGCTGCGGCAGGCCGCTTGCCACCCGGCCCTGCTCGATCGCGAGACCAAGGAAGAAGCCTTCGCCAAGCTCGATGTGCTGCTCCCTCAGATCGAGGAACTCATCGAAGAGGGGCACAAGTCGCTCGTCTTCTCGCAGTTCACCAGCATGCTGTCGATCGTCAAGCAGCACCTCGACAAACGCGGCGTCCCGTACGTCTACCTCGATGGCAAGACCCGCAACCGCAAGCAGGTCGTGGATCAATTCCAGAACGATCCCGATACCAAGGTGTTCCTCATCAGCTTGAAGGCCGGGGGCTTGGGCCTCAACCTCACAGCTGCGGAATACGTGTTCCTGCTCGACCCGTGGTGGAACCCCGCCGTCGAGGCGCAGGCAATCGACCGTGCCCACCGCGTGGGCCAGACGCGGCAGGTCTTCGCCTACCGTCTGATCTGTAAGGACACCGTCGAAGAGAAGATCCTCGAACTCCAGAAGAAGAAGCGCGAACTCGCCGACGCCATCCTGGCTGCGGAAGAGGGGTCGGTCCTGGAAGCCTTGACCGCCGAGGATCTGGAGCAGCTGCTGTCGTAGCCGTAGGGTGGGACCAGCCGCATTGGGCGTAGGCCCACCATGTTCGATGCTGACTCAGAGAAGTGGTGGGCTACGTCTACCGCTTTGCGGTGGATGGCGGGGTCAGCAGCGCAGCGGATGGCCCCGGCGCGGGGAAACGTGACCTGCCCATTGCGTCTCTGGGGAAGGCTCTCGTCCCCGACACAACGCCTCAACGCTCCACGCCCACCCGTCGGGGCCATCCGCAAAGCCTCCTCACCCCGCCACCCGACAGTCACCCCTGGCCGGGCCACCCTGCCGCTCATGAAGAAACGATACCGAAGCCAAGCCCAGCGGTCATTCGGGCGAGCAGCCAGGCAAAGCCCGACCGACGGGCGCTACGGCGCTTCCGGGATTTTATCGTTTGCCTTGGCTTCCACATCCATTGGATAGACGTAGAAGACAGGTGTAATTCCCATAGATTTACGCTTAACACCAAGTGCTTTTTGACTGTCAGCACCAAACTTCTTAACCATTTCAAGATCAGGATCGAAGAACACATCTGTCCCATCAACCCACGTCGAACCGTAAATACCGATACGTCCGTCGCCTGCATTCTTCCAAACATACAGTGGGAAGTTATCGTTACTACGGGCGATCGCATAGTAATAATGTTTGTGCGTCTTGTTGTGAACTCCTCTGTACAGCCGCATTGTCCCGGGAAGCTCCTCCGCACTCGCTTTCCCCAGAACGATATGCTCCTCAACGTTATCAGCTAGACGCCAATCAGCAAGTTCTCGGTCCAAGAACGAGTACGCGTGCTCATTGACATTCTTGTTGTAGAAGCGGTACACGGGCACTAGGTCGGCAGGTTCCACGGCGTAGACCCAGTTCGACGTCAACACGAAACACAGAACCAGCATGAGTCGCATGGAGAGATCACTCCCTTAACACAGGTAGCGAACGGTTCACGGCAACCCCCACTGCGGAGGCCGAGCGCTAGCCGAAAGTCCATAGTGATGTGACAAAGCTTGTCGCTTCACCCTTGTGCGTTCCTTGATGAGACAGACTACTTCAGGAACTTCCATTCCGCAAGCGGCGGGGTGGCGGGAAGCGGGGTAGCACCGGTTGGCTCGCTTTGGAGCCTACCGGGGTGCCTTGGCACAAGAGGTGTGATCGCGAGCAACCCCTGTTCTAACCTCCTGTTCCT
>JAYSUV010000417.1:0-3983 GCA_043718945.1 Planctomycetota bacterium
TCCATCACGAATCAGCAGTCCGTTCTTCGCCGCCTGCCCCATCGCGACCATCACAGCTGTCGGCGTGGCGAGCCCGAGGGCACACGGGCAGGCGATGACCAGTACGCTGACGGCGGCCTGGATCGCGAGTTCGACCCGCTTGTCGACCGGACCGAAGACCAGCCACGCGAGCGCTGTGACAGCTGCGATGCCGAGGATGATCGGGACGAAGATGGCAGCGACTTGGTCGGCCAGTTTGGCGATGGGAGCTTTGGTCCCTTGGGCATCGCGGACGAGGCCGACGATCTTTTGCAGCGTGGTCGCATCGCCGACTCGCTCGGTCGTGAGTGTGACGCTGCCTCCGTGGCAGAGCGTGCCCGCTGAGACGCTGTCGCCGACTCGTTTGGGGACCGGCATCGATTCGCCGGTGAGCATCGACTCCTCGAAGTCGGCTTGCCCAGTGAGAATGATTCCGTCCACCGGGACACGGCTACCGGGCCGAAGCAAAACCACATCGCCGAGTCGGACCTCGGTGAGGGGGACCGTCTGCTCGTTCCCCGCGCGAATGACGACCGCCTCATGCGGGGCCAGCTGAATCAATTCATCGATGGCCGCTGAGGCTTGCCCGCGCGCCCGGTCCTCCAGCCAGCGACCGAGCAGCACGAACGTGACGATCATCACTGCGGCATCGAAGTGCATGCTGGTGTGCGAGCCATGCCCCGCGATCAATTCCCAAGTGCCCGCAAAAAAGGCAATTCCCGACCCCAGTGCGATCAGTGTGTTCATGTCGCTCGAACGTTGACGCAATCGAGCGAACGCCCCGACAAAGAACCCTCGTCCGAGGCCAAACACGACAGCTGCGGAACTCGTGACGAGGACGATCTGCCAGCCGGGGAACCGCCACGAAGTCATGCAGAGCAGCATGACCAGCACTGAGATCGCAGCGCTGACGATCCAGTCGCGGGGGCTGGCCGGTGCGCGAACGACAGGCGAGGCCGCGTCGTCGAGCGGGACATAGCGGTAGCCGATCCCATCCAGTACCGGTCCCCAGTCGGGTGCCTTCGCACCGCTGGCCGTGATGACGCTGGCTTCGCGGGTGGCGAGGTTCACCCGCGCATCGACCACTCCGGGAACCAATCGCAGCCCCGCCTCAATCCGCGAGACACAGGCGGCACAGTGCATCCCTTCGACTCCAAACCGCGTACTCGTCCCAGCGGGCAGCGGAGGCGGCACCGGCGTTGGCGTTGGCGAATTCAAGATCGGGAGTTCATACATCGCAGGTTTGTCCTTGACCTCACCTTACCGGAGTTGTCGGTGAGCCGCCAACGGAAGCTGTTCGGGTTGTTAGGCTGAGGGCATTCGCTGGTTATTGGTACTGGGCAATTCATTGGAAAGTAGCGGTCAATGTTCTTGCCCAAGTCCAGCCACGGAACCAATCACCCGACGCGTGGGTTTTGAAGTGGCGATATGGGGCACGGATGACACAGCGCGGCGTAGCCGCAACCAAAGGGGAAAGCGGTCAGCACTCTCCCATCCTGAAGGGATGTCAGCCAGTAGCCGGTGGTTGAGCGCAGCGACACCACCGGAACACTGGCCCTCGCGGTTTACGCATCCCCAAGGGATGCCAGCAGGCGTCGCTCTCGGGAAGTATTCGCCTCGCGGGCGGAAGAGTTTCTGCCATCCCTCCGGGATGGAGGATTGGTGAATGACTGCCGTCCGGTGGTGTCGCTGCGCTCGACCACCGGCTAATTTCTCGGACCCCTGCCGGGGTCGATTGGTGTTCGAGGACACTTCCGGAAATGTGCGCCGCGTGCGCACATTCCTGGGGTGAGTCGTACAGATCAAGGCGGATGGAAGATGATTCGCGGACGATGTCATCAGGTTGTTGAGCCTCTTCATCTGCGTTGATCCGTGTTCATCTGCGGCTCCCCCTCTGAAGCAGGGACGCACCGCTGGGAAGCTCTGCCAGCATTTCTGATGCACACACGGTCGCAGCGATCTCACCGCTACGGTGTTTTTTCGCCTCGCGATTCGCGATGATGACTGTTCACTCAGGAGACACAGAGGATCCCCCCCACAATGCGTACCGTCGCCGAGGCACTCGCACTCATCATCGACAGCGTGGAGCCACGGCCTGCGCAGCTGACGACGTTGCTGGAATCGCTCGGCCAGACGTTGGCGGAGGATGTGGTCAGCGATCAAGACTCGCCGCCATTTGATAAGTCGCTGGTCGACGGGTATGCCATCAGCGCGGGTGACGACGGGACGGGGGCACGCTCGTTTTTCGTGGTCGAGGAAATCACAGCGGGCCGGATGCCGCAGCACGAGGTCGGACCTGGCACGGCAGCCCGCATCATGACCGGGGCTCCGATGCCCGATGGTGCGGACGCGGTGGTCCCGATCGAGCGGACCGCTCTCGACGCGGTGACCGAGCGGGTGACCATTCTCTCCGAGGCGACACTGCTTCCCGGAACGAACGTCGGGTGCCAGGGCACGTCGATGCAGGATGGTGAACTCGTCCTCACTGCTGGAAGGCGCATCCGGGCGCAGGAGATCGCCCTCCTGGCCGAACTCGGACGCAGCTGGGTCTCGGTCCATCCGCGCCCGACGATTGCGTTGTTGTCGACTGGCGATGAACTGGTGTCGATTGAGGAGACGCCGGGGCCTGCCCAGATTCGCAATAGCAATCAGATCATGCTGGCGGCACAGGTCGTGGCTCTCGGCGCGACACCGATCAATGAGGGCATCGCCAAGGACCGGTTGGAGGATCTGCGACACCGGATCGGACGCGGGTTGCAGTCGGATATTCTCTGCCTGACCGGGGGAGTTTCTGCGGGGAAGCTCGACCTCGTGCCGCAAGTGCTCAAGGAACTGGGGGTCAAGGAAGTCTTCCACAAGCTCATGATGCGTCCGGGAAAACCGCTCTGGTTTGGCTATCTGCCCCCGGAGCGGACGAGCGATAACCTGCCGCGCTGGATCTTCGGCTTGCCCGGAAATCCAGTCAGCAGTATGGTTTGCTTCGAACTGTTCGTCCGGACAGCGGTGCGGCGGATCATGAATCTGTCGCCCGCGGAGCCGGTGCCGCTGGTCGCAGAGCTGGAGACCGATTTCCAGTTCTCCGATCCGCGTCCGACCTACCTGCCCGCGCGGCTCACCGCGCACGGGGCGGGTTGGCGAGTCAGCCCGGTCGATTGGAAGGGGTCGTTCGATTTGAAGTCGACGGCCTCGTCGAACGCCCTGCTGGTGTTGCCAGCGGGCCCGAATCAATGGACCGCGGGAGCGATGGTGGAAGTCATTCCCTACACGGGTCGGGAGTGAGGTCTGCTCTCGCAGTCACAATTCACAGCGCGACTTAGGTTTCAAGGAAGGAACCTCGGATGTCCGTATCACTTCAGGAGCCGTCGCGCGTGGCGCAGGACGAAGCCGCCCCAGAACGCTCTGAGCAGCGATTGATTGTTCAGGCTCTGATTGACCGGGCACGCTCTGCGCCGGTGCGATCGCGGGCGGCCTGGGTACTCTGCCCAATCACGGCCGTTCTGTTGTGGGGAAGTTTTACTCCACTCGACTGGGGCTGGCTGGCCTGGTTGGCACTGGTGCCGATGTTGTGTCTGGTGAGGTCGCCGCGCGCGATGCAGGGGAACCTGCTCGGAGCCTGGTTCGGCGGGGCGATCTGCTGGTTCGCCACTCTCCAGTGGATGCGGTTGGGCGATGCCACCATGTATCCGGCGTGGGGGGCGATGGCCCTGTACGTCTCGCTCTACTTCCCCGTGTTCTTGCTGGCCACGCGGTCCGCTGTGCATCGACTGAAGCTGCCGCTGGTGGTGGCGGCTCCCGTCGTGTGGGTCGGGTTGGAGTTGGTGCGGGCTCACTTGATGACCGGCTTTGCGTGGTATCTGCTCGGGCACAGCCAGCACCGCTGGTCGGCCATTGTGCAGATCAGCGATCTCGTCGGCGGGTACGGCGTCAGCTTTCTGGTGATGATGGTCAATGCCTGTCTGGCGGGG
>JAYSUV010000418.1:0-11503 GCA_043718945.1 Planctomycetota bacterium
TGGGGAAGAGGGCTGGGGTGAGGGGGCCACACCGCTCGCTCGATGCCCCTCACCCCGGCCCTCTCCCCCCAGCCATGTCTTCCCCGATAATCACGCATCCAGTGGGGAGAGGGGGCAGAAACATGCCACCGCCGACAATTTTGATGCACACACTCCATCTTCCGACGCCTGGTGAACACTGGCCAGTGCCCCGTCAACTCGATGAATGGGAGCGTGAGCCAGTCCCGTGCGGGAGGGCGAAGCTCCTGCTGAGCCGCGAGTCAAGAGATACGTCGACTCGCGGTAGCGGCTCGGCAGGAGCCGCGCCCTCCAGGGGAGGCGAACTCCAAAATCGAACGTTGTCCGAGCTGTGAGCCGTATTCTGGAGGGCATCAGTTCATCTCGACAACCAGTGCATCCGGCATTTGTCCTTCCCTCGACAGGCCATCCGTGGCAGAATGATTTCGGCAGCGTGATCCTCCTTCACGATGATCTCGGCACGCTCACGAAATCCTGGGAACGACTCATGTCCATAGCCGACGAAATCCAGAAGCTCGATCAGCTGCGCCAGTCTGGGGCCGTCTCGGAAGAAGAGTTCCAGGAGGCGAAGTCGAAAGTGCTGAACGGGACGGCTTCTCGCTCGGGGTCCGGGGACACGGTAGATCGCGTCCTCGATTCATTCGGACTCGGAAGTGGGACGGATGCGACGGAGCGGTCGTGGAACTATTCGATGTGGCTGCATCTGTCGATGCTCGCCAGTTGTGTCGCCCCGGGAGCGGGATACATCCTGCCGATCGTCCTCTGGCAGACACGCAAAGACGACCCCATCGTCGACGAGCATGGCCGCAATGCGGTGAATTTCGTACTGAGTCAGTTGCTCTATCTGGTCGTGGGGGGAGTATTGACCTTGGTCCTAGTGGGTTTCCTGGTGGTGCTGGCGGTCGTACTGATGAGTCTCATCTGCCCGATCCTGATCGGATTGAAAGCCAAGCGGGGAGTGGTGGAGAAGTACCCGTTGACGATTGAGTTTGTGTAAGCGATCGGGCCGTGGGAGAGGGACACTCGCATGTCATGGTGGGCGATTCTCTATCATGGAATGTTTGGTGTGCTTTCGGTCGCAGGACTCTGGGACGATTTTTGCGAACGTCGCCCGGTATGGTTTCTCGCATGTGCCGTCGTCTCCAATCTGATCGTGGCTGTCTTGATTGTGGCCTATTGGCGGGAGTTTCTGTCCGCAGCCTGGGGGATTGTCGCGCCAGTGGCGTATGTGATTTCGATGTGCTGGGAATTGTTTCAGGCGGTCGAGGATCTTCGCGAGTGGCACTCCGATCCGGACCTTTCGGAGAGCGAGCGGCGTTTCGTCACGATCTTTACAGCCATCACGTTTCCGGTCATGTGCTTGCCCGCGTTTATCATCGCCGGGATTAGTGCTTGCAGAGGATGATCGACCGTGCGTCGCTCCAGATCATGTGTTGGGGAATGGGAGTCTCGGGAGGGATGCGACTGGTTCCCCTGTTCAGTCATGCGGAAAGGGTCTCGATAAGCGTTTCCTGCGGCTTGTGACCCAAGAATTCAATCCATCCCCTCGAATCCTGAGCAGCCTTGGGGCACATGCCAGGGTCAAGCAACCCGGTCGCGATCACTGGTCGGGTTCGATTTCCAAGATCGTCTTTGAAGGGGAATTGAGCAGGGGGCAAGTCATCGGATCGACCAAATAGAAAGAAGGAAGTCCCTCAGCATCGCCCTTTGATTCCGGGAGGTCTGTGGACCACCGCCTACCACCCTATGGGAATCGACACAATCAGTCATTCTTCGATCTGATGAGCAGGCCGATGCCGATTGTGACGAATGGGATGCCAATCGCTGATTGGATTTCAATGCGGATAGATGATCATTCCCAGGGTTCGCGAGTGGCCACGCTGGGCTTTTTGTTGAGGCCGCTATCACCGCTACGACCGGTACTGCATTCTGGGGATCAGTGTCTCGAAACATCGTGACCCTCCGGGCCACTGAACTACGCTTGATGAGGACAACGGTAGCAGAGGCTGCGGTCCGAAGTTCTGGGGGAGGCAGCTACGATGTCCGATTTCTATCACATGGTTCTGTCCTATCTGTCGATCTATCGGTCGACAGCTGTGAAGGCGTGGAACCACATGACGCCGCAGCAGTATGCGTCGATTCTGATCCTGGTGGCGGTGGTGGGCTTCATCTCCATGCGCAGCAAGAAATAGCCGAACGCCGGATTCCTTCTGGGTGTCTCGCTCCCTGGAGAGGGATATCCTGTCGCAAAAACACCACAGCGCGTCAGTAGACATGGAACAGTTGAGCTGAGCTGAGGATGCCGGGTGGCCACAGGAAATGGCACAACGCCTGTTGACTCTGTGACTTGGCGCGAGTAGGAATAAGAGTGGAAGGCGCACTTGAGGATTTTCCGACGTTTTTCAGCGTCTGTGAAAATATTGCGTGGACGAGCCGGAGGGACATGATAGGATGGCCGCCCGATTCACGGGGGACGTGGGTCGTTTTCGCATTCTCGGGTTCATCGCATCATCTGCCTGAGACTGAGGTTGCGAATCGGTGCGAATTCTGGAATGGTCTGGAATTCGGGGGCATCGAGAAGGCTCTCACAAGACCGGCAGGGACGCAGGGGAACTCGGGACGCCATTCAGGCAGTCCGCAGATCTCTGGTCCGTCCGATTCTTGGTCTGCTCAGGCGGGGGGAGTCGGTGTTTCGCACGGAGGGGTGCTTGGTCAGGTCGCATTGGGTGGCCCGTGTTTGACGATTGCCTCAGGGAGGTCGTCACACAGGGAGGCCCGAAGTGGACCCGATCCGGGGAAGGATTCCATCACAGGGGGGAGTCGTCAGACAACCTCTCTGAACACGAATCTCCAATTCGTGTGTCGGCACAACGATCAATTTCCGGCAGCCCAGCTGCCCACTGGACTTCTGCTCGGGTGGAATGGAGTACCACCAGAGAGGGAAGGTTCTTACTGAAGCCAATTGAGGAGACTGCACAAGTGCATCGTCACGATTCGGGACTGAAGACGTTGATTGACACGGCCACGGAACGGAAGTTCCTGACCTATCAAATGGTGGATGACTACCTCCCCGATGAGGGGGGGGAGTCGACGATGGTCGAGCAGATCATCCTGGCCCTGGAAGAGACCGGCTTGCCGCTCATCAACGATCCCAAGGCCCCCAAGTCTGTCGCCGACAAGACCCGGATGGAGCAGCAGGCGAAAGAGAAAGCCGACCGTCCTTCCAATCACACTCACGAACTCGCCAAAGTGCTCATCGAGCCGGAAAGCCCGATGTCGTCTCGGGATCCGATCCGCATGTACCTGAGCCAGATGGGCAACATCCCCCTGCTCTCTCGCGATGATGAAATCTTCCTGGCCAAGCAGATCGAGATCACCCGTAAGCGATTCCGCCGCAAGATGATGGAATCGGACTACGCCATCAACATCGCCGTCGACATCCTCGAAAAGGTCCACTCCGGCGAACTCCCGTTCGAGCGCACGCTGCGGACCTCAGACACCGAGAACACCCAGAAGGACCAGATCCTCGGGCGTATGCCGATCAACCTGCCGACGCTGCGCCACTTGGTGCAGAGGAATCGGGAAGACTGGCTGATCACGATCTCCGAAACCGCTTCCAAAAAGGACAAGCAGGCGGCCAAAGATCGCATGCTGATTCGTCGTCGCAAGCTTTGCTCGCTCTGCGAGGAGCTCAGCGTCCGGACCCATCGCCTCCAGCCCGTCTTCAAGAAGATGGAACTGATGGCGACCCGCATGGTCCAGCTCGAACGCGACATCAACGCCCTCAAGCACCGCACCGCTGCGGCCCGCGAAGTGGCGTCGATGACTCGTGAGCTGGCCGAGTACGTCGATCAGACGCAAGAAACGCCAACCGAGTTCAAGGCCCGGCTCGACGACACCCGCCACCGGTTCGACCTCTGGACCGATGCCAAGCAGCAGCTCTCGGGCGGCAACCTGCGGCTGGTGGTCTCGATCGCCAAGAAGTACCGCAACCGCGGTCTGTCGTTCCTGGATCTGATTCAGGAAGGCAATGCCGGCCTGATGCGTGGTGTGGAGAAGTACGAGTACCGTCGCGGGTACAAGTTCAGCACCTACGCCACATGGTGGATTCGGCAGGCGATCACCCGAGCTGTGGCCGACCACGCTCGTACGATCCGCATTCCAGTCCACATGTTCCAGAGCATCTCGACGCTCAAGGCCAAGAGCGAGCAGATCCGTCAGGAAACCGGCCGGGAACCGACGATCGAGGAGCTGGCCGAAGCGGTCAACCTCTCGGTCGAGGAAACCGAACGCATCATGAAGACCTGGAAGCACCCGATTTCGCTCGACACTCCTGTCGGCGAAAGCGAAGACTCCAGCTATGGCGACTTCCTGCAGGACGACAGCGAAAGCACTCCCGCTGATTCTGCGATGCACCAGATGCTTCGCGACAAAATCAATCACGTCCTCAAGAGCCTGACCTACCGCGAACGCGAAATCATCAAGCTCCGCTACGGACTGGGCGACGGGTACAGCTACACCCTCGAAGAGACCGGACGCATCTTTAAGGTGACTCGCGAGCGCATCCGTCAGATCGAATCGAAGGCTCTTCGTAAGCTGCAGCATGTGACCCGGGCCGAGCACCTCAAGGGGTTCGTCGAGTCGATCTTCCCCGGCCAGGACGCAGTGCTACCCGAAGTGGCCGCTGATGTGCCCGAAGAGGACATCGAAGCCGTCGGAGCGTATTGAGTTCAGTCGTACTTGCATGGACAAGTTAGAAGCCCAGTGGTTGCAACCACTGGGCTTTTTTCGTGAATGGATCAAGTGGTCGAGACCCAGAGGGAGGAATTGCAGTTGAAGTTTCATGTGAGAACCGAGATGATCCTAGTTGGAGATGCCGATCCAGGATCTGACGTTTCGAGCTTCATTGATGCAACGCTGCATTCGCGACCGCTTGGTCACTTCGCCTCGGAGCGGGTCCGCTTCGATCGATTTCGTTCTGATTCTGGGAGTGGTGTTCCCGTTGGTGGCCTTCGCTCTCCCCGCGAGTCGAGTCGCGATTCAAGCCTCTTTCGCCTGGTTCTGCCGAATTACCACCAGCCCCTTCCTCTAAGTTCGCCAGTCCCCTCTAATCGGTCTGCCGGAGTTTGCCATGAACCAGCCCGCCTCAATTCGCCAGCTGCTACTGCGCGTCCACCGCGATGAAGAGGGGGCGGTCAGCCTGGAGACTATCCTGATTATTGGGGCGATTGCGATCCCGATCCTGATCTTTATTTTGAAGGTGGGCTGGCCCCGCATCCGGATCTTCTTCACGGGCGGGATGGACGACCTGGAAGTCGAACGCAGCAACGCACAGCAGGGGCAGCAGCAGCCGTAGTTCCCCCAGGCGGGCGGTGAGGCAGAACTCACCGGGGGAGAGCTTCTCGCCTGTCCTTGAGCCATGTCATGGCGACATGCGAACTCCCGGCCATCGCCCCTGAATTCTCAAGGTGGGGCCGACAGTCTGCTGGCGATTAAATCCACTCGGAGTCGGTATGGGTGAGCGGCTCCGCCTCGGTCGTGGGCGTCTTGGAGGCAGATGAAATAGCGGCCCGGTTCGAGAGTGGCCTCGATTTTCGAATCGGTTGTGCCTTCTTGATCGTCATTCGAGGCGACAATTCTTCCCGTGGCGTTGTAGAGTGTGAGCAGGCTGTCGAGGCCCGAGCCGAGCTGCTGGGCCTGCACCTCCACGCTGAAGTTCGTCTTCTCCGTCAACTCGAACGCGAAGACATCGACGTTGCCATCGCCGTGAATCTGGCCATCAATGATCTGCGACGGTGTGATCATCTGGGCCGAGCGGAACCCATCGTTCGGTTCCGTCTCGGCGATCACCGGCAGGTCGCCGCCGACCAGCAGCGCGTGCGGCTTCGACTCGCCGTCGGGGGCCACGACCGTCAGCAACACGCGCCCCGGTGGGGCCTCAGCAGCGACCGTGATCTCCAGTTCTAACTGCTGATCGCCGATCTGCTTGGCGTCCTGCTTCCCGGGAACCGCAGCTGCCCCTTGCGAGATGATCTTGAGCGTCACCTTGTCGTTGTCGCACTTGACCGCGGTGGCCTTGTCGACGAGCCAGCCGCGCAGCGTGATTTTCGTGGTGGCCCCGCTGGCGACCGAAAGAGGACTGCACATGGCGACCTTCGGCGGGACCGGCTTCACCTCTTCGGCGTGTACGAAGAGGGGGGAGAATGCGATCAGGTAGGCAATCAAGACAATCCCGGTCGTGTGGACCTTAGTCCATACGAGATCGCAGTCCTTTGAGCCCCGTGGGCTAAAGCCCACGCTACAGGTCGCGTCAGACAGGAACCTACGCATACAAGGCCCCGATCTCATGTCCCTCATCCAGGATCGCCACCGGGCGACCATCGGGTGTGTACAGTTGCTTCTCGGGGTCGATACCGAGCGAACGGTAGATCGTGCAGGCCACATCGGCTGGGCGGATCGGCGAGTCAGCCACCTGGCCCCCGTCTTTATCCGTCGCGCCCAGCACTCGGCCCGGCTGGACTCCCGCACCGGCAAAGAGCATCGAGGCTGCCGGGGCCCAGTGATCGCGACCGATGTCCTTGTTGACCTTCGGGCTGCGACCGAACTCGCCCATTGCGACGACGAGGGTCTCGTTGAGCAACCCGCGCGTCTGCATGTCAGCGATGAGCGCCGAGAACCCGCGATCGAAATCGGGGAGTCGCTTTTCCAACCCCTCCCAGATCTTGGCATGATGGTCCCAGCCGCCAAAGTTGACGGTCACGAACGTCACGCCGCGCTCGACCAGCCGCCGAGCCAGCAGGCAACTTTGCCCGAATGTCGTGCGGCCATAGCGGTCGCGCTGAGCGGCGTCTTCGGCATCGATCGCAAAGGCATCGCGGGCCTCACCCGACAGCACCATCTCAGCTGCGCGGCGTTGGAACTGGTCATAGGCGGTCAACTGATCGTTCCCTTCCATCTGCCGCGAGAGCCCGTCGACCGCTTGCAGCATCGTCTGCCGCCGGTCGAGGCGGACCTGGGCCAGTGGCTCCGCGCGAGCCACATCGCGCACGCGGAAGTTTTCCTCGTTGGGATCACCGGCCTTGAATGACTCGTACCGCCCGCCGAGGAAGGCACTCTTGCCGAGTTCCCACGTAAACGATGGATTGCGCGGAATCGACACATACGGCGGCAGCGTCCCCGGAAACCCGCTCTCATGCGCGGCCACCGCCCCCATCGCGGGCCAGTCGCCAAACGCCGACCCAAACCGCCCCGACATGACCCAGTTCGTGGCCGTCTCGTGATGGTCGTTGTTGTGGGCCCCGCCCCGATGCAGGCAGACCTTGTCCATCGTCTGCGACATCATCGGCAACAGCTCGCCGATCTGGAGTCCGGGCACATTCGTGGCGATCGGCTTGTACTTGCCACGCACCTCTTCGATGGCCTCGGGCTTGGGGTCGAAGCTGTCGTGATGCGACATGCCACCGCCGAGAAAAACGAGGATCACCGACTTCGCCCGGCGGCTTGGGGTACTCGCCGAGGCTGGCGACTGCAACACCATCGGCAGGCTCAACCCGAACGTGGTCAGCCCGCCGACTCGCAGGAAGTCGCGGCGATTGTGGGGGAAGAAGAAGTCAAACATGGTGTGGTCCTGGTTCGGTGGATACGTGCGTGGTTCCGTAGCCTGGACCCCCAGGTCCGGGCGGGAGAGGAGGGGAAATTAACGCAAAGACGCCAAGGCGCAAGGACGCAAAGGGGGGAGGGAGATCGATCTGTGGGGCATGCTTTCCTGCTCTTCCTTTGCGCCCTTGCGTCTTTGCGTTGAATTCCGGAGAGTTGTGTGGAAGGCACGGACATGGGCGTCCGTTCTATGGCACTAATGCTGAAACGCGAACTCCTTCGAGTTCAACAAGGCCCAGAACAGATCCTGGAACACCTCGCGGCGGTCGGTGCCCTCTAGCGCCTTCAGGACGATCTCACGTTCTGGATCGGCGGGCAGGCGGCTCACCGTGGAGAGATAAAGTTCGTCGATCAACCGATCGTTGTCCGGTTGAGCAGCGAGGAGTAGCTCCAACCGACCCGTCGAGGTCTTCAGCTTGTTCGACAGGCCATCGCTGTTTTGCAGGTGGAGCAGTTGCGGCAAGGTGACATCGCCGGTCCGTTCACAAGCACACGCCGTCGTACGTTCCGAGCGACCGAAGAGCGACAGGAAATACGAATCGGTCCCCGGGTCGGGCACTTGAATCGCCCTGACCCCCAGTGGGTAGCTCGGGAATTGCTCGGGGTCGCCGGTGGCCAAACAGATCGCATCGAGCAGGACCTCAGCGGGTAAACGTCTCGCGTAGTGGTGCGAGTAGAACCGGTCATCGCGAAAGTTCGACGGCTTGGTTTCCGACGACAACTGGTACGCTCGCGAATTCATCACCAGCCGCATCACATGCCGCAGGTCGTAGTTGTGAATTACGAACTCGCGGTTGAGCAACGACCACAGCTCGCGATTCGACGGGGGGTTGGTCGCCCGCAGATCGTCGACCGGCTCGACCAGTCCGACGGCAAAGAAGTGCTTCCAAAGACGATTGACCATCGCCCCCGAGAACTGTTCGTTCTTCGGATCCGTCATCCAGCGAACCAGGGGCTTGCGGGGGTCTTCACCCGCCGGGCTGTCGAGGACCGAGCGGTCGAGCGGCTGGGCTTTGAGCTGTTGACCGGTGCGAGGCTGGCGTGTCTCGACGGCCCCCAATCGAGTCGACTCGATCTGTTGATTGAGTTCGGTGATCCGCTTCTCGACATCGGCGAGTTCCTTCGCTTGGTCGCCGGTTGCGGCTTGCAGCTCCGCCCGCTTCTTTTGCTGTCCGTCGATCTCCCGCCGCAAGTTCTGCATGTGCCGCGTTCCGACCTGCAACATCGTGGAGCCTTCGGTGGGGCTCTTGCGATCCAGCGCGATGCGGGAGAAGAACGCCACGAAGTGGTAGTAATCGTCCTGCGTGTACTTCTCCAGCGGATGGTTGTGGCACTTGGCACAGCCGATCCGCGTCCCGAGGAACGCCTGCGCCACCGAGTCGGCGACCTCGGATTCGTCGGAGTTCTTCTCCCCGACGGTGACGATGTAGTAACCCACAGCTGGGTTCTGCGTGTTGGATCCCTCGGCCAGAATCACATCGCTGGCGATGTCGCGCCAGCTGCGATTGGCGATCAGTTGCTGCCGCACCCACTGGTGCATCGCGCGGACGCCCTTGGTCCCGCGCACGTCGTGGTCGCGTTCTTTGCGGTTCTGGAGCAGATCGCCCAGTTGCAAGGCCCAGTAGTCGATGAACTCGGGCCGACTGAGCAACCGGTCGATCAGCGCAGACCGCTTATCGGGACTCGTATCAGCCAAGAAGACTCGGACCTCCTCCGGAGTCGGCAGCGTGCCGATCGCATGCAGCGAGGCCCGCCGCATGAACGTCGCATCGTCGCACAACGGCGACGGCTCGATCCGCAGCGCTGCCAGTCGCGCATAGACATGTTCGTCGATGGCGTTGTTCCGGGCGGTGTACCACTCGGGTTGAGTCGCCGTTTCATGCGGCATCGTGAGCGTCACGACCCCGACTTGTCCCTGGAACGAGGCCCGCACGACCGCCTCGCCGTGCCGCAATGCCTGCACTCCTCCCGCGTCGGAGACCTCCAAGATCCCGCTGTTGCTCGAGGCAAACTGCGTCATCCAAGTCACGTCTCGCTTCTGCCCGTCGCTGTAGACAGCGGTGATTTGGATCGGGCGAGACTCATTGAGTTTGAGCGTGGCAGCCAGCGGCTCGATCTCCAGCCGCTCGACCGCCGGATCGTCAACCCTCGGCCCCGGCGTTCCGGCCACGATCCAGTCGAGCAAGACCTTCTCGGCGGGACTGCCAGCTGCGAACCGCTTCCCACCCCCATGCGGAAGCGCCCCAACCGCTTTGCGAATCAGCAGACTCTCGCTCGGAGCGACCGCGTTGATGCGCCGCCCCTGTGACTCGCGAGCCAGTGACTCGAAATCGGAGTCTGGTGCATACCCTCGCAAGGACAGCTTAAACCCATTCTGCCCCGCCAGCTTCCCGTGACAGCCGCCCGAGTTGCACCCAAACCGCGTCAACACCGGCATCACGTCATTCGCGAACGACGGCACCTCGGCCCCTGCGTCGGTCGAAAGCACAGCCCACACGAATGCAGACGCCATGACCAAACAGAATCGCACCAGACGGAGAGTCATTCAATTTCCAAGTGGCAATCACGGAACGTTGGCTGCGGATGGGAATCTCACACGAAGCTCGTGCCCCGCGCATGCACATCCACTTCCGCTTATCTATTGTCGCTGGAATGCCCGATGATCGTCAATCCACGCTCTGCGGTTCTTGAGGGCTGGCCAAGTTGCTCGTCTCGTTGACTCTAGGCGACGGCCCCCTGAGAATCCTTGTCTCTTCTCATCGAGATCGAAAGGGTTTGGGACTTCATGTGTGGAATCGCCGGGGCAGCTTGGACTCGTCGCTCGGCGGCGATCGACTTCTGCCAGTTGCGGCGGATGACTATTCCCGCCAATCATCTCCCGGCATGATCCGGAGCATGAACTTATCAAACAGCGGCACGGTGAAAGCGGTATCTCCATGCGTGGGACTCCAGACCATCCCTTTCGAGATCAGGTTGTTTCGAGTCGGCCCGAGCGAACTGACTTCTCGTTTGAGAACGTCAGCGATCTTTCCTGATCGGTGAGGGCCCGCCCCGAGCTGCGCCATCGCTCTGAGATAGCGTTTCTCCGCCGGAGTCAGACGATCGAATCGGACGCGGAAAAAACTTTCGTCAAGTGCGATCACCGCAGACACAGAAGCTGCTTCCACATCGTCTTGTGTGATCGGACTGTGATCTGCGCAATCCCAAGCATGCTTACCCCATTCTTGGAGAAAATACGGGTATCGTTCCGTTTTCTGGAGGATCAAATCAACGGCGTCCTCTTGGATTTCCACTCCATTGTGATGTGCTGGCTTGACGATGGCGAATGCCGCCGCTTCGGGACTCAGCGCTCCGACTTGTGGGAAGTCAAAGAGCCGTTCGGCGTAAGATTTTGCCTTGCCCATTCGCCCTCGCAGTTGGGGCAGCCCCGCTCCGACGAGTACGACCGGCAACTGACGCTGTGACGTGCGATGGAGCGATGTGATCAGCGATGCCAATTCGTCCTCTTTGACGTACTGCAGTTCATCAACGAAGATGACCAGTGCAGTTTGCGCCTTGAGAGCGGCGTCCCCCACGACTTCCAAAAGGGCCTGGAGATCGTGTTCCAAGTCTCCGTTGTCCGCCAGTCCCGGTTCCGGATCGAAGTCAAAACCGACTTCGATGTCCTGGTACTTCAATTTGAGCGACTTCGCAAATCCAGCGAGTGCCCTCAAAGCCCGCTGCGCCAGTTCCTTGGCCTTGTCGTTACGCGACAGCCGAATCAATGCTTGCCGAAGTTGTGGACACAACAGCGCGGGCAGCGACCGGCCCTCGGGAGCCTCGATCCGCA
>JAYSUV010000419.1:0-36206 GCA_043718945.1 Planctomycetota bacterium
ACACCGCCAACGCCCTGGCCATCAGCACCATCGAGTCCGTCCATCAAAGCCGCCTGACCGAGAAGTTTTGGAACCTCATACCCGCCTCACACTGACCCCACCATACAATCTGGCCGCACACCTTCGGGAGTGAGGGGACACTTTCGGAAGACAACTCTCAGCCTTGGCGGTAAGATCGAGAGCAGTGGATGTTGACCACTCTCAGCGGCAGAGTCATTTCGAGGTGTGATTGATGCGTGGTGTGCTGTTCCCTGTGGCGTGTCTCTGTGTCGTGTCGTCCTCCTTGGCTCTGGCCGAAGAGTTCCAGAAGGTCGTCCCGCTCCCTCTGAAGGATGTGGATGCGGCCACGGCTGCGGACATGAAGACCTACTCTGAAATGCTGGAGCATGCGGGGGTGAACTTCGACATGGTGCCGATCCCTGGCGGCAAGTTCCAACTCGGCAGCCCCTCCACAGAAGAGGGCCGCAACGATGACGAGGGGCCACAGGTCGAGGTTGATATCTCCCCATTCTGGATGGGCAAGACCGAGATCACCTGGGATGCGTACGATGTCTGGGGCCAGGAGATCGACAGGCTGCGTCGCAAGTATACCGGGCTGACTGCCACCGACCGCGACGCAGCTGCCGACGCGGTGACTCGCCCGACGCCGCCCTACACGGACATGAGCTTCAGCATGGGCAAGGGAAAGTTTCCCGCGATCTGCATGACGCAGCACGCGGCTCGCACCTACTGCAAGTGGCTTTCAAAGAAGACCGGGCGATACTACCGGCTCCCGACCGAGGCGGAATGGGAGTACGCCTGCCGGGCGGGGACGATGACGGCTTACTCGTTCGGAGATGACCAGGCTGTGATCGGGGAGTACGCGTGGTACGGCGAGAACAGCCAGAAGAAGTACCAGCGGGTCGGCAAGAAGAAGCCGAACCCGTGGGGCCTGCACGACATGCACGGCAACGTGGCCGAGTGGGTACTCGATCAGTACATCCCGACCGCCTATGGGGATCGAATGGGAGTCGCCAAGAACCCGCTCGAAATCCCCAAGACCGTGTACCCCCGCATCGTGAGAGGCGGCGGCTGGGACCACGAACCGGGTCAGTTACGAAGTGCGGCCCGCATGGCCAGTGCGGAAGAGTGGAGCGACCAAGACCCACAGGTGCCTCGCAGTATTTGGTATCACACAGATGCTCTGAGCGTCGGCTTCCGCGTCGTTCGCCCACTGGTGGAACCGAGCGAAGAAGAGAAGGTTGCCCTCTGGGAAAAGAACGATCCGATCCAGCTTGATCCGCTGGATGGGGAGCAACCCGAAGCCAAGCCGGAGGAGTGATCCCGCATGACACCAATACTCCAAGACTTCTCCTGGGATCGGATGATCGCCGCCGTGGAAGCTGTCCGTGAGCGTTTGCTGCGGGCAGTCGGTGTCTTGGAACTCGCCGGGATTCCGTATGCCGTCTGCGGAGGAAACGCCGTTGGCGCATGGGTCTCGCAAGTCGATCCGGCAGCAGCCCGGAATACTCCGGATATCGATATTCTGATTCGACGGGCGGACCTCCCCGCTGTGAGACAGGCTTGGGAGGCAGTGGGATTCGAACACCGAGTGGTCGTCGGGACGGACTACTTCTTAGAGACAGCCAGCCTGAAGCCTCGCGACGCAGTCCGAGTGTTTTACGCTGAGGAGAAGGTGCGGTCGGAGGCCCCTCTCCCCTCTCCGAGCGTTGACGACACAGAACTGATGGGAGACTACCGCGTCATCTCCTTCGAGGGATTGTTGCGGATGGAGTTCAATGCCTATCGCCTGAAGAATCGCGTTCACTTGCGAGACCTCATTGATGTCGGCCTGCTCGACGAAACCTGGCTCCCGAAGCTGATCCCGGAACACGCGGCGAAGCTGCAAGACCTGCTGAACAATCCCGATGGCTAGGAGCCTCGTCAAGGCTGAATAGTGGAGTGGCCACCAGCCGGGAGGCGAAGCTCCTGCCGAGCCGCTCTCGCGGGAAAACGTCTTCCCTGGCTCGCAGCTCAGCAGGAGCTTCGCCCTCCCAGACGTGACAACCTCAAAATCAAGCTGTGACAAAGCAGTCGGAGCCAATCACGATGCCATCACCCTTTCCTGGAATGGACCCGTTTCTCGAAGCTGATTGGGGCGGCGTGCATTTGAGCTTGATTGTGTATGCCAGCAATCAACTGCAGCGCCAGCTTCCCCTGGACCTCGTGGCAGTGGTGGAACAGATGGCCTCCACCGCCACACTCGAAGCCGATGAGCCGTGCCTGGCCGACGAACCGGAGATTCATCGCGGTCTCCGGATCGAGGACCGGGAGGGCCGGCTGGTGACGACGATCGAGTTCTTGAGCCCCATCAACAAGCAGAGCCAAACAAATCGCGATGTGTTCCACCGTAGGCAGGTGGAGTTCTTGAAGCACGGCGTCAATCTTGTCGAGGTCGATCTACTGGTGGCGGGAAGCTGGACGGTCTTCGTTCAAGAAGAACTCATCCCACTGAAGTGCCGCTCTCCCTACCGGATTTGCGTCGTCCGAACCGAGCGACTGGAACGTCCCGAGTGCTACCCAGCCCCACTCCAGAAAGCCTTGCCCCGCATCCGAATCCCACTCCGTCCGGGCGACCAGGATGTGGTACTCCATCTCCAGGATCTCATCGCCCGCACTTGGGAGGACGGAGCCTACGACAAACGGATCGACTACTCTCATGACCCGGTCCCTCCATTGAGTCCAGCCGATGAAACGTGGATGGTGGAATGGCTCTCCTCGCAGGGGATCAATCGCACCGGAAGCACCAAGTCGTAGCGACTTACTCAACGGCAGTCAGCGACATCGATGTACCTGTCAATCACACGCCCTCAGACACTTAGGAATCAGCCTCCATGAAACGGATCTTCGCAGTATCACTCATCCTTTGCCTCAGCACCTCGCAGGCACTTACAGCCGACAAACCCAACGTACTCGTCATCGTGGCCGATGACATGGGCTTTGCCGATGTCGGTTTCAATGGGTGTCGAGATATCCCAACGCCCAACATCGACTCACTGGCGAGGCATGGCGTCGTTTGTACGAACGGGTACGTCAGCGGTTGCGTCTGTTCGCCGACTCGCTCGGGACTCCTGACCGGGAGGTATCAGCAGCGGTTTGGGAATGAACTCAATCCGCAGGGGCCACCCTCGGCCAAGAATATCGACCAAGGGCTGGCTCTGAGCGAGACGACGTTTCCTCAACGGATGAAGTCCGCCGGTTACGTCACCGGAATGGTCGGTAAGTGGCATCTGGGCCATCGCGAGGATCTGCGTCCGCACCGACGCGGCTTCGATGAGTTCTTCGGCTTCCTCGGCGGTCAACATGGCTACCAACCCCCGATCATCGACTCCAGTGAGAATGCGATCCGTCGGGGAGACACCGTGGTTGAAGAGCCAGAATACCTGACGACGGCCTTCGGACGAGAGGCGGCTGCGTTTGTGACGAAGCATCGGAGCCAGCCGTGGTTCCTCTACCTGCCGTTCAATGCAGTCCATACGCCGCTGCACGCGACGCCGGAGAAGCTGGCCCAGTTCGCGGTCATCGAGAACGTCAAACGCCGCACTTATGCGGCGATGCAGTCGTCGATGGATGACGCCATCGGAGTGGTCCTCACCACCTTGCAAGAGACCCAGCAGGACGAGAACACATTGATCTTCTTCTTCAGCGATAACGGTGGGCCGCTGGGAGTGAACTCGTCGAACAACGGTGTCCTGCGCGGCCAGAAGAGTGAGACATGGGAGGGTGGCATTCATGTCCCCTTCGTCGTCCAGTGGAAGGCACAACTGCCGCAAGGCCAGAAGCTGGAGTACCCCGTGATTCAACTCGACTGCCTCCCCACCGCGCTCGCTGCTGCGGGAGTGGCGATCGAGCCGGAATGGAAACTCGATGGAGTCAACCTGCTCCCCGCACTGAAGGGGGAATCTGCGACCGCCCCGCACGAGGCACTCTTTTGGAAAAACCAAGCCCGCTGGGCCATCCGCTCCGGAGACTGGAAACTGGTCAAGTCGCCGAAAGCCGCTGCGGGCTCAGCGAGTACGGACGGCGCGGAACTATACAACCTCAAAGACGACCCCGGCGAAACAAAGAACCTCGCCGCTGAGCATCCCGATCGGACCAAGACCCTCGCTGAACAGTGGACCGCCTGGAGTGCGACACTCATCAAACCGGCCTGGGGAGCCGACCGCGAAGTCGATAAGCCGCGTGCCGCCAGGAAGAAGGCCGCGAAGCAGGTGGCCCCTTAGACGGCGGTCCGAAGCCTCCCCGACTTGATTCTGAACCGATGGGAGCCGAGGGAGCAAAGAAATCTCGGTGAGAACTCCTCGCTTCAATTCCCTCGACTCGAATCAAGATGTTATCGTGAACTCGCCCCGGAGAGCCATTCGAGAACATGCGGCGAAGCTGTAAGAGTGACTCAACACCCCCGATGGCCAGGAGCCCATCCCCATGCCTTCTCCCTTCCCCGGAATGGACCCATTCCTCGAAGCCCATTGGGGCGACGTGCATGCGGCGTTGTCGATTTACGCCCGCGATCAGCTCCAGCAGCGATTGCCGAGCGATCTTGTCGCTTCGGTCGAAGAGTACGTGGTCCTGGCATGTGAAGACCCGATCGAAGACTGGAGTAAACCCCAGCGCTGGCGTCCAGATGTGAGCGTGAATGAGCTGGGAACTGCCGTCGTTCTCATTGAGCCAGAGACCGAGTTGCTGGATGCTGACACGCCCATCATCGTCGACGCCGAACCGCAGACGATGCGGGAGGTGCGCATTCTCGACTCCCAATCCCGGCTCATCACCAGCATCGAATTTCTCAGCCCATCCAACAAGATTGGTGAGGACGAGCGGCACAACTTTCGTCGCAAGCAGAGCGACCTTGTCGCCAGTGGCGTCAACATCGTGGAGGTCGATCTGCTCCTCGGCGGCGGCTGGACCATTCACCCCAGTCAGGTCGAGACCCCGACCGAATGCCAGGGGCCATACCGCATCAGTGTGACCCGAGTCCGATACCCCCATCGCATCGAATGTTACTTAACCAACTTGCGAAACCCGCTCCCAAGGATTCGAATACCCCTACGTCGGGGCGAAACCGACATCGTCCTCGACCTGCAGGAACTCATCACGCTGGCCTATGATCGGGGGGCCTACCACCGCCGACTGAACTACACCACAGCCCCTCATCCCCAGTTCAACCCCGAGGACATGGCTTGGATGACCACTCACCTGATTGCCAGCGGTCGCCTGCCCCCGGAACCTTCTCCTCCCTCCCTGACCTCTCACTCCTAACCTTTCACCTTCTTCCCTTCCTCTGGAGACTCACCCGATGCAAACCCCTTTCGAAAACACCACATCCCGGCGGCAGTTCCTGCAACGCACGACGCAGGCCGCCGCTGTGGGAGTTGTCCTCTCCACCGCGCCGCAGCTCTTTGCCGCGGAAGATAGCAAAGTCAAAGTGGCTCTCGTCGGCTGCGGCGGACGCGGCACCGGGGCGGCGACGAACTCGCTGTCGGTCAGCAATGGCCCGACCAAGCTCGTCGCGATGGCCGACGTGTTCGACCACAAGCTCAAAAGCAGCTTCGACAACCTGTCGGTGCAGTTCCCCAGTGCCGACCAGATGGACGTGCCGACGGAGCGGAAGTTCATCGGCTTCGATGCTTCGAAGAAGGCCATGGACTGCTTGAGCCCCGGCGACATCGTCATCATGACGACCCCGGCCGCCTTCCGCTGGTCGCAGTTCGCGTACGCGATCGAGAAGGGGCTCAATGTCTTCATGGAGAAGCCGGTCACCATCGACGGGCCGACCAGCGCGCGGATGCTGGAACTCAACAAGAAGGCGATGGCCAAGGGGCTGAAGGTCGGCGTCGGCCTGATGTGCCGCCACTGCCACGCTCGCAAGGAGCTCTACGAACGCATCCAGGGCGGCGAGATCGGCGACACGATGCTTATTCGTGCCTACCGCATGGCCGGGCCGACCGGGTCCGCAGCTGTGAAGCCGCGTCCTCCGGAGAGCAAGAGCGAGCTGATGTATCAGATCGCCAACTTCCACGGGTTCCTGTGGCTGAGCGGTGGGGCAGTCAGTGATTTCCTGATCCACAATATCGACGAGTCGTGCTGGATGAAGAACGACTGGCCGGTCTCGGTCCAGGCGGTCGGCGGACGGCATTACCGCGATGACTGTGTCGACCAGAACTTCGACTCCTATGCGATGGAGTACACGTTCAAGGACGGCACCAAGATGTTCGTGGAAGGCCGCACTGTGCCGGGCTGTCACCAGGAGTTCGCGAGCTACATCCACGGCTCGAAGGGCGTGGCGGTCATCTCGACCTCGGGTCACTCCCCCGCGCATTGTCGCACCTACAAGGGGCACAACCTGGACCAGGCGAACCTGATCTGGACCTGCTCCCAGCCCGAGAAGAACCCCTACCAATTGGAGTGGGACGACTTCCTCGATGCGATCCGCAACGACAAGCCGTACAACGAACTGGAGCGGGGCGTGATGGCCAGTGCCGTGACCAGTATGGGCCGCATGGCTGCTCATACAGGCCAGGCGTGGACGCTGAAGGACTTCCTCGATCCCGACGTGAACGACCACGAGTTCGCGCCCGGCATCGAGAGCCTGACCCTCGAGTCCGAGTCGCCGCTCAAGGCCGACGCCAACGGCAAGTACCCGGTCCCGCTGCCGGGGATCATCAAGAACCGCGAGTACGCGTAATCGCGTCGCAGAATTCGTAACGGCTTGTTGAAAATGTCCCGTGGCACGGGCGTCCCGCCCGTGAATCCCTGGGAAAACGCATGGACGAGACGCCCATGCCACGTTTTCCAACAGGCCGGTAAGAATTCTGAGGTGTGAAACCTACGAAGTCTTCCGAGACTTCGTAGGTTGACCGCAACCAACCACGAGCCGGGAGAGCCTCTCCCGGCTCGTGCATATTTTGTGCAGGAAAATCTCCTCGTACGTATCGAGGCAGTTCACGACTCGTCCTCGGGATTTCCAATCACCCAATTTCACTGTTGACCATTTGAGCAGTAATTACGCTCACTGATCCAGCAGTTCGCCACGCGATCCGAACTTGCTCTGATTATTCGTGATGGCATTTTGTGGATCGCGTCGAAGGAGCCTGCGCTTCACTCTCATGACAACGCTGTCTTTGATATTCGCGAGGGCAAGGCGGCTTTGGCGGAGAATTCGTGCAGATTGATCTCTCACGGACAGCCGCCAATCAGCATCCCCATGGGTTGCAACTCTGGGGTCCAGTGGCGATAAGATTCCCGCGACACTGACCACTCCCTCTGACGCTGATTTCACCCATGCAGTTTCCACCCGTTGCCGACCAGCTCGCCCTCATCCGTCGGGGGAGCGAGAAGATTGTTCCCGAGGCGGAACTGGCCGCGATGCTCCAGAAGAGCCGCGACACCGGCGTGCCGCTGCGGATCAAGTATGGCATCGACCCGACCGGGATTGATCTGCATCTGGGACACACCGTGCCGATGCGGAAGATGCGGCAGTTCCAGGAACTGGGGCACAAAGCAGTCATTATTATTGGGAACTACACCGCGCTGGTCGGCGACCCCAGCGGGCGAGATCAGACGCGAGCGCGGCTGACAGCTGAGATGGTCGAGGCGAACTCGAAGACCTACCTGGAGCAGGTTGGCAAGGTGATCGACCTGACCCATGCCGAGGTCCACCGCAACGGGGACTGGTTCGGTCCGATGTCGTTCGCCGAGATTCTGGAGCTGACCAGTAAGGTCACCGTCGCCCAGATGCTGACCCGCGATGACTTCTCGAAGCGATTCGCCGCCGAGACGCCGATCTACCTGCACGAGTGCCTGTACCCGATTATGCAGGCGTGGGACTCGGTCAAGATCCGTTCGGACATCGAACTGGGCGGGACCGAGCAGTTGTACAGCTTCATGCTGGCCCGCGACCTCCAGCGCGATCAGGGACGCTCACAGCAGATCGGCGTGATGTCGCCGATTCTCGTCGGGCTCGATGGCGTGCGGAGGATGGGGAAGAGTCTGGGCAACTACATCGGGATTTCGGAACCCGCATACGACATGATGAAGAAGTTCATGCAGGTGCCCGATGCGTGCCTCAAAATGTACTTCGAGTTGCTCACGAGTATTTCGCTCGCCGAGGTCGAACAGTTGTTGACCGGGCATCCGAAGGCCGCCAAGATCGCCCTCGCGAAGGCGATTATCGGCGAGTACCACACGGCTGAAGCAGCCACGGAAGCCGCTGACCGCTGGCAACGGGAGATCAGCGAGGGTGCCCTGCCCTCCGTCATTCCGGTGGTGCAGATTTCAGCGGCCTTGCTCACCAATGGCAAACTCCCCGCGTCGATTCTGCTGAAGCAACTCGGGTTGTGCCCCTCCTCAACCGATGCCCGGCGGCAGATCGAACAAGGTGCCGCCGCCCTCACCGAAGCCCGCATCAAGATCGAGAAGCACGACCAGTTGATCGACGTGACGGAGGGGCTATTGGTGTGGGTGGGGAAGAAAAAGTTCTGCCGGATCGCAGTCTTGGGATAGCGAAGGTTGCGTGGCCGAGGATCAGAATCGGCGCGCCGCTGTGCTGGCTGGAATGAGACGTCGAGTATTGAGGACATCTTCGCCGCGAGAGCGGTGGCGGCGGATAGCCGTGGGTGAAACCCACGGATGAAGTCGCTCCCCGAAGTCCAAAGCCGCGAGAGCGGCGGCCGAGGTTCTGTCACCGCTCTCGCGGCTTGATCTCGTCAGGGGACGGGGTCCGTGGGCTTCGCCCACGGCTACTTGCGATCGCCGCTTTCGCGGCTCGGAATGTCGTGTCGCTATTGATCTCACTCGATTCCCCCTCGGTCCCAAATTCCGGTAGGTCACGCTCTGCCTGAGCGTCAGTGAATCGGGCGATGGGCCGGTGGGTCTCGGCAGGCTGACGCCGTGCCGCTCTTGGGGGGACTTGGGACGGGCCAGATGGGAGATGGTTCACTTGTTCCGATGAGGCGTCATACAGCCGGTGCGTCGAACGAGACGCCCGCATACACATCGGTCAGTGGAATTTGGACGGGGACCGTCGTGAAGGCCAGCGTCGCCTCCAGCCCGACAAAGGAGATGAGTCCCCACGATCCGTCGGCTTGGCGGACGAAACGCTCAATCACAGCTTCATCTTGAGCGACGAGGATGTACTCCATCAAACTCGGAAGCTGTTGATAGTTGCGGAACTTCGCCCCGCGGTCGTATTTCTCTGTCGAAGGAGAAAGCACTTCCACAATCGCCACCGGGTTGATGATCGCCTGATCGTCCTCGGGGTCCAGCACTGGCGGGCCGCACACAATCAACAGGTCCGGATAGGTATACAGCCCCGTCCGGCTCACATGGACTCGCTGGTCTGAAGAGACCGCTCGACATGGGCTGCCTTTCAGACGCGTACCAATTTCGACGCTGAGATTTTCGCGAATGAAGTTATGACGCGGGCTGGCCCCGGCCATAGCAAACATCTCGCCGTTGAAGAACTCACTCTTGAATTCCGCACGACGTTCGAGGGCGAGGTACTCACGGGCAGTGAGTTTGGTCTTGAGCACTGCGGTCATGGCTTTTGTCCTTGCGAGAGACGCGATTCTAGCAGAGTTCGCAATGGATAGGGCAAGCCTTGGACACAATTGCGACACACGATCAGCCCGTAGCGCCAGCAAAGCCCCGAGTGACGAACGCCCTTGCTGGCGCTGCGGGCTGGCCATCATAGGACATCACTTCATCGACGGATCGGTTTGGGTGACGTACCATCCGGGATGCTCGCGATGTTCGCGAGGCCATTGTCCGGCTGCTTATCGCAGTTTCTCCCGAGTGTGCCAATGTCTGAACCGCTGATTTTCATGATGGGCAACTACGAGGCCCGGATCCCGACCGATCGCTGGTACTCGGAGAACCACTTGTGGCTCCAGACCTCGGCGGGTGGGTTTCGGGTGGGGTTTACGGCGTACTCGGTGCGGATGCTGCAGGACGTGTACTTCCTCGACTGGTCGGTCGATGCGTACACCCCCGTGCGTAAGAAGCAGGAGATCGGCCAGATCGAAAGCTCGAAGGCGGTCTCCTCACTCTTCCCTCCGTCCGAGGGGAATATCCTCGACTTCAATCCGACGGTCCTCAACGACCCCTCGGCGATCAACACCGATGGGTACGGCACCGGCTGGCTCTACAACATCGAGACCAATGCCAAACTGCTCACTGCCGAGGAGTACGTGAAGCTGCTCGATGTGAAGTGGATCGAGACGCAGCGGATCATCAAGGGGCAGATGAACGAGGAGTAAGGCTAGACTGTAGCGGGAGAACCTCGATCTCAAACCAGAGAGCGGCCCGCTCCCCCGGAGCGAGTTCTCTCCACCCGGCGTCGAGTTCCCGCGACTGCAAGTTCGCCGCATCGGTGGTGCAGGTATACGGCTCTAGGCAGATCGCCGATCGACCGGGCGGCGTGAACATCACCAGCTCCCGAAACTCTGGGCTGCTTCGCTGCGTCATTCGCAACCGCGAGGCGGGGTCGTCGATCGACTGCGTGATCGCCCCGTTGATGACCTCCAGCCCGGTGTACACATCGTCGAGTGCACAGCTGCCATACCTCCAACCGGAGCGGAGATCCTTCTCCGAAGAGGGTGACACGCGCTGGCCAGTGGGAAAGCACTGAACCAGTTCCCACTGCTCGGCAGCTGCGGCGTGAATGACGCACTCTTCGGCGGATCCACTCCCGAGTGGCAGTGTGAAGTACGGATGCGTGCCGAAGCCCCACGGCAGCGGGACCGCGTCGGGATTCTCAATGATGATCTCGGCCCGGAGACGAGCGGGCTCCACCGAGTATTTCACGATCAGTCGGGCGTCCGCGGGCCACTGCGCCCGCCGCTCGGGAGCATCGCGGCTGAGGAGGAATTCTCCGGTCAGGCTGTGCGGCGTGGAGTCGATGACGCGCCAGGGCTGGTCGAGAGCGAAGCCATGAATCGTCTGCGGGAACCACGCTGGCGGCGGGACTTTAGAGGTCTTCCCTCGGTGGGTGAACCGCCCGTCACGAATGCGATTCGGAAACGGGAAGAGAAGCGGTATCCCACTGCGACCGGGTCGGCATGTCCCCGTGAGGAACGCCGGATCGCTGTCGAGGACCGACACCCGTTGCCCGTGGACATGTGTGACGAACTCAATGCAGGTGAACCCGAGTGACGGGACAATCACCGCAAGGGTGTGACCATCGAGGCTGGTGATTGTGTGCGGTGCGTGCATGGAGTATCTCCCAGTGGGAAGCCCGTCCTGAAGCAACTACAGAATCGGTGTTCACAATACAGCCGATCGAATGAAGATTTTGGAACACTAATCTCCACTGATCGACGCTAATCCTGACTCGGATCAGTGTCGATCAGTGGAAATTAGTGTTCCAGACTCTTGTGATGAACACGATTTCTGAAACTGCTTTACGACGCCAAAATCTCACTGATCGGCTTCCCGAGTCCGTCCTGGGTGACATGGAACGGACGCCGTTCGATCTCGACGTGGAAGTCCGGGGCGATCCCCAAGCGGTTGTAGATCGTGGCGTGGATGTCGGAGATCGACACCGGACGCTGGACCGTCTCGCAGGGGAACACGTCCGCCGTCTGGCCCACGACAACCCCCTTCTGGATTCCACCGCCCCACATCATCAAGCTGGCGGCCCCGGCGAAGTGGCCATGCACTCCGTATTGGTTCTCCTTCTCCAACTTGGCCCAGGTGTTCCCGCCGCGCCCGAGTGAGCAGCGACCGAACTCCGTCGCCAGGATGACCAAGGTGCGGTCGAGCAGGCCGCGTGACTCCAGATCTTTGATGAGCGTCGCCACTGGGCGGTCAATCAGCTTCTTCATGGCTGCCTGCCCGTTGTGGCCATCGGTGTGCGTGTCCCACCCCTTGGCGTTCTCGAAGTCGACATGCACTTCCACAAAGCGGGCGCGGTTCTCGACCAGTCGGCGGGCCAGCAGACAGCCGCGCCCGAATGGCCCCGTGTCATACTGCTCGACAATCTCTTTCGGCTCGCTCGCGATCTCAAACGCACTCACCGATGGAGACCGCATCAGGCGATACGCACTCTCCATCGCAGCTGTCAGCGACTCCGCACTGGCCCCCGCCTGAGCCGCGGGGCTGGCAGCTGCGAGCTTTCGCAGAGCGGTCTGGCGGTTGTCGAACCGGTCAACGGGGAGCAGAGACTTCACGATCTCGCCGGCGCGGTCGGCAAGTGGAATCAGCAAACTGCCGTACTCGACACCGAGGCAACCGGCCGTCTGAAAGGCGTTCAGCGAGAGGAACGGATTGTTCGTCTTCTGCGAACGTCCGATCTCGATGTACGCGGGTAGGTCGGGATTGAGCGGGCCGAGTGCCTTCGAAATCCATGCCCCGAGGAACGGAGCCGGGACGGTGCTGGGAGTGGTGTACCCCGTGTGCCATTTGTACTGAAACGGGATGTGTTGCAGGTTCTCGCCGAACGCATTGTAGTCGCGCGCGACGTAGCTGCGGATCAGCGAGCCGCGGTCCATGACCTGGGCCAGATTCTCGACTCCTTCGCAGAACTTGATGCCATCGACGTTGGTGTCGATCTGCGGAAAGGTACAGAGCAGATCCTTGGGAGCCATCCCAACCTCGAACGGTGTGTACCGCTTCGGGTCGAACGTCTCGGTCTGCCCCATCGCTCCGCCCATCCAGAGCAGGATGCAGCTGTCGGCGTGGCGTACGAGTTGCTGCGGGGCGGCATCATCCGCGAGCAGCAGATGCGGAGCGAGGGCCGCGCCGGTGGAGAGGCTGGCGGCCTTGAGGAAGTCGCGACGGGTGGTCGTAGGACGGGCACATCTGCCCGTCCCGTCTTCCGAGGAAACGCGAATCGGAGTGCGAGCGGACATACGGGATCACTCGAATCTGTGGACGGGGAAGAGAAGGACGGGGCAATGGGCCCGTCCCACGACGAGGGCCGACATCACCGCACCAGTTGGAACTCGGGGAGCATCGTGAGCGACCAGATGAGATCGGCCAGCGGATGGGGATCGCCCTCGGCGGAACGCGATTCAATCAGTGCGGTGGCGATGGCCAATTCCTCCGGGTTCGGCAACCGAGAGAACGCCCACGCGAAGAGGGAATGGACCTGCTCGAACGAGGACTGGTCGGCGAATCGGGAGTAGTCCGGTGGATCGACCGGAAGGATCTTCGGCTGATCCCCCTGGCCGAGCTTGTCCTTCGCGAACTGTTTGGCGATGGCATCGCTCGAGGACGGTCGCTCGCCATAAATCATCTCGTGCAGCACCGCACCGTTCATGAGTTCGAGAGATTGCAGTGTCGAGGCCGAGGAGAGGCGCTGGGTGATCACCGTCCGCCTGTCGGGCCGACCGAGAGCTTCCATCAGGCGGTCGCCGTTTCTAGTCCACGCCCGGCCTCTTTGCCCCGTCAATTGGCCAACGGCGTCCTCGAACTGCTCGGCGGTCATTCGCTTGATGAGTGGTCCGCGAAACGGATCGGCGTCGGCTTGAGAGGCGACAGCTGCCAGTTGATAGGCCCGCGAGGTGGTGATCATTCTGATCGTATGCTGGAGGTCATACCCGTGTTCGACGAAGTCGCCGGCCAACCACTCGATCAGGTCGGGATGAAAGGCCGGACGGTGCATCTCGTCGACCGGCTCAATCAAGCCCCGCCCCATCAGACGAGCCCACAGCCGGTTCACGATCGTGCGCGGGAAGCGACCGTTCTCGCGAGCGGTCAACAGCTGGGCGAAATGCGTTCGTCGATCCGAGACCGGGGCCGCCGGATCGATGACGCCGACCTCGTCGAAGAGAAACTTGGCCTGCGGCTTGGTCCCGGTGGGGATTTCACAGCGGACCGCTTCCAGGGGTTCCTCGGAGTAAATGCTCGCCAGTCCCCAGGCGTCCTCCATCGTCCAGGCGTCGATGAAGCTGTCGTGGCAGGTCGCGCATTTGATCTGCACGCCGAGGAAGACTTGGCTGATATTCTGGGCCGCTTGGACTTCCCAGTGCTGGTCCCCGTGGGGAATCTCCAGTCCCGCTTGCAGCCCCGCCACGAATCCGGCGGCATCGGCCGAACGACTGACATCTTTCGCCATCGAAGCGAGCGAATCGTGTTTGTACTGAATCGCTTCGGCCAGTCCGCGCGGGTTGACCAGTTCGCGAACCATCTCGTCATAAGCTGTGTTGGATTCCAGTGTCCTACGCAGCCAGATCGTGATCGGCTGAAAGAGATCGGTACTGCCGACATCGATCTTGCCGTCGCGCAAGAGATCCTGCCAGAAAGTGATCCAGTGGTGGGTGTAGAGGGTGCGATCACTCAGGAGCCGTTGAACCAGTGCCTCGCGCTTCTCGGGAGTGCGGTCACAGACGAAGACCTGCAACTGCTCGGGCGTCGGCAAGAGACCGGTGAGGTCGAGATGTACCCGACGGGCGAATGCGGCATCGTCCACGACGAGGGACTGAGTGGTGGCGAGCCAGCGATCGATCGGATGGCCGGTCCCCTCGGGAAGCGACACCGGGCGAAGCGCGATGGGCGTGGCGGGAGCGTTCTCCTCGCTCTGTGCCAGACTGGCCACGCTGATGAATAGCCCCCAGAGGCTGAGTGCCGCGAGAGTCCGTGATCTGGAGAGAGAACTCTGCCAAAGGGGGCGTGTGGTCATCAGTCATTCTCAATGGACAGATTGAACGAGAGTGGGCTCTTCCGCATCCCCGTGGAGGTTGGCTAATTCAACCCCATGATTCGCTTCGACAGCTTCTTGAACTCAGGTAGTTCCCGCAGAGGGATCAGGTCGGGATCGTTGGTCAGGAGATCGATGTCCTCGAACCCCTTGCTGATAGCCGCATTCAGAAAGAGCATCGCTTTCTTGGGGTAGTCGCGCAGCTTCTGGTCTCGCTGGGGGTAGTCTGGGGTCTTCGCAATGTGTTCAATCGACCGCCCGTAGACGCACGCCACGTTGTACAAATAGATCTGCTGCCCCTGGTACTTGTTCAGCAGTTGCGGAGTGTCGACCATCGCGATCGCCTCGTCACAGCGACCTTCTAAGGCGAAACAGATCGCAATCCCGGTCAGTGGATTGTGGTCCTCCGGCGTCAGCTTCAATGCTTTCTCGAAGTTCGCCTTGGCCTCGGCACACTTGGCTTTTGCAGCGTCTCCCGTCGCGAGTCGCAGCTGAGCAAACCCGAGGGCGTTGTAGACGCGACCCGATTGGGGATCGACTTCCAGCGCGATGTTGAGCAGTTGAATCGCCCCGAGATAGTCCTCTTGCTGGTTCTTCTGATTGGCAGCCTGAAGCCAGTCATTGATGGGTGACGCGTATTGAATGGCGAGCAATCCGCCCTCACCCAACACCCGTTTTCGAGGATCGGTATGGTTCTTCAGTGATTCCAGAACGCGGACCGCTGCGGGGGTGCCGATCACCCCTAAACTGCGAGCCAGTTCGGTACTGCGATTGGTGTCGTCATTGGTGGGGAAGGACTTCTCGATGGCCGCCGAGATCGCCGCGACGGCTGCTGCGTCGCCAAATTCGACCAGCATGGACTGACACAATGTGTGGGTGTCCGAGTCCTCGTCCAGCAGTCCTGCAATGGCCAGCCGGCGCGTCTCGGGATGTTTGGCTTGAAACAGGACTCGGAGCAGAAAGTTCTGATTCTCCGTTGAGAAGCGAGGCATCCGCTGAATCAATTCGCTCAGGGCCGCCGCGCCGCCGATCTCGGCGTACGCACTCACCAGGCTCTGCTGATTCGTTTCGTCCAGTGCCTTCAGATCGTCATCAATCCATTTCAAAAGTTGCGGAAGGACAGCTGGATCGCGGATTTCGCGAAGTGCGGTCAGCGTGGTGTCGTCGTGTCGTCCCGCCTTGACCCGCTTCATCGTCTCGCGAGCGAAGAGCGGCTGCTCCTCGGTCGAGCGGCGGGCCACCATCGATTGAAACGCGAGATCGCGGATCTTGACATCCTTGTCGGTCAACGCTTTCTGCAACAGTGGCAACCGTTCTTCAGTCCCCATCTGGAGGAGATTCATGAACGCCGTCAGCCGGACCAGCGGATCGGGACTTTCGAAGGACTGCTTCAGGAAGGGGAGCCAGTGATCCCCGCTTTCGGAACCAATCGTGCGCAGCAGCTGCGCGAGGCCGATACGTTTCTGAACGGTTAGGTCGTTCGCGAGTTGCAGGGCCAGTTCGCGACCGAGAATCTGTTGTGAGGTGTTGAGGGACCGGAAGGCCAGTGTTGCCTCCTCGCGTTTGCCGCGCCGTACGAGTCCTTCGAGGGTGGTGACGGCCTGGGAATCGAGTGCGGAACGCAGTGACTGGATGGCGGCTTTCCGCACGACCTGATCCGGGGACTCCAGAAAACCGAGGACCGATTGGCAATTGTCATTGGCCATCGCGTCTCCAGCGTTCAGCAACATCGCGCGGCGAAAGAGGGGATGCCCGGACCGGCACTCTCGCTGGAATGTGGCTGCGTCCAGCCCGGGGATGAAGTCGCGAGTCACGCGCTGGATGGCCTCCGCTTCACTGTGGGTCTGGTTCTCCTCTCCAGTTTCGTCGTCCTTCCCCGGCACGTCGACAAGCACGACTCGCCGTACCTGACTGGTCCAGTGCGGGTAAAACTGGAGTCGGTCGTTTTCCTCCTCGCGTCCGATCACCAGCCATTCGGTGGTTAGGTCATCGCCAATGCGGCTTCCTTTCGCGAATGTGACCACGAGCCGAGACACCCCTTGTTCCGCGTATTGTGAGAGTTGCTTGGCGAAATGCGGGGCGTTAATCACGTTGAGTTCACCTCCGATACGGGCAATGCCGATCCGTCCCGAGGGGCCGATGCGTTCCAGCGAGAAGGTCAGTGCCTCGTTCTCGATCCTGGTGAGATCAATTTCGATCTTGCCCGCTGAGGTCTCCAGTCGCAGGGTCAAGGGAGGCAGGTCACGGGTCCGCGGGAGCTTGGAAAACACCAGCCACGCCTCGACGGTTTGGCCGTTTGCCTTCACTGTCAGCGGGCTCGTCCCTTGCAACTCCTCCACATCGCGCGTCACCTCTCCGGGGAGTTCAATCGGATAGCTGGGCAATTCCTCTCGCACCTGCACCCGCAGAAACTCCTCGTTGCCAACTAGCAGCTGGCTCGCCTTGGTATTCACTGTGATGTCGGTTGTCCCGGGATTACGGAACCCCAGCTGAATGGCCATGTAACGAATGCCCGACGGGTCGTAGGCATTGGTCAGCTGGATTAAGACGACCCGGCGCGTCACCTGGAGCGGGGCAGCTGCCGGAGTCAGTTCACGCTCGACGGGAGGAGTATCGAGAGACGTTGGCTCCACAAGCTCTGTGGAGAAATCGGGGAGGGCCAGCACCTCGTTCTGCGCCGCTGCGGGAGTCGAGGTCGACAACATCAATCCGAGGATGAGCCACCACACGCGAGCGGGTTGCAAACGCCGCTGCGAGTCGGTCAAGAGGGACGCCAATGCTGCACTCATGACTCGGCCTCTCGAAACACCATCACTCTGGCTGACAGCTGATCGCTGACAGCTGACCGCTGACCGCTCTCTCCTCACACATCCCCGAAGAGAGCATCGACGAACTCATCGGGTGCGAAGACCTGCATGTCGTCGATCCCTTCGCCCAGGCCGACGTACTTCACCGGGATTCCCATGAGTTGGCGGATCGCGATCACCACGCCCCCCTTGGCTGTACCGTCGAGTTTCGCCAGCACGATCCCAGTGCAGCCCGCCGCCTCAGAGAACTTCGTCGCCTGGTTGACTCCATTCTGCCCGGTGGTGGCATCCAGTACCAGTAGACTTTCATGCGGAGCCCCCGGCAGCCGCTTGCCGATCACGCGGTGAACCTTGCCCAACTCCAGCATCAGGTTGGTCGCCGTCTGCAATCTCCCGGCAGTATCGATGATCACGTAGTCCGCCCCGATCTGAGCCGCCCTGTCACACCCTTCAAAAGCCACCGCCGCCGGATCGCTGCCGGATGCCTTCGTCACGATCTCGCACCCCAGTCGCTTGGCCCACATGGTCAGCTGCTCGACCGCAGCGGCGCGGAAAGTATCGCCCGCAGCGAGGACGACCGTCTTGCCATTCTTCTGGAGGAAGTTCGCCAGCTTGGCAATCGATGTCGTCTTCCCAACCCCGTTGACTCCGCAGACCAGAATCACCGTCGGCCCCGACTCGGCCTGCTTCAGCGGCGACAGCGGCAAGTTCGCGTCCCACACGGCATCGCCCTTGCCCTTCATGATCTCCTTGAGCTTGTTGCGGACGGTGTCCCAGATCTCCTTCGGCTGGACCGTGCGCCCGCCGCACTTGGTGCGGATCTCGTCGACGATCGCCTTGGCCGCCACGACGCCCATGTCGGTATGGATCAATCCCCGGTGAAACTCTTCGAGTTTTTCCTCGTCGAGAATGACCCCCGCCTTGAACAGGTCGCGCACATCCGTGCGCAGGATGTCCCGCGTCTTCTGAACGGCGGCTTTGAGTTTGTCAAACAGTCCCATGGGAGTCTTCAGTGATCAGTGGTCAGTCGGCAGAAGTGACAAGTATCGAAGGACCAGGGGCGGGGAGCAAGAGTGGAGCAGCTGATTCGGAACAAAGTCAGACGCCCTCTGAGGAGGCCGCGTTTCCATGGAGTCCACCACCGTTCGAAACGTGGTCATGAACTCGCTCCCGAATACCAGAGTGAACGGGTTCGCCCTACCGCCGATTGACTCGCAGCTGCTTCACCCCGGCTTGACCGTCGCCGCCGATGGCGATTTCGGCGGAGAGGGTGCCGGTGCGGGCGGCTTGTTCGTAGTCGAGGCCGGTTCCGGCCTGGACGTAGAAGCGCTCGATGCCGTACTCCACGCGGCTGTCGCCCTGTCGAATGCCACGCATATACGTTCCACTCGAAGGGGGGGCTGTGAGATATTCGCCAGCGCGATGGTGAATCCCATCGTCGTCAGGCACGAGAGTGATGTAGACGACCGTTCCAGGCGAGGGATCGTCGGCAGTCCACGCGGTGGGGCCACCGGAGGGGCGGCTCATCGCGTAACTCAAGATAACATAGTCACCCCGGAACATATCGCGGGGGTCGACGGGGACCACTTTGAGCCAGACCGTCGTCCCGGACACATGGGGGATCATCTGCATGAAGATCATGCCTCCTAGCACGATGAATTGAGCTGTAATCGCGATGAGCACGCCGGGGCGCTGGAGGCGTTCGATGCGTGTGAAGATCGCGTCGATCCACTGACTCAGGACACTTCGTGAGGAGACTGGGGTGAAGGTGGTGTTCATTCGGCAGACTCCTTGCGTTGTGACCAGAATCGAGCCAGACCGAACAGTCCGACGCCACACAAAAAGAACATCAGTGATGCACCGATCATGCCGCCGATCTCGCCGAACAGATCGACGTAGCGGGCGACGGCCCAAGCGAGAAACAGCACCACACCTCCGCCGAAGGGGCGGCCCCGGTCCTCGCGCAGACCGACTCGCATCAGCCACACCGCCATCGTCACGGTTGCGACATTCGTGATGAGGACCGGAACGAAGACCGGCCAAGTCCAGTGATCGAGGCTTGACCCCCGGCTGTATTGGTTGCGTTCAAACCCGCTGAGCAAGCTCCACAGGCTCAATCCTCCGAACATGACGACCAGACCCGCTGGCAGCCAGAAGCGCTGCAAGAACCGGGGGAAGAATCCCGGCGAATCCTCCGGATGCGGCGCTCCCCATTGATTGAGTACCGCGATTACCCCGAGTCCCACAGCCAGAATCGCGATTCCCTGAATCATGGTCCACCCGCCCGAGTGCCCCAGTATCTCCCGCTGAAAGCCAACGAAGCCCATCAGAAACAACAGACCCACGATCACGATCGCCCCATACAGCCGGAAGGGAGCCGACATCGGATCGCCAATACGATGCGCCTCGGCAAACGCCAGAAAGATCGCCGCCACAGCTCCGATGAAGTACACCGGGTTGAGATCCCGATTCCAGGCAATCGGCAACAAGATCAGCCACCACGCGATCAATGGCAGGTAGATGGCCAGCGTCTTTTCTGACTTCCGTCGATACGCCCACAGGATGCCGGGCAGAGTCAACAGCGGCAGGGTGTAGCATCCTGCGGGAACTCTCCACCAGCCCCACCACCGGGTCGATCCGATCCCCAGAATCTCGATGCCGACCCAGGTGCCCAAGAGGACCACGAGGAAGGCGAGCAACAAAGCCGACTCCAGGAATACGGCAAAGGGGAGGACGCCGAGTGCCCAGAGCCAGACCCCATCGGCGTTCTCACTACTGATATGAAAGACCTGGCCAATTTGCCAGATGCCGCAACCGTACAGGCAGCAACCTAGAAACGTCGCGATCTCCCCGGCCAGCGGTTGCTTCCGCGTCCAACGGAGCCAGAATCCGATCGCATGCGCGACCAGCATGGCCCCCATGACGATGGCAATTCGTAGCCCACCGGGAATGTATTCCCAATTGAAGCCGATCAGTAACAGAATCGCCAAGCCGAACAGGCTCATGGCGATGGCCTGCAAGACGAAGATGCCCCGCGATTGCTTCTTACGCGATACATCACCCTTTGACTCATACAGCCCGACAATCCCCGCCCGCTGCTCGGGAGTGACCAGCCCCTCTTCAATCCAATGGTCAAGTTCCTTTTGCAGCCATTCCCGCTGGCGATCCGGAAGCAGTCGTTTGTCCATCGCGGCACCGACCTGAAGAATTGACGGATTTCGGTGAGACAACGAGAACCGTTGAGCTGTCTCTTTGCCCAAAGTACCGCTGACACGTTAGCAACTGATGAGAAGTTTCCACAGCTCTGCACACTTCCCGGAAACGTCGTTTCGCAGAGTCACTCTTGACCAGTAAGAGAGTGTGAGCTACTCTGTCAAGGTCTAAATCGTGCCTCTTCCGAGGTAACGGCATTTGAATCCGCAGGAAGCATCAGTTTGATCACGTTCGATGATTTGGGTCTCAGCTCGCGGATGATGCGGGCCATTCGTGCTGTCGGCTACACACACCCTACCCCGATTCAAGCCGAGTTTATTCCGCTGGCCATCACTGGCCAAGATTGCATCGGGCAGGCCCGCACTGGCACCGGCAAGACTGCCGCGTTTGTCATTCCGATTCTGGAGACGATCGATCATTCGCTGCCCGATGTGCAGGCGATCGTCCTCTCTCCGACTCGGGAACTCAGTGAGCAAGTCGCTGCCGAAGCCACCAAACTCGCCGCAGAACACAATTGCCAACCGGCTCTGCTGGTCGGCGGACGCTCGATCGGAGCCCAGCTGAAGATGCTGGAACGCTGCCCATCGATCGTCGTCGGGACACCGGGGCGCGTGATCGATTTGATCCAGCGCGGCGTGTTGAATCTGGCGAAGATTCGCGTGGTGGTTCTTGACGAGGCCGACCGGATGCTGGACATCGGGTTCCGTCCGGACATCGAACGCATCCTCCGCAAGTGTCCCAGCCAGCGTCAGACGCTGTTGCTCTCGGCCACGATGGACGGGGATGTCCAGCGGCTGGCTCAGAAGTACATGAAGTCGCCCGGTATGGTCGACCTTTCTGGGGGCGAGATCGGCCCGAGTCTGGTCGAGCAGTATTTCTGCACGGTCGACGAGAACCGCAAGTTCTCACTGCTGGTCCGCTTGCTCTACGAAGAGCGTCCGCAGCAGGCGATCGTTTTCTGCCGCACGAAGCGTGGTGCTGACAAGCTGCACCTGCGGCTTAGTAAACGTCTCAAGCGGAACGTCGAAGCGATCCACGGCGACTTACCTCAGCGGGAACGCGACCGCGTATTCCGTCAGCTGCGCGACGGGTCATTGCGACTGTTGATTGCGACCGATGTGGTCGGTCGCGGGATCGATGTCAGCGGGATCTCGCACATCATCAACTACGATTTGCCACAGTCGTCGGACGATTACGTCCACCGTGTGGGGCGAACAGGGCGTATCTCCTCGGAAAGCAACGGACGAGCGTTCACGTTCGTGACTCCGGAAGAGGGTGACGAGCTGACTCAGATCGAGATCCGCATCAATCAGATGCTACCCGAGATGAAGTACGACGGGCTCGAAACGGTCAACAATCGCCGCGTCAAACGGCACGTCGACAAGGCCGCCGAAGCCCCAGTGGTCTCGTTCGCTGTCAGCGACGACTGGCCTGATTTCGACACGCTGTAAGGCGCGATTGGTCGAAGTCCGAATTTGAGTCTTCGCCCGGAGTCCCGATGACTTCTCGCCGCCAGTTCTTAACGAGTACCGTGTCCGTCCCGGCTGCTCTCGCTGTCGGGGCTTTCGTCAATCCGGGATTGCAGGCCGATGGCCCAGCCCGCTCGGCGAATGCCCGCCTGGGAGTCGGCTCGATCGGGCTGAGGTATCAGGGAACCGTGGTTACCCACAAGGCTCAGGAATACGGGAACATCGTCGCGGTCTGCGATGTCGACCGGCATGTCCGCGAGCAGGCCCGCGCCAGCTTCGGCAGCACGCCGGGAATCTTTGAAGACTACCGCGATCTACTCGCCCGCAAGGAGGTCGATGTCGTCGTCATCGGCACACCGGACCACTGGCACTCGAAGATGGTCATCGACGCCTGCCGAGCCGAGAAAGATGTCTACTGCGAAAAGCCGCTGACGCTCACCATTGACGAGGGCAAGACCTTACGCAAGATCGTCGCCGAGACGGGCCGCGTGGTCCAGGTTGGCTCCTGGCAACGCAGCGACCATCGCTTCCGCACAGCTGTCGAACTGGTCAGGGCGGGGCGGATCGGGACGCTCAAGATGGTGGAGGTCGTCCTCGGCAAGAACGTGCAAGGCGGCCCGTTCGAGCGGATGGCTCCCCCGAAACACCTCAACTGGAACCTGTGGCAGGGGCAGACGCCCGATGTCCCGTACATCGCCGAGCGGAGTCACTACACGTTCCGCTGGTGGCGGGAATACTCCGGCGGGCAGATGACTGACTGGGGGGCGCACCACATCGACATCGCCCACTGGGGGATCAATTCGCAACCGGTCAAGATCGAGGGGACCGCGACTTGGCCCGAGGTCGCCGATGGCTACAACGTGGCCAAGGACTTCTCGGTGAAATACACCTATGCCAATGGCGTCGAGTTGACCGTCCTCGACACCGGGCGTAACGGAATCATGTTCACCGGCACCGAGGGCCGCATCTTCGTCAACCGCGAGTCCCTCACTGGCAAGCCCGTGGAAGACCTCGCCACGCAGCCACTCCCCCGCGACGCATTCCAGCTGTATGACTTTGATAATCTGACGCGGCCCGAGCGAGTCGGGAAGCTCGACGCGATTGTGAATCATGTCGGCAACTTCTTCGACTGCGTGGTCGCCCAGCGAAAGCCGCTCTCCGATATCGAAGGCCAGCACCGCAGCGTCAGCGTCGGCCACCTCGGGAATATCGCGATGCGAGTCGGACGCCCGCTGACCTGGAACCCCGAGACCGAGGAGTTTTCCGGTGATGTGGAGGCGAATTCGCACCTGAAGCGGGAGCAGCGCGCCGGGTTTGAGGTCGCGTGACTTGGCTCGCGAAAGCCCAGGGGTTGCCACCCCTGGGCTTGGTGTTTTTCATCGCCCACCGAGTCCGTTTTCGCTTTCCCGAACAAGTCGTGTATGATGGCGAGTCATGAGTTCCGGCGACGAGCCACTTCAGGAGAGCGCCCAATGAAACGCACCGAACTGCTCCATCGGATTTCGATCAACCCGGACATTTGTTTCGGGAAGCCCTGTATCCGTGGTCACCGCATCTGGGTCTCATTGATCCTGGATCTCCTGGCGGATGGGCTGAGCATCGCGGAAGTCTTGGATGAGTATCCGGGCTTGGAGGACGTGGATGTGCGGGCGTGTATCGCCTACGGATCGGAGATGTCCCGCGAGCGATTTGTAAACGTCCCCACCGAGCAACCCGCATGAAGCTCAAGCTCGACGAAAACCTTGGTCGGCGTGGTGCGGAAATATTGTCTGCGACCGGGCATGAGGTGATGACGGTGGGCGATCAACGGATGACATCCGCGCCCGACGAGCATCTGTTGTCAGTCTGTCATGCTGAAGGGCGATGCCTCGTGACCTTGGATTTGGACTTCAGCTACCCACTGAGGTTCCCCCCTCACGAATACTCAGGCGTGGCGGTGCTGAGGCCCTCTTCGCCCATCACGCTGCCAGAACTTCATCAATGCTGTACCACTTTGCTGTCCGGTCTGGCACAGGAGTCCATCATCGGAAAACTCTGGATCGTCGAGCCGACCCGCATCCGTCGATATCAGCCAGACGAATCATAGACGCTATCGATTGACCCCCGCGTTTTTCATCACCACTGGTCTCGGGTATCATGCCCCCTCCCTCTGGCTGAAAGCTGATCGCTGACAGCTCTCCCCTGTCCTCCCATACCAAAACCCACCATGCCTGAACGTGTCTATCTGGCGGTTGATCTCGGGGCCGAGAGCGGTCGTGTCATTGCGGGCAAGCTCGCGGGCGGTCGCGTCAGCCTGGAAGAGGTCCACCGGTTTCCCAACGGACCGGTCAACATGGCCGGGACGCGCCGCTGGGACGTGCTCCGGCTCTGGTCGGATATTCAAGACGGGCTGACGCTCGCCGCTCGCAAGTACGCCGACAGCATTGTCTCAGTCGGCGTCGATACCTGGGGAGTCGATTACGTGCTGCTCTCCAAGAGCGGCGAAGTCCTCGGCCAACCCTATAACTACCGCGACCCCCGTACGACCGGCATGCTCGACCACGCCATGTCGAAGGTTCCCAAGGCCGAGATCTTCGCTCAGTCCGGCGTGCAGTTCATGGAGATCAACACCCTCTACCAAGTCATCGCGATGCAGCTGCAGGATCCGGAACTGATGGCCCATGCGGACCGGTTCCTGATGATGCCCGACTTCTTCCACTGGTTGCTCTGCGGCAGTCGGGTGGTCGAGTTCACCAACGCGACGACCACGCAGTTCTACCACCCGACGAACCGCGACTGGGCCTTCGACATGCTGCGGAAGTTCAATGTGCCCACACATATCTTCCCCGAGGTCGTCCCGCCCGGCACCAATCTCGGGTCACTCCGTGAGGATGTCATGCTGCGGACCGGCCTCAAAAAAATCGCCGTCGTCGCTCCACCCACTCACGACACCGGGGCCGCCGTCGCAGCTGTGCCGACACAGAATACCGGGCGGGCGAACTGGGCCTACATCAGCTCGGGAACATGGTCGCTGATTGGTGTGGAGGTGCAGGAAGCTGTGCTCGGTCCAGCGGCTCTCGAACTGAATGTCACGAACGAGGGCGGCGTGGATGGAACGTACCGTCTACTCAAAAACGTGATGGGGCTGTGGCTGGTGCAGGAGTGCCGCCGGTCGTTCGAGCGCAAGGGACGCAAGTACGAGTACGCCGAACTGGTTACGCTCGCCCAGGCCGCTGAGCCATTCCGCTCGCTGATCGACCCGAACGATCACTCGTTCCTCAGCCCCGATGACATGGCGACCTCGATCCAGAACTGGTGCCGCCAAAACGGCGAACCGGTCCCCGAGACCGATGGCCAGCTGGTCCGCTGCTGCCTGGAAAGCCTCGCCTTTAAGTATCGACAAGTGCTGCAGGGGATTGAGGGCCTGACCGGCGAACCGATCGAGGTCATCCATGTCGTCGGCGGCGGCGGCAAGAACGAGATCCTCAACCAGTTCACCGCCAGTGCCAGCGGCAAGCCCGTCATCGCTGGCCCCACCGAAGCGACCGCTCTGGGCAACGTCCTGATTCAAGCCCGCGCCGCCGGAGACATCGGCACCCTCTCCGAGATCCGCGATGTCGTGCGGCACTCCTATCAAGACGAAATGAAAACCTTCCCGCCGCAAGCCACCGCCGCCTGGGACGCCCAGTACCAGCGATTCCTCGGGCTGCTCCGCAAAGGCGTGATCTAACCGTCGCAGAATGCGTGAGAATTCTGCCGCCTTGAGTGAGAACACGTAATGTGATGAAGGCGAACGTCGCGGGTGGCCTGGCGAAGCGGAGCTTCTAGGAGAGGCGTTCTCAAGCCGGAGCTTGAGAACGAGATTTCAATCGGAAAGCACGGACCTCATGGCAAGACTTCCCAAGAACCTCTTCGATTATCGGGCCCCGGTCCATCGGCGATATACGGACCGCTTCTCCGAGCGAGCGATGCATATCTCCAAATCGGGGGACACACGCCATTTTTTAGGCGGTCCAAGTACGCACCGGGGAACGAAGTGCCCCGAATGCGGGCGCCGGTATTCGATGGTTTGGGATCTGGATCTGGGCGATCCCGGATTGCCGTCGGATTTTGCTGCGCAGTTTCCCTCATTGACTCGGCTACCGCTATATATCTGTTGGACCTGTGTCGCTGCGACCTATCGAGTCACTTCTGACGTGATGATTCGCACCAGTGAATATCGTCACATAGAGGTTCTCAAAGCGGATGAATCGCCCTATCACGAAGCATCGAACGAAACAGAACAAGTGCCATTTTCGCTTCACCTGGTTCCGACATGCGTCGAAGCTCTACGTTGCCAACTCCAGTGTCACGATCAAGAAGCGACCCGAATCCTGGAGAAGTTTTACCAAACCACTGGGACGGGAAATTTCAGCAATTTGGGAGCGTTTCTTGTTCCCCCGTGGGGGCACCGCCCGAAAGTGTGCCCCAATACGAAATGCCCCGCCAGCCGTTTTCAGGCTCCGAACCATGATTTGTATTATGAATACATGATGAAAGAGTTGGCACTGGTCGATGGAGACGGCAACAGTCACTTGTCCGAGGGAGGACTATGGCTTAATTATCACGTATGTTGTATCTGCTCTACGATTGTTGCGGAACATGGCTGCAGCTGACTGGAGCGGGGTCAGGGCTGGTCAGTTTGTGAATCTGAGTTGGCTGAATATCCGCCAGCCCGAAGCGACAGCGAGGGATTCCTCTCGCTGTCGCTTCGGGCTGGCACAGTAGGCTAGGTTTTTGGTTCATCCGACTGTTTTTTTGCTATCTCGTTCCCAAGCTCCGGCTTGGGAACGCCTATCCGCGAAGCTCTGCTTCGCCTTGCGGACCTGGCGACGCAATCTACATCCATTCCGTCACGACCTCAATCCGACTCGGCTGTCGGGCGTAGTTCCTCGCACTGGATCAGCGTCAGTGCTGAGACGGGTGGTGGGGTCAGGAGGCTTTGCGGATGGCCCCGACGTGGGGAGATGTCATCCACCGGTTGCTTCCCCGGTCAAGGAGCTTGATCGCTACACCGAAGCCTCGACGTTCCTCGTCCACCCCAGTCGGGGCCATTCGCAAAGCCTCCTGACCCCGCCACCCTGCCGCTTGCTCGGTTCTAAATGCTCTCAACATCACCTGTAAACTCCGCAGGTGTGGCGAAGCACTCTGCGTAATCATTGCTATTGAAATCCTCGTTCCCAAGCTCCGGCTTGGGAACGCATATCCCCGAAGCTCTGCTTCGCCGCGTGCCAGACCGCTCTCGATCGATGGGGATTCGTTCCGGCTGACCCCATCCCGGTTGGGATGCCAGAGGACGCAGCTCGCCAATCGATCTCCTCGATCGGAACCTCTCAGACGAAACTCTCTGCCCTCACTCCGGGATGGGGGCTGGGCGAGGACGACTCCTTCCGGTGGTGCCGCTTCGCTCAACCACCGGCTAATTTCTGTCATCCCTCCGGGATGGGAGCGACCGGCTATGTATTCACCTCGTCGGACGTTTCCGTCATCCCCTTGAGGTGCGTCTCTTCCGCCAGAAACACTGCGACCCCGGTGATCCCGCACATCCCCGCGATGTACGCCGCCACCGACCACGGGTTGTTGTCGCTCCATTGCAGTAAGGCAGCTGCCACCAGCGGGGCAATTCCTCCGGCCAATGGCACCTGGACTGGCCCATCCCAGGACTGGCCAAGATTTAGGGTCGCCAGGGATCGTGGGCAGACCCGGAGTGGCTATATCGCAAACGGTTCTTGCGTTGAGATCCACATCCGGGCTAACCTCTCGTGCTGTTCGCACACCCTGAGACCCGTGTCGCTCCGATCAGTACTCGCCCGCTCAGTACCACGCGAAACCACACTCTCAGGTTACTCCATGAGCCACCACAAAATCGCCATCATCACGGGAGCCGGAACCGGCATTGGTAAGGTCAGTGCGTTGGCCCTGCTGAAGACTGGCTGGTCGGTTGTCTTTGCCGGACGGAGACAGGAACTCCTCGATCAAGCCATCGCCGAGTCCGGCGCTCCGCTAGGACGCACGCTCGCGGTCCCCACCGATGTCACCGACCCGGCAGCTGTGGCAGAACTGTTTACACAGACGAAACAGCGGTTCGGTCGTCTGGATTTGTTGTTTAACAATGCGGGGGTGGCCATCGGTGGACCGATCGAGGATCTGACGTATGAGCAGTGGAAGACGGTGGTCGATGTCAACTTGACCGGGCCGTTCCTGTGTACGCAGCAGGCGGTCCGGATGATGAAGGAGCAGTCTCCTCGCGGTGGCCGGATCATCAACAACGGGTCGATCTCCGCCCAGACTCCGCGTCCGAACTCGGCCCCTTACACGGCAACGAAGCACGCCCTGACGGGGCTGACCAAGTCGACTGCACTGGATGGTCGTAAGTACGGCATCGCCTGTTGCCAGATCGACATTGGCAACGCGGCGAGCGACATGATCAAAGACCGCGCTGCCACCGGCCTGCCACAAGCGAGCGGCCAGATCACCCCCGAGCCCGTCATGGACCTGGAATCGGTCGGCAGCACCATCGCCCACATCGCCAGCCTGCCTCCCGAGGCCAATGTACTGTTCATCACCCTCATGGCCACGGGAATGCCCTTCGTGGGCCGGGGCTGAGTCACTCGGGATGTCTGTCGGGCAGGCAATACGATTCACGGTCAAAAGCTGGCCAGCTTCTCGACCGACAGTGCGGGCGTATCGTTGTGATCCCCGGCAAACTCCTCAAAATCGGCACTCTTGTCTGAAGAGGAAGAACTGATGCAACCGATGTCGATTGCCATCGGGGGATTGCCTACAATTCGCCGCTCGGGGGCGAACCGTTCTTGGCCAAGTGTTGTCTTGGCCTCGGTTTCCAACGAATTCGCCCCGATCCCCAGGCTCTGGTCATGCGTAACGAATCTGAAATCCCGTTTGCCGACAACCCGTTTTCGATCCCGGTCGCCGAGCGGATGCGCCGGTTGCCCCCCTATTTGTTCGCGAAGATCAACAAGGTCAAATACGAAAAGCGGAAGGCTGGGATCGACGTGATCGACCTCGGCATGGGGAACCCCACCGACCCGCCCGAGCAGATTGTCCAGGACAAGCTGGCTGAGGCTCTGGCGGATCCGAAGAACCACCGCTACTCCGTCGCCAACGGGATCGGGAACCTCCGTAAAGAGGTCGCGATCCGGTACGACCGCAAGTACGGCGTCAAGCTCGATCCCGAGAAGCAGGTCATCGCCACCATCGGTTCCAAGGAGGGGTTCAGCCACATGTGTCTGGCTCTGATGGGGCCGGGCGACACCGCGATCTCGCCCTCACCGACCTTCCCGATTCACACGTACGCGGTGATTCTGGCCGGTGGAAATGTCATTCACCTCGACGTGCGGAACCCGGAAGCGTTCCTCTCCAACGTGGCGTACACCTGCGAACACCTCTACCCGCGACCGAAGTTGGTGATCGCCAACTTCCCGCACAATCCTTCGTCGACCGTCATCGAGCAGGGGTTCTGGGATGACCTCGTGAAGCTGGCTAAGAAGTACGGCTTCCTGGTCATCAGCGACTTCGCCTACGCCGACATCTGTTACGACGGGTACAAGGCCCCCAGTTTCCTTGCTTCACCGGGAGCGCTCGATGTGGGTGTCGAGTTCACCACGATGAGCAAGAGCTACAGCATGGCGGGCTGGCGGATCGGTTTCTGCTGCGGCAACGCCGAGATGGTGCGGGCTGTGCATACGATCAAGGGGTACTTCGACTACGGGATTTTCCAGGCGATTCAGATCGCCGCGATCATCGCCATGCGGCACTGCGACGATGCCGTGACTGCCATCGCCAAGGAGTATCAAGGCCGTCGCGATGTGCTATGCGAGGGCCTCAACCGGATCGGCTGGAACGTCGAGAAGCCCAAGGCCGGGATGTTTGTGTGGGCCAAGATCCCCGACCAGTTTGCGGGCATGGGGTCGATCGACTTCTCGATGAAGCTGCTCGACGCGGCGGGCGTGGCCGTCAGTCCCGGCGCGGGTTTCGGCGACGAGGGAGAAGGCTATCTGCGACTGGCGATCGTCGAGAACTCGAACCGCCTGCGGCAAGCTGTCCGCGAGATCGGCAAGTTCGCGCGGGTCGATCTGCCTCCGCAAGCCAAGGCCGTCTGAGCCGATTGAGTCAGGTCCGCTTTCGAGATCACCTCACGCAATGATCCAGATCAGCTGCTCTACGAGGATGTCTGAACGTTGAGGTTGATCGATGCCACGGTCGCCCCGCTGATCGTCAGTGTGCCAAGTGAATGTGAACCTGAGTTCACGATACCCCGATAATCGGTTCCGCCCCCTGGGCGAAATGCACCGGGCGGTTGGCGTTCGTATAGAGCGGAGTCGCGCGGTCGATGCCGAGTTTTTCGTACACGGTCGAGGCGTAGTTCTCGGGCGTGTAGGGAGCGTCGAGGACGTTGCCTCCCTCTCCATCCGTCTGGCCGATCACTTGACCACCGGGCACCCCCGCTCCGGCCAGGACGATCGAGTAGGCGTTCGTCCAGTGGTCGCGTCCCTGGAACTTATTCAGACGCGGCGTCCGCCCAAACTCGGTCACGAAGCAGACCAGCGTGTCGGCCAGCAACCCGCGCTGGTCCATGTCGGTAATCAGGCCCGCGTAGGCGTGGTCGGTACTCCCCATCATGACCCAGTGGCCGATGCCGTACCGCCCCTCGCCGCCCGCCTTGTCCCGCACCGTGCCGCACGAAGCCGACGTGTAGATCAAGTCGTGGTGGTCCCAGTTGAGGTTCGTCCCGCCGGGGACATCGTCGGTCAGCGGCCAGCGCGTGTCGACCGTCACGAACCGTACCCCCGCCTCGATCAGCTTCCGCCCCACGAGGTAGCACGCCCCGCGATGCCCCTTCCCGTATAACTCCCGCGTCTCGGGCGTCTCGTTCGCCAGGTTGAACACCTGATCGACGCGCGAGCTGGTCAGCGTGTCGAATGCCTGCTCATAGAAACGCTCCATCCCGGCGACTTCGTTCCCACGCGAGAACCCGGAATCGAGAGCCTGTAACATCTGCCGTCGCCCCTCGAACCGCGACCCGGTATTGGCCGACAGCGGCAATAGATCAGCCACCTGCCACTTCGGGTCAGAGAGATCGTTCCCGCCGGTCTTAAAGACTCGCGACGCAGCGGGCAAGAACCCGGTGCGGGCTGAACTGTGTTGCTCGTCATTCCCCGGCACCATGATATAGGGCGGCAACTCCCGGCACGCACTGCCCAGGAGCTTCGTGACGATGCACCCCATGTCCGGCATTTCGAGCGGGCTGCTCGGATGCGACCCGGACAACATGTACTGGGTCCCTTCGCCATGCCCGTTGGCCCCGCCCTTCGAGTGCCACATCGACCGCACCACCGTCAGCTTGTCGGCCACGCGCGAAGTGCGAGTCAACAGATCGGTGAACTGCATTCCCGGCACATTGGTTGCGATCGGGCGATGAGGGCTGCGATGATCGACCGGGGCGTTCGGCTTGGGGTCCCAGGTATCGATATGCGACAGCCCGCCCTGCTCCAGAATCACCAGCACGTTCTTCGCAGCTGCAGTTCCTGTCGATGTAGAGGCCGCCACCGCCTCCGCAGCCAGCCACTGCGGCAGCGACATCCCCAGTACGCCCGCCGCACCGATCTGGAGCGCCCTTCGTCGGGAGAGAGGCATCGGCAATGGATGCACGGGGAATTGAAAACTCATCAGTCACCTGATTCTGTCGATTGGGTCGCTTGCGGCAGACACGCATCCACGGGCGTTGATTCCAGTGTAGTCAGTTGCTGGGCTGGCACAAGATCGATGCGGGACCGGTAGACCTGTGGTGTCTCCAATCCACTCAGTTCCGAAACGTCGTGTCGCATCGGCTGATCGGAACGGCAAACTTCAGCCCATGCCGAACTTGCCTGGGTTCACATGTCAGGCCAGCACGTTCTGCACGATCTCGCCGTGGATATCGGTCAGGCGGAAGTCGCGACCCTGATAGCGGTAAGTCAGCCGCGTGTGGTCGACGCCCATCAGGTGCAGAATCGTGGCGTTCAGGTCATGCACATGCACCGGGTTCTCGACGATGTTGTAGCAGTAGTCATCGGTGACGCCGTACGTCAGCCCCTTCTTGACGCCCGCTCCCGCCATCAGGACCGTGAAGCAGCGCGGGTGATGGTCGCGGCCATAGTCGGTCTCGGTCACGCCGCCTTGCGAGTAGATCGTGCGACCGAACTCCCCGCCCCACACGATCAGCGTGTCATTCAGCAGACCCCGCTGCTTGAGGTCGGTCAGCAGCGCAGCTGTCGCCTGATCGGTGTCGCGGCATTGCCCCTTGATCGCATTCGGCAGGCCGCCGTGGTGGTCCCACCCCATGTGGAACAGCTGGACGAAGCGGACATCGCGTTCGGCCAGGCGGCGGGCGAGCAGACAGTTCGCCGCATAGGAGCCGGGGCGCGTGACATCGGGGCCGTACAGGTCGAGGATGTGCTGCGGCTCGCTCTTCAGATCGATCAGCTCCGGCACGCTCGTCTGCATGCGAAAGGCCATCTCGTACTGGGCAATGCGGGACTGGATCTCGGGGTCGCCGAGGGTTTGATGGTGCTGAGTGTTGAGGGCCTTAAGCCGGTCGAGCGTGCTGCGGCGGGCGGGCGGGTCGATGCCGGGCGGGTTGGACAGGTACAGCACCGCGTCGCCCTGGTTGCGGAACTTGACCCCTTGGTGCATGGTAGGGAGGAACCCCGAACTCCACAGCCGGTCATACAGCGGCTGGTCATCGGGCCGCCCCGACCCGAACGAGGTCAGCACCACATACGCGGGCAGATCCTTGTTCTCGCTCCCCAGTCCATAGCTGGACCACGAGCCGATACTGGGTCGCCCGGCCAGTTGCGAACCGGTCTGACAGAAGGTGATTGCCGGGTCGTGGTTGATCGCTTCGGTATGGAGGGAGCGGATCATGCAGAACTCGTCCGCGACCTTAGCCATATGCGGCATCAGCTCGCTGAGCCACATGCCGCTTTCGCCGTGCTGGGCGAAATTGAAGATCGACGGGGCGATCGGGAATTTCGCCTGGCCCGAGGTCATGGTGGTCAGCCGCTGCCCCTTGCGAATCGAGTCGGGCAGGTCCTCGCCGCGCTTGCCAGCCATCGCGGGCTTGGGGTCGAACAGGTCCATCTGCGACGGAGCACCCGACTGAAACAGATAGATGATCCGCTTCGCCTTCGGAGCGTGATGCGTCAGACCCGCATCCGCGCTGACTGGCCCCGGCTGGAGTAGTGAAGCCAGTGCTGCCGTGCCGATTCCGGCTGCGGAGGACCGCAGGAAGACGCGACGGTTGAGGTGGTCGGTGAGTTGGAAAGGGTTCATGGGGGCACCGAGTAGAGAAATTGTGGCAATGAATCGGGATGATCAGTGAGTGAGCTGGTTAGATCACGAGAGAATCTTAGGGTAGAGGAAGTGAGCCGCAGATGAACACGGATGAACGCAGATAGATGAGGGAGTGAGGCGATACAGTGTCCGGTGGTAAATCACGTTCATCTGTGTTCATCCGCGTTCATCTGCGGCAATCCCTCTTTGCTGGATGCTGGCCACTACTCGCGAGTGACGACCTCATCGAGGTTCAGCAGCACGTTAGCGGTCAGGGCGTACGCAGCCAGTTCCGTCGGGGCGATGGTGCCAGCGCTCTTGGTGGTTCCGAAACCGAGATACTGCTGGGCGGCTTCGGGAGTCGCCTGGAACCGTGCGAGGTCGGCGTTCAAGCCCTCGATGAGAATGGCCAGTTCCTCAGCTGTCGGCTGGCGGGCGGTGACCAGCCGAAAGCCGAACGCAATGCGTCCCTCGACGGTGGACCCGCCCTCGGCCAGCATCCGCTCCCCGAGCTTACGGGCCGCCTCGACGTAGGTGATCTCATTGAGCAGAGCGAGAGCCTGTAGTGGGGTGTTGGTCCGTGAACGCTTCACCGTGCAGATCTCGCGGGCCGGGGAGTCGAAGAGCATCATCGACGGCGGGGGTGCGGTGCGTTTCCAGATGGTGTAGAGGCTGCGACGGTAGAGCCCCTCGCCCCCGTCGGCCTTGTACCCGCGCAGGTCGCCGTAACGGCTGGTCTCGTCCCAGACCCCCTCGGGCATATACGGTCGCACGCTCGGGCCCCCGATCTTGGGGACGAGCAGTCCGGAGAGGGCCAGTGCTTGGTCCCGGGTCGATTCCGCCGAGAGACGGAACCTCGGGCCGCGACTGAGTAACACGTTCTCGGGATCAGCGGGCGAGGTGACCTTGGCGATCTGCCGGTATGTCGCGCTCATCACCAACAGCTTTTGCAATGCCTTCATGTCCCACTGGGCTGCTGGCTGACCGCCCACAGCGGGAAGAGCGGTTGACTCCATGAACTCCGCCGCCAGCCAGTCGAGCAGTTCGGGATGACTGGGCCACTCGGACTGCGAGCCAAGGTTCTCCGTGGTACGTACCAGTCCCGCACCGAAGAACCGTTCCCAAGCCCGGTTGACCCACACCCGCGCGGTGAGTGGATGCTCGCGCGAGACCATCCACTGGGCCAGGCCGAGCCGGTTGTTCGGGGCTCCTGCGGGAAGCGGAGGCAGCGACTGCGGCACCGCGCGCGACACTTTGTCCCCCGGCTGATCATATTCACCGCGTTTGAGCTGGAACGCATCGCGCGGGTTCGGTAGTTCCTTCATGACCATCACGCTGGGGAGGTTGTTTTCGTAGCTGGTGACGGCCTTCTGGGCGTCGGCGACCGCCTGCACTCCCTGCTTAATGGCGGCGTCGGCGGACTCGCGGAAGTGGGTCTCGATCTCCTGGAGTTGTTCGGGCGTGCGCTGGGACTTCTCGGTCTGGATGGCGATACGCAGCGATTCCGGATAGGTCGGGCCGTCGAGCTTGACCTTCTCGCCCGCCCAGCCGGTCGTTGACAGGCGGAAGCGACCGATGTTGTGCTGGCTAATCGCATCGTGCTTGAGTGTAATCGTCACGGTGGCATTCGCCGGGATTGCCAGCGGGGCCGCGAAGATAAACATCGCCTTGCGGTTCTCCCGCTTCGTCGGTCCATCGACGGCCCAGCCCTTGCCGTTCTTTCCCTTACGTTTGGGCTTGTCGTCGACGATGGCCTTCACCGGCCAATCGGGCTGGTCGTAGTCCGACTCTGCGCGCGTGATGTTGGCCGTCAGTGGGCTCGTCAACGACGGCGCGGTGATGACCGCATCGACATCGGTCAGCACGAAGTTGCCGTTGGGATACCGGCCCAGGCTCTGGTTCGGGAGCGATGCATCGGGGAAGGCTTCGAGCAGCACGCCGGTCAGTTTCCCCTCCGCAATCGGAGCAACAATCGTGTACTCATCGTGGGTAGGGTTGGTTCCACTGGCGAGCCAGCTGTGGTCGGGCTGCATGGTCAGTGTCGCACCACCCGCGCTGTTGACCTCGGTCGGGGAGAGCAGTTGCCAGGTGTCGGGCTGGTCGGTGAGCTGTTTGACGAACTCGGCCTCCCAGGCGACCTGTCGATCCGGCGAGGACTTCCGCAGTTCGGCCAGTTTCATCTCCGCTGACGCGATGGCCAGTTTCAGCTCAGCGATCTTCTGCTCGTGTTCTGGGCCGGGGACGCGCAGGATCGGTGCGGAATTGCTTCCCTCGCCGTCGAGGACACCCGATTCCTCGACCGAGTTGAAGTACGCGAAGAACTGGTAGAACTCCTTCTGCGTGATCGGGTCGTACTTGTGGTCATGACAGCGACAGCAGTTGAAGGTTAATGCCATCCAGGTCAGGCCGGTGGTCTCGACGCGGTCGATGACGGTCTCCGCGAACCACTCTTCGGCGATGCGACCGCCCTCGCCGTTGAGCTTCACGTTGCGATTGAAACCAGTGGCCACGATCTGGTCAGGCGTTGCATTCGGGAGCATGTCGCCCGCCAGCTGTTCGATGGTGAACTGGTCGAACGGCAGATTCTTATTATAGGCGTCGATCACCCACTCGCGATATTTCCAGATGCTGCGTTCGGCATCGATATGGTAACCATGCGAATCGGCGTAGCGGGCGCCATCCAGCCAAAAC